>DATAVO010000195.1:0-54064 GCA_036267695.1 Frankiaceae bacterium
AGTCCCAGTGTGGCCGGTCGCCCTCTCAGGCCGGCTACCCGTCGTCGCCTTGGTAGGCCGTTACCCCACCAACAAGCTGATAGGCCGCGGGCCCATCCCGAGCCGAAAAACTTTCCACCCGAGAAGATGTCTTCTCGGGTCATATCCGGTATTAGCCCCGGTTTCCCGGGGTTATCCCAGAGCTCGGGGCAGGTTGCCCACGTGTTACTCACCCGTTCGCCACTAACCCGAAGGTTCGTTCGACTTGCATGTGTTAAGCACGCCGCCAGCGTTCGTCCTGAGCCAGGATCAAACTCTCCATTGATGTCTATATATAGAACACAGCCGAAGCTGCGGGCGATGACAAGGAAATCGATCCTGACATGACGTCAGATCCGTAGATCGTCCATCGTGCCTTCGCTACTGCACGAATGCAGTAGCAAGAAATTCCGCCACGCAACACCTGCTCGATCCGGATGGATCTTGCCGGCCCACGCGGACGGGGGTTGGCACTGACTTTCGGCACGCTGTTGAGTTCTCAAGGAGCGAATGCGCACCATCGCCAGACTCTCGACCGGCTTTGGGGCAACCTGTCAAACATACCTGCGGGCCTTGCTCCTGTCAATCGCCCTAGCGCGGTCTACCTGCGCTGACGAGCCAGAATGGCCGTACCGATCCAGTGGACCAGCACCCCTGCGCCGAGTGGCCTTCATGCAGCCGCCCCGTCGCTCGGGCATGTCAGAAGTTACGGGCGCGTGTCCTGTTCGTCAAACCCAGAACGACCTTTGCGGCTGTGACACACGCGATCGGCTCGACACGCCCACAACCGCTGTAACCACGGCATGTTTGTGCTACCTGTCGCCAGTTCAGACGAGGCGGACGGCAGCCAGCTTGGTCTTGCCGCGCCGGAGCAGCGCAATGGACCCGGCGAGCAGTTGATCGGGCGCCAGCTGAGCGTCGTGGGCGGCAACTTTGCCGTTGTTGACGTACAGGCCGCCCTGATCGATCGCCCGCCGGGCGTCGGAACGGGATGAGCACAGCCGCGCAGCTACGGCCAGCTCGACGATCGTCACCCCGGCATCCATCTGCGCACGCGTGACATCGGCGGTGGGGATCTCGGCGACAGCCGCCAGCAAGGTATCCGCCGGCAGGTCCTCCAGCGCCCCCCGGCCGAACAGGGCCTCGGACGCGGCGATGACCTTGGCGACCTCGTCCTCACCGTGCAGCAGCGCGGTGAAGACGGATGCGAGCCGGCGCTGCGCCTCCCTGGCGAAGGCACGCTCCCGGGTGGCCTCCTCCAGCGCCTCGATCTCGTCGCGGTCGAGGTCGGTGAACAGCCGCAAGTAGGTGCTGACGTCGGCGTCTTCGGTGTTCAAGAAGAATTGGTAGAAGGCGTACGGCGAGGTCAGCTCGGGGTCGAGCCACACCCGCCCGCCACCCGTCGACTTGCCGAACTTCTCCCCGTTGGCGTTCGTCACGAGAGGGACGGTCAGTCCGTGGGCGGACTCGCCCGTGACCCGGCGGATCAGGTCAAGGCCAGCAGTGATGTTGCCCCACTGGTCGGACCCGCCGATCTGCAGCCGGCAGTCGTAGCGACGCAGCAGCTCCAGGAAGTCCGACGACTGCAGCAACTGGTAGCTGAACTCGGTGTACGTCAGGCCGCCGCCGGACAGCCGGGAGCGCACCGATTCCTTGTCGAGCATCGCGTTGACCGAAAAATGCTTGCCGATGTCGCGCAGGAAGTCGATGGCCGACAGCTGCTCGGTCCACTCCAGATTGTTGACCAGCAGCGCCTGGGCCGGACCGGGGCTGAAGTCGAGGAAGCGGCGAAGCTGGCCGGAGATGTGCTCGACGTTGCTCTGCACCTCTTCGGCCGTAAGCAGGGCACGCTCGGTCGAGCGGCCGCTCGGGTCACCGATCAGGCCGGTGGCGCCGCCGGCGATCACGATGGGCCGGTGGCCGGCCTGCTGGAGGCGTCGCAACGTCAGCAGCGGCACCAGGCTCCCTGCGTGAAGGCTGCTCGCCGTCGGGTCGAAGCCGGCGTAGACCGTCAGCGGGCCCTTGGCGAGAGCCTCGCCGAGAGCGACCTCATCGGTGGACTGGGCGATGAGCCCGCGCCACTCGAGCTCATCGAGAACGGACGGCGGACGGGTCGCTTCGGAGGAGCTCACGGCCAAATCCTGCCTTACACGAGCGGCGGTTTCCTGGCACGCAGTCCGCCGGGGCGAAACGGCGAGACGGCCTTTGAGCCGTCAACCCAGTAGCGCCAGGGCCAGTGCGCCGCCTCACCCATCCGGGGGTTGAGCCCGACCCGGGGCCCAGTCCGCACCGACCGGTCGGGAATCCGCTTGCCCGCGAGGAGAGTGACCGGCGGTCCTCCCGCCGTCAGATCGGTGTGGTTGTCCGCGCCGGTGATGTCGAGCAGGCGGGCCATGCGGGCCGGACCGCGAGCGAGATCACGTTCCCGCACCCCCGGGCGGCGCGCCTCGGCGCTCTCCAGCCCGTCCACCACCTCACCCGCCCGCAGCAGCACCGCCGAGGCATCGCCCTCGGCGCCGCAGACAGCGTTCATGCACCAATGCATTCCGTAGGTGAAGTAGACGTAGAGCTTCCCGGGCGGTCCCCACATGATCGAGTTACGCGGGGTCGGCCCGCGAAAGGAGTGTGACGCCGGGTCGGTGGTGCCGGCGTACGCCTCGACCTCGACCAGGCGCAGGGTGACCTCGCCGTCAGTCAGCAGGCAGCCGAGCAGATCCCGGGCGACCTCGAGCGAGGGTCGCGCGTAGAACGCCGCGGGAAGCGGCGCCGGCCGTGCCTCAGCCGCCACCCGCCCACATCCGGTCGCGTCCCAACTGTTCGTGCACTCCGGCCAGCTGCTCACGCACGCGCACCGGAGCCGTCCCACCCGGAGCCGAACGCGCGGCAAGGGCTCCTTGGACCGACAGCACGGCCCGAACATCAGGCGTCAGGTGCTGGCTGATCGCAGCGAGATCGCGATCGTTGACCTCCTCCAGGTTCAGCTCATGCGCGACGCACCACGACACCAGCCGGCCGACCGCCTCATGCGCATCCCGGAACGCAATCCCCTTACGCACCAGGAATTCGGCCACATCCGTCGCCAGGCTGAAACCCGCGGGCGCCGCCGCCTCGAGCCGATCAGCACGCACCCGCACCGTTGCCACCGTGCCCGTGAGGGCGGGCAGCACGGTCGTCAGCGTCTCGACGGCATCGAAGACCGGCTCCTTGTCCTCCTGCAGATCCCGGTCGTACGCGAGCGGCAACCCCTTGAGCGTAGCCAGCAGCGCGACGACATGACCGATCAGCCGACCCGCCTTGCCGCGCGCCAGTTCGGCAACGTCAGGGTTTTTCTTCTGCGGCATGATCGAGCTACCCGTCGCGAAGGCGTCGTCGAGCTCGAGCCAGCCGAATTCGCTCGTCGTCCAGAGCACGATCTCCTCGCCGATTCGCGAGAGATGCACCCCGATAAGTGCCGCAACGAAAAGGAACTCGACGGCAAAGTCCCGGTCGGAGACGGCATCTACCGAGTTGGCGGCCGAGCCGGTGAAACCCAGCTCGAGGGCCGTCGCCACCGGATCGAGCGGAAGCGACGAACCGGCCAAAGCCCCTGAGCCCAAAGGCGAAATGGCCGCCCGCTTGTCCCAGTCGCGTAGTCGCTCGACGTCGCGCAACAGCGGGTGCACATGCGCCAGCAGCAGATGCCCAAAAGACACCGGCTGGGCGTGCTGCATGTGGGTCATGCCGGGCGCGGCCGTCTCGACGTGAGCTCCGGCCTGCACCGCAAGAGCGTCGGCGAGCGCGACGACCTCACGGGCCACCGCCCGAGCCGCGTCCCGCAGGTACAGCCGCAGATCCGTCGCCACCTGATCGTTGCGGCTCCGGCCCGCCCGCAGCTTGCCGCCGAGCGAGCCGAGCCGCTCGAGCAGCCCGCGCTCGAGCGCGGTATGGACGTCCTCGTCCTCGATTGTCGGCCGGAAGGTCCCGGCAGCGATGTCGACTTCGAGCCCGTCCAGCGCACCAAGGAGCAGGGTCAGTTCGTCATCGGTCAGCAGCCCGGCACGCGACAGCACCCGGGCATGAGCCCGGCTGCCGGCGATGTCGTACGGCGCCAGCCGCCAGTCGAACTGGACGCTGACCGAGAGCTTGGCCAGCGCCTCCGACGGGGATGATGCGAACCGTCCACCCCACAGTCGCAGGCCGCCATCTGGCTGCTCGCCCATCACCCGCCCAGCCGCTGCTCGCGGGCGGCCCAGACGCGTGACGGAAGGCCCCACAGGTCCACGAAACCGCGCGCCTCGCTCTGGTCGAACTGGTCGCCGACGTCGTAGGTGGCGAGCGCGAAGTCATACAGGCTGCGCTCGCTGCGCCGCCCGACGACCGTCGCTGTGCCGCCCCACAGGCGCAGCCGCACATCTCCGGTGACCGAGTGCGAAGAGCTGTCGAGGAAAGCGTCGAGAGCGTTCTTGAGCGGCGAGTACCAGAGCCCGTCGTAGACCATCTCGCCCCACCGCTGGTCGACCCCGCGCTTGTAGCGGGCGAGGTCACGCTCGAGGGTCAGGTCCTCGAGGTCACGGTGCGCCGTGAGTAGCGTGATGGCCGCCGGGCACTCATAGATCTCACGGCTCTTGATGCCCACGAGCCGGTCCTCGACGAGGTCGATCCGGCCGATGCCCTGCGCGCCGGCGCGGGTGTTCAGCTCGGCGACCAGATCGAAGATCGACAGCGGGCGACCGTCGAGTGTGGTCGGGACGCCATCGACGAAGCCGATCGTCACCTCATCGGCCTCACGCGCCACGGTCGGGTCGGCGGTGTAGACGAAGACGTCCTCCGGCGGCTGGATCCACGGGTCCTCGAGCACGCCGCACTCGGCGGTGCGACCCCACAGGTTCTGGTCGATGGAATACGGCGACCGCTTGGACACGTCGATCGGCAGCCCGTGCTCCTCTGCGAACGCGATCGCCCGGTCACGCGTCATGCCGCTGTCGCGCACGGGCGCGATGCACGAAAGCTCCGGGGCGAGCGCCCGGATGCCGACCTCGAAGCGCACCTGGTCGTTGCCCTTGCCGGTGCAGCCGTGGGAGACGGTGTCGGCGCCATAGGTACGCGCGGCTGCGACGAGATGCTTGACGATAAGCGGCCGCGACAGCGCGGAGACCAGCGGATAACGGTCCATGTAAAGGGCATTCGCGCGGACGGCGGGGCCGACGAAGTCCTGGGCGAACTCCTCGCGGGCGTCGACGACGACCGACTCGACGGCCCCGCACGTGAGGGCACGCTCGCGGATCGCCTCGAGGTCTTCACCGCCCTGGCCGACGTCGATGGCAACGGCGACGATCTCGGCGCCCGTCGCCTGAGCGATCCAGCCGATGGCGACGGAGGTGTCGAGGCCTCCGGAGTAGGCCAGCACCACGCGCCGGCCCGGCGCGCCGGGATTCGCGTTCGGGGAAGGCGATGGGCTGTTGACGGCGGTCACGAAAGGACTCCCTGCATTTCTTGTGGTTGCGCGGATCTCTTGTGGTTGTGCGGATTTCTGGGTTGGACGGGAACGTTTCGAGCGTGGCGGCTAGCCGGTGCGCTGCGCGGCAGCCAGTAGCCGGGCAGCCAGCGCTGCGGCCACCGCCTCGCCTGCCCGGGCATGGCCCGAAGCGCCAGGACGGCAGACGAGCAGCACCGTGTCGTCGCCGGCCAGGGTGCCGGCAACGTCGGACAGTTCTGCCCCGTCGATGCCGGACGCGAGCAGGTGGGCCCCGCCCGGCGGGGTGCGCAGCACGACCATGCTCCCGGCGGCCTCGGCCGAGATGAGCAATTCCGCAAGCCGGCGCGTCAGCAGCGGACCTGCGGCGGCACCGGAGGCGGCAGCCCCGTTGGACGGCGCGGAGGCGGGGAGTGCGTAGACCAGGCCGTCCGCACCGCGGACCTTGAACGCGCCGAGCTCGGCCAGATCACGTGACAGCGTGGCCTGCGTGACGGAAAGGCCGATGGCATCGAGCTGATCGCCGAGCTCGGATTGGGAGTGGACACCGCCGCGCAGGATCAGGTCGCTGACCTTCGCCTGTCGAGCCGCCTTGGTCAGGGGCAGCCGGGCGGCGGTGGTCATGGGGCCACCCCGAGCAGATGAAGCAGCAGTGCCTTCTGGGCGTGCAACCGGTTTTCGGCCTGCTGCCAGACCACCGACTGCGGTCCGTCGAGGACGTCAGCGCTGATCTCCGAACCGCGGTGGGCGGGCAGGCAGTGCATGACGACCGCATCAGGCCGGGCGGCCGCCATGACGCTCGCGTTCACCTGGAAACGGTTGAACACGAGCGAACGCGACTCCTCTTCCGACTCCTGCCCCATCGACGCCCAGACGTCGGTGTAGACGGCGTCCGCATCAGCGGCGGCCTCGCGCGGATCGTGCATGACCAGGGCCTCGCCGCCCGTAGCGGCGCCGATCTCGTTGGCGTGTCGGACGACCTGTTCCAGCGGCTCGAAGCCGGGCGGGCTGGCGATGTGCACGCGCACCCCGGCCGATGCCCCGGCGAGCAGCAGCGAGTGCGCCATGTTGTTGCCGTCGCCCACGTACGCGAGCGTGCGCCCCTTGAGATCGCCCTTGATCTCGCGCAGCGTCTGCAGATCGGCGAGCGCCTGGCAGGGGTGGGCGAAGTCGGTGAGCGCGTTGACCACCGGCACGTCGGAGCCGGCCGCAAGCTCTTCGATGCGGTCCTGGCCGAAGGTGCGGATCACGATCGCGTCGACGTAACGGCTGAGGACGGCGGCGGTGTCGCGCAACGGCTCACCGCGTCCGAGCTGGGTGCTGTTCGCATCGATCACCATCGGGTGGCCGCCGAGCTCGTGGATCCCGACCTCGAACGACATCCGGGTACGCGTCGACGGCTTTTCGAAGATGACCGCAACGGTGCGCCCGGCCAGCGGGCCGGTCGGCTTCACCCGGTCCTCGCCGCGACGGGCTTTGAGGGCATCGGCGAGGTCCAGCACCTCAGCCTGCTCGGAGGGCGAAAGGTCGGTATCGACGAGGAAGTGACGGACGCTCATGCGGTGGGCGCCTTTCCGGTGAGCTCGGCAATGCGGGAGAGCAGGTCGGCGACGCCGAACGGCTTGCTGAAGACGCGATCTTGTCCCAGCTGGTCCTCAAGATCTGGGATCGCTTCCAGCCGACCGGTGAGCACGAGCACCGGGACGTCCGCCAGCATCGGGTTGGCGTGCATCTCTTGCAGCACTCGCAGCCCTCCGAGGTCAGGCATCACGAGGTCGAGCAAGACCACTGCGGGCCGGCTGACAGCGGCTTCGTGCAGCCCGGCGATCCCATCGCTGGCGGTCACGACCCGATAGCCCTCGGACGTGAGCAACGTGTCGAGCAGCCCCCGCACGCTGGGATCGTCCTCGACGACGAGCACCTGCGGCGAGGGGTCTGATCCCGGACCCGGGGTGGTCATGGCGAGACCTTAGCGATCTCCAGAGTCTTCTCCAGGACCACTGGCACAGCAGCGATGAACCGGTCGGCCTCAGCCGCCGTGAGTACGAGAGGCGGAGCCAGCCGCAGGGTGTCGGGCGCGACGGTGTTGACGAGGAAGCCGGCATCGCGCATGGCGCCCTCAGCGACGGCCGCGACGGGCTCGCCAAGGATCATGGCGAGCCACAGCCCGCTGCCCCGAACGCCCGCCAGCAGCGGCGCCCCACACGCTTGCAAACCGGCCGACAGATGCACTCCCACCTCGGCGGCCTGGGCAACGAGGCCCTCGGACTCGATGACGCCGATCACCGCCAGCGCTGCGGCGCAGACGACCGGATTGCCGCCGAAGGTGCTGCCGTGGTCGCCAGGCTGGAGCAGATTCGCGGCGGCGCCGAGCCCGATGCAGGCGCCGATCGGCAAACCGCCGGCCAGACCCTTGGCGAGGGTCACGACGTCGGGCACGATCCCGGCCTGCTGGTGGGCGTACCACGTACCCGTGCGGCCAACGCTCTGCACCTCATCCATGACGAGCAGCGCGCCGGCCTCGTCGCACGCCTGCCTGGCCGCTTGCAGGTAGCTGGCCGGCGGCGGGACAACGCCGCCCTCGCCCAGCGTCGGCTCGAGGAAGACGGCGGCCGTCTGGTTGCTGACCGCCGCGCGCAGGGCCTCGGCGTCGCCGTAGGGCACGAACCGCGCACCTGGCAGCAGCGGTTCGAAGGGGGCCCGCTTGGAGGGCTGTCCGGTGATGGACAGCGCCCCCATCGTCCGGCCGTGGAAGCTGCCTTCGGCGGCGATGATCTCCGGGCGTCCGGTCCGACGGGCGATCTTGATGGCCGTCTCGTTGGCTTCGGCGCCGGAGTTGCAGAAGAAGATGCGGCCGCCGCTGCCCGAAGTTCCCAGCAATTGCAGGAGTTTTTCGGCGAGGCCGACAGCGGGCTCGGTGGCGTACAGGTTGCTGGTGTGGCCAAGCGTCGAGAGCTGACTGGTGACGGCCTCGATCACTTTCGGATGCGCGTGGCCGAGCAGGCACACCGCGATTCCCGCGATGAGGTCGAGGTACGCGTGGCCATCGGCGTCGTAGACCGTGCTGCCCTGCCCGCGCACGAGAGCGATCGGCGGGCGGCCATAGTTGTTCATGAAGACGTCATCGCGACGGCTGAGCAGCTTCTCGTTGGGCGTCACGCTCATGGGGTCACCATGGTCCCGATGCCGGAGTCGGTAAAGATCTCGCGCAGGATCGCATGCTCGACGCGGCCGTCCAGCACGTGCGCCTGCGGCACACCGCCGCGCACGGCCCGAAGGCAGGCCTCCATCTTCGGCACCATGCCGCTTGCCAGCCCGGGCATCATCGCCTCCAACTCATCGGCGCTCACCTCGCTGATGACCTCGTCGGTGTCGGGCCAGTTCGCGTACAGCCCTTCGACATCGGTCAGGATGACGAGCTTCTCGGCTTGGACCGCCAGTGCCATCGCAGCGGCGGCCGTATCAGCGTTGACGTTGTAGACCGTCTCGTGGTCTCCGTCCTCACCGCGCGCAACCCCTGCAACCACAGGGATATGGCCGGCATCGAGCAGCGCGGTGACGGTGGCCGGACGTACCTGGGTGACGTCCCCGACCTGACCGATGTCGACTAGCTCGCCGTTGACGAGCGCTCCCCGGCGCTCGGCCGTCAGCAGATGCGCGTCCTCGCCGGACATGCCCACAGCGAACGGTCCGTGGGCATTGATGAGCCCAACGACGTCGCGATTGACCTGACCCACGAGAACCATCCGGACGACATCCATCGTCTCCGGGGTCGTGACGCGAAGGCCGCCGCGAAACTCCGTCTCCACCCCGAGCCGGTCGAGGTGGGAGGTGATCTGCGGCCCGCCGCCGTGGACGATGACCACGCGCAGTCCCGCGTAGCGCAGGAACACGATGTCTTCAGCGAAGGCCTCGCGAAGTGCGGGGTCGGCCATGGCGTGGCCGCCGTACTTCAGCACGATCGTCTTGCCATGGAAGCGGGCGAGCCACGGCAGCGCCTCGACGAGTGCGGCGGCTTTGGCCGACGAGGTACCGAGCCGCGACGGGATCGTCACCGGACCGCTGGGAATGCTCATGTGCTGTAGGCCGAATTCTCGTGCACGTACGCGACGGTGAGGTCGGTGGTGAGCACGGTCGCCTCGGCGGTGCCGGCCTTCAGGTCGAGGCGGATCGAGACGTCAGCACCTGAGAGGTCGACGAGGTCGCGCGACTCCCCCGGCGCGCTGTCACGGCAGATCATCACGCCGTTGATGCAGACATCGAGCGTCAGCGGGTCGAAGGCGGCCTGGGTGGTGCCGGCCGCGGCAAGCACGCGACCCCAGTTCGGATCGTTGCCGTAGAGCGCGCACTTCAGCAGATCGGAGCGGGCCACGCTGCGCCCGACCTCGACCGCCTCGTCCTCGGTGGCGGCGTTCACCACGTCGATCGTGACGCGCTTGGACGCACCCTCCGCGTCGGAGATGAGTTGCTGGCACAGGTCGGCAAGCACGGCCTGGACTGCAGCGAGCAGGTCCCCCGACGAAGCCGTGACGCCACTGGCGCCGCTGGCAAGCAGCAGCACGGTGTCGTTGGTCGACATGCACCCGTCGGTGTCGACCCGGTCGAGCGTCCGGCGGGTCGCCTCGCGCAGCGCGGTGTTGAGAGTGGACGCGTCGGCGACGGCATCGGTGGTGACCACGCAGAGCATCGTCGCCAGGCCGGGCGCCAGCATGCCGGCGCCTTTGATCATCGCTCCGACGGTGAACCCGGAATCACTGCGGGCGACGGCCTGCTTGGCGAAGGTGTCGGTGGTGCGGATCGCTTCAGCCGCATCGGGGCCACCCGCTGCGCTCAGGGCCTTGGCTGCCGCGTCGCAGCCGAAGAGCAGCTTGTCCATCGGCAGGTACTCACCGATGAGCCCGGTGCTGGCTACCGCCACCTCACCGGCGCCGCATGACATGAGCTCGGCGACGCGCTCGGCCGTGCGATGCGTATCGCCGAACCCCCGCGCGCCGGTGCACGCGTTAGCCCCGCCCGAATTGAGGATGACGGCCCGCAGCCGGCCGCTCTTGAGCACTTCACGCGACCACGTGACCGGCGCCGCCTGCACCCGGTTGGTGGTGAACACCCCCGCAGCGGCGACGTCCGGGCCGTCGTTGACGACGAGCGCCACATCGGGGAGCCCGCTTGCCTTCAGGCCCGCAGTGACTCCGGCAGCACGAAAACCGGCGGCGGCGGTGACGCTCACGGGGCCACCCCGCAGACGGAAAGCCCTGTGGTTTCAGGCAAACCGAGCATCAGGTTCATGCACTGGACCGCTTGCCCGGCGGCGCCTTTGCCGAGGTTGTCGATGACGCTGACGACGGCCGCACGTCCGGTCGCGGGATCGGCCGTCACTTGCAGCTGGCAGGCGTTGCTGCCGTTCACCGCGGCGGCATGCGGCCAGTCGTCCTCGGCCAGCAGGTGGACGAAAGCCTCGTGCCCGTAAGCCTTTTCCAAGGCTGACCGCAGCTGATCGGTCGTGGTTCCGGGGTCGACCAGGCGCGCGGTACACGTCGCCAGCAGGCCGCGCGGCAGCGGTGCGAGCACCGGCGTGAACGACAGGCTGGCGATCCCCAAGGCCTGGGCGATCTCGAAGCGATGCTGATGGCCGCCGACCTTGTACGCCCACAGATCGCCCATCACCTGACTGGCGAGCAAGTGCTCTTTGGGCGCCCGGCCGGCACCCGAGGTTCCGCTCGCCGCCACGACCACGATGTCGTCGGGGGCCACGAGGCCATCAGTGATCAGCGGGGCCAGTCCCAGGATCGTCGCGGTGGGATAGCAGCCCGGGGCGGCCACCCGCGTCGCGCGGGCGATCTGTTCGCGAGCTCCCGGCAGCTCGGGCAAGCCATAGGGCCACGGGTCGGCGTATGCACCGCCGTAGCCGGCGGCCCAATCCTCGGGGCTGGTCAGGCGATGGTCGGCGCCGAGGTCGATCACCCGGGCTGACGTCGGCAAAGCGTCGGCAACGGCCGCGGACGCCCCGTGCGGCAGTGCCAGGAAGACGACGTCAGCGTCGAGCCCGCCGCCGGTGGCCTCGAACGTGCGCCCGGACAAGGGAAGCAGGTGAGGATGGACGTCAGTGACGCGTCGGCCCGCCGAGGAGCCGGCGGCGAGTGCGCCTAGCTCCACCTCCGGGTGACCAATGAGGAGGCGCAGGAGCTCGCCACCCGCGTATCCACTGGCTCCGGCAACGGCAACGGTGACACCCACTCGACGCATGTTACACAGTCGAGTGCATATCCATGCAGCCTGGTTTGCTCGGGGCTCGTGTTGGGGCATCGGGATCCGGCGGCTCGCGGCGCCACAGCGTCAACCATGATCAACCGGCTCAGAGCAAGATCATGGCAGTGTTGATCTTGGTAAGTGGCGGTTAGCCCGCGCCTCGGAGCAGGTAATGAGCGACAGCTTGGGGCTGCGCCATGGCGATGAGGTGACCGCCGGGCAGGACGTCGGCGTCGACCCCGAGCCGCTCCTGGGCGATGCGGGCCTGGAATTGCGCGGGGAAGAGCCGGTCATCGGCGCCCGCCAGCACGCGGATCGGCGACGGCCACGAGGTGAACTCGCAGCGGCTGCCGAACACCGCATCGGTCTCATCGCGCGGCGGCCCGAGAAGGGCGGGATCGTCCACGTCGTGCAGGAAGTAGGTCTCCGGGGCGAACTCGCCGTAGCCACCACGCTCGGCCGCCTCCTCGCGGGCGGGCACCGACCCGGTCGCCTCCCACCACTCGCCGGGCCTCTCACCGGGCACCGGGATCATCGCGTTCACCAGTACCAGCTCACGCACCGGCAAGCGTTCGGCGGCCAGCGGCGCGGTGAAGCCGCCGAGGGACTGCGCGACGAGCACGACCTCCGAATACGGCCGCGCCGCAGCCACCACCAAGTCGGAGTACTCCGCCAGCCCGGCGCGAGGATCGGGTCCGGGCAGGTCGACCGCTACCGCCTCGTGGCCTCCCTCTTCGAGCAACGGGACGACCGCAGACCAGTAGGACCCCGCGCCACCGGCACCCGGGATCAGCACAAACGCCACCATTCCTGGTTGACGAACGGCGGCGCCGGAATTCATCGGAGATGGGCGCGCGGCAAAATCGGCGGGCGCCAGCGGCCGGTCTGAGGCACCGTGAAGCGATGCCCTCCACCATCGTCGACATCGACCCGGACCACCCGCGGCTGCCAGAGATGTATGAGGTCCTGCGCCACTTGCGGACCGAGCTGACGTTGCCGCAATTGCACGAGATCTACGCCGAGGGTTTCCCGCAGGGACTGCGCTTTACGGCGGTCGACGACGATGGACGGCTGGTCGCCGCCGCCGGATGGCGGCTGGTGGCCTGCACCACAGTCGGGCGCCGGCTCTATATCGACGACCTCGTCACCGATCCGAACGTGCGCTCAGCCGGACACGGCCGCCTGCTGCTCGGCGAACTCGAAAAGCGTGCACGCGCGGCGGGCTGCCGCATCCTGGACCTCGACTCGGGCGTCCACCGCAGCGACGCCCACCGCTTCTACTTCCGCGAGCGGATGAGCATCACGTCCTACCACTTCATGCTGGTGCTCTAGGAGTTACGCCCGCTGCTGGGCTCCCGTCCGGGTTACCGCCTCGGCGACCGCGGTATCGCGAAGCCCGTTGACCTCTTCTGCCGTCAGCGTGCGACCAGCCCGCCAGCGCAGCCGGTAGGCGAGCGAGCGTTGACCGTCGGCAGTCGTGAAGTCGTCGAACAGCCGCAGCGTTTCCAGATCGGGCCCGCCGCCGCTACGCAGCGCCGCTTCGACGGCCGACGCGCTAACCCCGGATGGCACCAGCAGGGCCACATCCCGGTCGGCAGCCGGATATGGCGAGAGCGGCGGCAACACGGGCGGGGGGTCGGCCGCGGCGACGAGAACGCCGAGATCGAGCTCCAGCGCGCAGGCGCGGGCGGGAAGCTCGGCTTCGGCGACCACTCGGGGATGCAGCTCACCGGCATGGCCGACGAGGCGCGGACCATCCGCTGTCAGCACCGAGAGCTGCGCACAGCGACCGGGATGCCACGGCGCCAGCGCTCCGGTGCCCACGTCGAGCGTCGCGCCCGCGGCCCGCGCAATGATGTGTGCGGCGGACACCGCATCAGCCCAATCCGCCGACCGTGCGGTCTGCAGCGGTCCCGCGTTCAGACGCTGTCCGGTAAGCACTGCGCCGACATGCGTCGGCTGGTGCGGCAACATCGCCTCGAGGGCGAGCAGCTCCTCCGGCGTGGGCCGGCGGTCGACCGGCGGGATCGGCGCAGCTTCACGCGGGCCGCTCGAGAAGAACACGGTGCCCATCTCGAACAGCGCCACATCCGGGTTGCCCCGGCTGGCGTTACGCGCAGCGGCGCTGAGCAGCCCCGGCAGCAACGAGGTCCGCAGGTACGCCTCGTCGTCGGACAAGGGATTCGCGACGCGTACAGCCGCGCGGCGCGGATCGTCGGGTTCGAGCCCGAGCCGGACAGCAACGTCGCCGGCCACGAACGGCAGCAGCAGCACCTCGGCGAAGCCCGCATCGGCGATCGCTGCGGTGACGCGTCGCCGGGCACGCTGACCGGCGGTCAGGCCTCTCCCGGCTGGCGCCCGAGGCAGCGTGACGGGGATCGTCCGATATCCCTCCAGCCGCAGCACTTCCTCGACCAAGTCCGCCGCGCGGGTGAGGTCGGGACGCCACGACGGCGGCTGCACGATCAGCGGGTCGTCGCCGGTGACGGTGCAGCCGACCTGGGTCAGGCGCAGCCTGATGGTCGGCACCGGATACACCCGACCGCCGAGCCGCTCGCACTCCCCCGCGGGCAAGGTGACGGGAGCCAGCTTCAGTGGGGTGCCCACCTCGGTGAGATGCACGCCATCGGCCGCCGCATCACCCAACAGCATCCGGGCCGCCAGCTCGGCGCCGTAGCGGGCTAGCTCCGGATCGACCCCGCGCTCGAAGCGCCTCGAGGCCTCCGACGTCAAACCGTGACGGCGTGAGGTGCGGGCGATGAGCGTCGGATCGAAATGCGCCGACTCCAGCGCGACTTCCGTTGTGGTGCCGGAGATTTCGGTACGCGCGCCGCCCATCACCCCGGCGAGCGCGACCGGTCCGAGCGCGTCGGCAATGACGAGATCTTCGGTCGACAGCGTCCGGTCGACCCCATCGAGCGTCTGCAGCCGCTCCCCCGCCGCCGCACGCCGGATGACGACGGCGCCTTCGATCTTGGCCGCATCGAACGCGTGCAGCGGCTGGCCGATCCCGAGCAGGACGAGGTTGGTGACGTCGACGATGCGCGAGATGGGCCGCATCCCGGCAGCGATGAGCCGCGCCTGATCGGCCAGCGACGACGTCGCTGAGGTGACGAGCTGCGCTCCGTGCATCCGCCGCAGCACGTAGTGGCTGCAGCCATGGGAGTCTTCGATCCGCACCTCGCCCGCGGACCCGACCGGCGCGGGCAGGGCGAGGTCGGCCGGATCGTGGAATTCCAGCCCGAACGCGGTAGCCAACTCCCGGGCAATACCGCGGTGGGTCAAGGCGTAGCCGCGGTCGGTCGTCACCTCGATGTCGAGCACCGCATCGGGCCAGCCGACCAACGCCTGCACATCAGCGCCGAGCGGGGTGTCACCCGGCAGCACCCTGATTCCGCGATGGTCGTCACCGAGCCCGAGCTCGCGGGCCGAGCAGATCATCCCCTCGGAGACGCGGCCGTACGTTTCCCGCGCGCCGATCGCGAACCCCCCTGGCAGAACGGCGCCAGGCAGCGCGACCGGGACCCGGTCGCCGACGGCAAAATTCGTTGCACCGCAGACAATGCCTTGCAGCGGACCGTCAGCTGAGACGCGTACCTCGACGAAGCGGATCGGCTTCTTGAACTCGGTGAGCTCCTCGATGGTGACGACCTCACCGACGACGACACCGGAAGAGCCATCAGCAGCCACCACATCGAAGCCAAACAGCTCGACGCTCTCGACCTTCAGCCCGGCGTCGGTCAACGCGTCGGCACACGCGTGCGCATCAGGAAGACCGGGCACCAGCTCGCGTAGCCAAGAATGGACGGCGCGCATTACAGGACCCTCCCGCCCGCGAAGGGAGCGCCGAAGCGCACGTCGCCATCGAGTAGCACGCGCATGTCCGAGAGCCCATGCAGCGCCATCACCGTGCGCTCCAGGCCCATGCCGAACGCGAATCCGGTGTAGCGCTGCGGGTCGATCCCACAGGCGGTCAGCACGTTGGGATCGACCATGCCGCAGCCGCCCCACTCGAGCCAGCCCTCACCGCCGCAGATCCGACAATTCGGGTCGGGCGGCTCGCCGCCGCAGCCGAAGCACTGCAGGTCGATCTCCGCGGAGGGTTCGGTGAAGGGGAAGAAGTGCGGGCGCAGCCGGGTGCGCAGCGGTGCTTTGGAAGCGTGGAGGTTCTCGCCGCCGAACATCGCGGCGGCGAACGCATCGAGCGTGCCGCGCAGATCGCCCATCGTCAGGCCGGCGTCGACCGCGAGGCCTTCGAGCTGGGTGAAGACCGGCAGGTGCGTCGCGTCAATGGTGTCAGCGCGGAAGACCCGGCCGGGACACACAACATAGAGCGGCAGGTCGCGTTCGAGCATCGCGCGGATCTGCACCGGCGAGGTCTGGGTGCGCAAAACAACCTGCGACGACGAGGGTTGCAGGTACAGGGTGTCCTGCAACTCGCGGGAAGCGTGGTCGGGCGGGGTGTTGAGGGCGTCGAAGTTGAACCAGCCGTGCTCGGCCTCCGGGCCTTCGGCAACCTCATATCCCATAGCGGTGAAGACGTCGACGACCCGGTCGACCACGAGGGATAGCGGGTGGCGGCTACCCAGCGGGCAGCGGGCGGCCGGCACCGTCACATCGACGGCTTCCTCGACAAGCACGCGCGCATCGCGTTCGGTGTTGAGCTCCCCAGAGCGCCGCTCGAACGCTTCATTGATGTCGGACGTGAGCGCATTCAGCCGCTTGCCGGGCTCAGCGCGCTCGGGGCCGGGCAGCGAACCGAGCGCGCGGCGGGCCAAGCTGAGCGCCGCGCCTCGGCCGCTGACGTGAGTGGTGCGCACCTCCGCCAGCGCGTCGAGGTCGGCAGCCGCATTGATCGCCGCGACAGCGGCCTCGCGCAAGGCGTCAAGGGCAGACTGGGAAAGATCCTGCGGCGTATCGCCGGAGGGTGACATGGGTGTCCTCAGAGTTTTGCGAGTCGGGTGCTCACGAGTCGGGTGGGAGCGGGTGTCGGCCCGCCGGCTTCCTCAAGCGTAGGTAGGGGCGCCGGCAGGCAACGTAAATCGAAACTCCGCACCTCCGGCTTCGGACCGGCCCGCTGCGATGGTGCCGCCGTGCGCCTCCACGATGCCCTTCGCGATGAAAAGCCCCAGCCCGGTGCCGCCCCGGCGGGCACCGCCGCGCCAGAACTTCGTGAACACCCGAGCCACCGTTTCCTCCGGAATCCCGTCACCTTCGTCGGCCACGGTAATCACCGCACCGGGTCCGGACATCTCTCCCTGCGCCGCTTCGCTTTCCGGGAGCGGCTCCACCCGGACGGTGACGGTGCCGTCACCATGACGCAACGCGTTTTCCACGAGGTTGTGCAACACCTGATCAAGCTTGTCAGGGTCCAGCCACATTTCCGGCAGCGGCGCGTCGGCGAAGACCCGGAAGCGATCCTCGTTCTCGCCGGCGGCGACCGAGCCGGCGACGACCCGGCGTACGGCCTCGGGCACGTCGACCACCTGCAGGCGCAGTTCAAGGCGGCCCGCATCAATCCGGGAGACATCGAGCAGCTCCGACAGCAGCCGGGTGACGCGGTCAGCGTCGGCGTTGACGGTCGCGAGCATCAGCAGCTTCTGCTCGTCGCTGAAGCGGTCCCACTTCGCCAGCAGGGTCGCGGTGAAGCCCTTCACGCTTGTCAGCGGCGAGCGCAGCTCGTGGGCGACCGTGCTGACGAGATCGGCACGGCTACGTTCGAGGCGCTCGCGCGATTCGGTGCCCCGCAGGCTGACGACCACCCGCTGGACCGCACCGCCGGAGCGCACGTAACGCGCGGTCGCGAGCAACTCGAACTCGCCCTGATCGGTCACCAGCAACAGCCGGCGCTCGGGCTGGCGGTGGACGCCGGGAAGGCGCAGCAGCGGCGTGGAGCACTCCCACCAGTCATTGCCGCGCTCGTCGAGCAAGGTGACCAGATCGGGCAGCCGCCGGCGCGGCACTTCGGCGGCCTCGCCCTGGACCTGGAGCAGCAGCAGCGCAGCGGCGTTGGCCAGGCGCACCGTGCCGTCAGGATCGAGGACTAGCAACCCGTCGGGAAGCTCTTCACTGAAAGCGGCACTCGCCTCGAAGCCGGCCAGACCCGAGGGATCGACCACAGCATCGCCGGCGCGCCGGCGCTCGGAAAGCCGGGAACGGGAAGGCGGCATGCGGCGTCGATCGACGCTCATCCGCGAACCTCCTCCGCCCGTCCCCCCGCCGTCAACGACGGTGCTGAGCGTGCCGCGCGAGCGGACTCGTAGAGGCACACGGCCGCAGCCGCCGCGAGGTTCAACGATTCCGCTCGACCGTACACCGGTACCCGCAGTGCAAGATCCGTCGAACGCGCCTGCAAACGGGACAATCCATGGGCCTCGTTTCCAAAGACCCAAGCATGATCGGCGATGAGCGCGCGCCGCGCCTCGGCGTCGTGCAGATCGTGCTTCGCGTGGACGTCAGCGGCGACGACTGTGCACCCGGCTTCGCCTAGTGCAGCGATGGCCTCCTCGAAGCTGACCCCATCAACGATCGGCAGGTGCAGCAGGCTCCCGGCGGACGCGCGCACGCACTTGCCAGACCACGGATCGACGCTGTCACCAGCGAAGATGACGCAATCGGCGCCGGCCGCATCGGCTGTGCGGACAACCGTGCCGGCGTTGCCGGGATCGCGGGCCTCGGCCAGCACCACCACCAGACGGTGCCCCGGCCGGGCCGGGCCGGCCGCCAGCGCTTGCGCCAATCCGATCTGCGGCAAGTCGGCCACGGCGATGAGGCCCTGCGGGGTGACGGTTTCCGACAGTGCGGCGGCCGCATCGTCGGCCAGCAGATGAACGGGCGTGGCGCCAGGCAACCGGTCGATCAGCTCCGCGTGGCGCTGCGCGGCCACCGGGGTAGCCAGCAGCTCGCGTACGACTCCGGCGTCGATCGCCGCGCTGACGGCGGAAGGCCCTTCGAGCAGTACCAGCCCGCGCTCGCGGCGGCCGCTTCGGCGCAGCAGCTTGCGGGCCGCAGCCACCCGGCCGCTGCGGACCCCGAGCAGATCAGCTGCGGCCGGCTGGCTCCGTGCGGTCAGCGCCGACAGCCCTAGGCCGCCGGTGCTGCCTGACCGCGATCGGCCGGCAGCGCCTCACGAGCCACGGCGACCAGGGCGCGGAACGCGTCGGGGTCGGTGACGGCGAGGTCAGCCAGCACCTTACGGTCGACCTCTACCTCGGCGATCTTCAGGCCCTGGATGAACCGGTTGTAGGTCATGCCCTCGGCGCGGGCCGCGGCGTTGATCCGGGTGATCCAGAGCTGGCGGAAGTCACCCTTCTTCGCCCGCCGGTCGCGGTAGGAGTAGGTGAGCGAGTGCAGCATCTGCTCTTTCGCCTTGCGATAGAGCCTCGAACGCTGTCCCCGGTAACCGCTGGCCTGGTCGAGAATTTCGCGACGCTTCTTCTGGGCGTTGACCGCCCGCTTCACGCGTGCCATTTGAAGCTAGCTCCTCATCAGTGGATCAAGGGCACCGCAGAGGCGCCCCGTAAAGGCAAGTGGACGGTCAGCGGCCGAGCAGCTTCTTGACCTTCTTGGTGTCCGCCGCGGAGAGGGTCACCTCGTTGTAGAGCCGGCGGGTGCGCGCGCTCGACTTGTGCTCGAGCAGGTGATTACGATTCGCGCGACGCCGCATGATCTTTCCGGTGCCGGTGATCCGGAAGCGCTTGCTGGAGCCGCTGTGCGGCTTCATCTTTGGCATGGAACGGTGACCTCTGCTGTCCTCATCGGCGATCCCCGCGTGCCGGTTGGCACGCGGGGGTCGATTGGCTGGCTCGGGCGGGGCCCTAGCCGGCTACGGGTGTCGGGGCGGGCTCAGCCGGCGCGGGAACGCGCTGCTGGGGCCGCTTGTGGGGGGCGACGACCATCGTCATGTTGCGACCGTCCTGCTTGGGTGCAGCCTCGACGAAGCCCAGCTCGTCGATGTCGGCGGCCAGCCGCTGAAGCAGCCGGAAGCCGAGCTCGGGGCGAGACTGCTCGCGTCCGCGGAACATGATCGTGATCTTCACCTTGTCGCCGGCCTTCAGAAAGCGCACGACGTGACCCTTCTTGGTCTCGTAATCGTGCGGATCGATCTTGGGCCGAAGCTTCATTTCCTTGATGACGGTCTGGACCTGGTTACGCCGGGCCTCACGCCGCTTCTGATCGGTCTCGTACTTGAACTTGCCGTAGTCCATGAGCTTGCATACCGGCGGCCGCTGGTTAGGGGCGATCTCGACGAGGTCGAGGTCAGCCTCCTCCGCCAGCCGCAGCGCATCGTTGATGGCAACGATGCCGACCTGCTCTCCTGCAGGCCCCAGAAGACGGACTTCGGGGACGCGGATGCGGTCGTTGATACGGGGCTCGACGCTGATGGGCACTCCTTCGGGTCAGGCAATTTGCTGCAACAACACCTCTGACCGGCTGAAAAGTCCAGCGCCAGCGGTGGCCGCAAACCTGGGCGCGTGAGCACCCGGACTGCCGACCCGAACCCGGCCACATCCGCCCAACTTGCGTCGAGACGGAGCGAATCGGGTGGGAGGCGGACCTCCGCTTGGCCCCGGCGCCGACGAGTCGACGCACAGGTGGTCGCGTCGAAGATACCCCGCGCATCAGCGCCGGCGCCACCACCGCTGCTTCTGCGGGGTGACGACCGGCTGAACATCCGCCGCTGGCGCGTCGATGGGGGCCTCGGGCCGCTCACACCAGAGGATCTGCGAGTGTGATGCCCCCGGGTCGATCACGACGGCCGCAAGGGACTCGGCGTGGGCGTAGCCGATCACCTCGCGGGCGGGGCGCGGTACCGGCCTTGCATCGGGATTCCACGCTCGCAGGGCGTCGAGCCCGGTGAAGGCCGGAAGCGCCTGCGCACCGTCACCGGATTCGAGCAACGCGAGCGCCATCTCGCCCTCGCTGGCGTGCTCGGCGCCCGGCAAGGCGAGGACCGCGACGAGCAGGCGGGCGTCGTTCAACGCCTCGAGAATCTGGGACGGGTCGCCGGAGGCCAGCGCCGCCAGGACCGCGGGATCGGCAGCCCCGACGTCCTCGGTCACCAAGCTGCCGTCACTCGACGATCTTGGAGATGGGCAGCTCGAGGATGTCGCGGGCGCCCGCGGCTTTGAGCTTGGGAAGCAGCGTGTTGACACCGCGCTTGGCCACGACGGTCTCGACCGCCGCGTGATCGCTCTGGGCGAGCGAGGTGACGGTCGGCGAGGTCATCGACGGCAGCTGATCGAGCACCGCCGCCAGGTCAGCCGAGGCGACGTTCAGCTTCAGCAGCACCTGACCGCGCGCCCGGATCGCCCCCTGCAGCAGCAGCGCGATCTCTTCCATCGCCGTGCGGCGCTCGGCGTCGGCATAGGCCTCGGGATTGGCCACGAGCTCGGTGCGGCTGGTGAGCAGGGTCTCGATGATCTTCAGCCCGTGCTTGCGCAGCGACGAACCGGTCTCGGTGACGTCGACGATCGCGTCGACGATGTCGGGCACCTTGGCCTCGGTCGCCCCGTACGAAGGCACGATGCGCGCCTTCACACCGACCTTCTCGAAGAAGCGCCGGGTTAGCTCCGGGTACTCGGTCGAAACCCGCACGCCGTCAGGCAGCTGATCGCCGCTCTCGACCGGCATCGCGTTGGGCACCGCGAGGATGATGCGCACCGGGTTGGCCGTGGCCTTGCTGTACTCGAGCTCGGTGACGGTCGCAACGTCGGACGCCGTCTCCGCCACCCAGTCGCGCCCGGTGATGCCCAGATCGAACAGGCCCTGCTCGACGTATTGCGGGATCTCCTGGGGACGCAGGAAGCGCACCCGGTCGATACGCGGGTCGTCAATGCTGGCGTGGTAGTCACGCTCGGAGCCGCGCTGGACGGCGAGATCGGCCGCAGCGAACAGGTCGAGAGTGGCTTTTTCCAGGGAGCCCTTTGGCAGGACGAGCGAAAGCACGCCTCTAGTGTGCCTGCCGATCCGTCAGCTCTGGCTCTCCACTCGTTGAACAAGCGCCGCCGCGAGGGAAACCGCTTTCTGCCTGTCGGCCTGGTTGGCGTACGCGGTAACGACCGGATGATCACGGCCCCGCGGCGGATCAGCAACGTGCTGCTGCTCGCCACCGAGCCGATGTAATTCTTCGGGGCCGATCCGCGTCGACGTCGAAATCCAAGAGCTTGGCCGGGTGCACCGACGACACCCGGAACGAGGCCTGCACCTCACGCCGGAAGCGCACCCGGAAGGACGGGTCGTCCCCGAGGTCAGCCGCCGCCAGCTTGAGCGCCACCTGCCCGCGCGGCCCGTCCGCCAGGTAGACGACGCCCATCCCGCCCGCACCCAGCCGCCCGACGATCCGGTAGCGGCCCACCGTTTCCGGATCAGACGCGCGCAGCGGGTCCAAGGGCTAGCCCGCCTGCTCCGCCGAGCGCAGATCGCGTAGCAGGAGGGCGGTTTCCAGGGCCGCCAGGGTGGCCTCGCGGCCCTTGTCCTCCGGTGCTCCCGGCAGGCCCGAACGATCTCGGGCCTGCTGCTCGGTATCGCACGTGAGGACGCCGAACCCGACGGGAGTTCCGGTGTCGAGCGCCACCCGTACGCAGCCCGCCGTCACTGCATCGCAGACGTACTCGAAGTGCGGGGTGCCGCCGCGCAGCACGAGTCCGAGGCAGACGACGGCGTCGTGGTTGGCCGCCAGCGCCTGCGCGATGACGGGAAGCTCGACGGCGCCGGGAGTCCGCAGCACGGTGGGCGCATGGATGCCGCACTCGCGGGCGGTGCGGACGGCGCTGTCGAGCAGCGCGCCCGTGATCTCCTCGTGCCAGCGGGTGGAGACGATCGCCAGGCGGAGGCCGGTCGCGTCGACGGCCGTCACTGGTGCTCCGGCGCCGCTCACGGGGTCACCGTAGCGCTGCCGGGCAGTAAGCGCGCGACCGCGCTTTCCACGTACTTGGCGATCACGTCGACCTCGAGATTGACCTGTGCACCGACTTTGCGCTCGCCCAGCGTCGTGCGGCGGAGGGTCTCGGGGATCAGGCTGACGGCAAAACCCTCGCCGTCCGCCTCGGTGACGGTGAGGCTGACCCCATCGACCGTCACCGACCCCTTCTCCACCAGGTAGCGGGTCACCGCCGGAGGCGCCGAGATCTTGACGACGTCCCAGTGCTCGGCCGAGTGGCGGGCAACGACCGTCCCGACCGCATCGACATGCCCCTGGACGACGTGACCTCCGAGCCGGGTCGAGGCCGTCACCGCCCGCTCGAGATTGACCGGATCCCCAGAGTGCAGGCCACCGAGGCTGGAGCGCTGCAGCGACTCGGCCATGACGTCGAAGTGCAACCGCCGCGCGCCGTTGTCGATGTCCCAGCCCGTGACGGTCAGGCAGACCCCGTTGACGCTGATCGAGTCACCGAGGGCCACATCGTCGCCGGCGCTGCGGGCGCGGATCGTCAACCGCGCCGCATCGGTGAGCGCTTCGAGGGCTGCCACCTCGCCCAGTTCCTCGACGATGCCGGTGAACATTCACGGTCCCTTCGGGTAGCTGGTGAGCCGCACGTCAGCGCCGAAGCGGGTGACGTCCTCGAGCGTGAGGCGCGGGGCGGCAGTGATCGTGTCAATGGCCGACGAGCGCAGCGCCGGATAGCGCCCGCTGCCGAGCAGGACGGGTGAGACGTAGCCGACGACCTTGTCGATGAGCCCGTCGTCCCAGAAGGCGCCGGCGAGGGTCGGGCCACCCTCGAGCAGGACGCTGACGACGCCCCGGGCGCGCAGTTCGGTGAGGACCTTGCCGGGTGCGTCCGCGGTGATGATCGTTTCTGCGGAACCGTCGCGGATCTTGGCGTCCGCCGGGGTCCGCCCGGTGCGGTCGAAAACCACGCGGAGGGGCTGACGGGTCGATGGCGGATCCGGAGGCTGCGGGCGGACGGTCAGCAGCGGATCATCGGCCAGCACCGTTCCAACGCCGACCAGGATCGCGTCGACCTGAGCCCTGAGCTTGTGGCTGTCGCGGCGGGCATCCTCGCCGGTGATCCAGCGGCTGGTCCCGTCTGCGGCGGCGATCTGGCCGTCCAAGCTCGCGCCGTACTTCCAGATCACGAAGGGCCGGCCGCGGCGCACGGCATGCAGCCAGGACTCGTTGACGCGCTCGGCTTCGGCGCGCAGCAGCCCGCCCTCGACGTCGATCCCGGCGGCGCGCAACACCTGCGCGCCTCCTTGCGCCAGCGGATTCGGGTCGTCGACCGCGTAGACCACCCGACGGATCCCGGCAGTGAGCAGCGCCGACGTGCACGCCCCGGTGCGGCCGGTGTGCGCGCAGGGTTCGAGGGTGACGAGGGCCGTTCCGCCTTGTGCCCGCTCTCCGGCTTCCTGCAGCGCAGCGACTTCGGCGTGCGGACCGCCGGCGAAGACATGCCAGCCCTCCCCCGCCACCTCACCCGAGGGATCGAGCACGACGCAGCCGACGACCGGATTGGGGCTGACCGTCCCGAGCCCCCGCGCGGCGAGTTCGATGGCCCGCCGCATCGCCCGCTTTCCGGGGGCATCCGGACCGCCCGGCGCACTCACGAGACCGTCACTGTCCCGACGCGGCGTGCTCGGCGGCGTGCTCGGCGGCCTTGCGGATGCGCCGCGCCGCCTCGGCCGGGTCGTCGGCGCCGAACACCGCGGATCCGGCGACGAGCACGTTGGCGCCCGCCTCCACACACTGGATGGCGGTGTCTTCGGTGACCCCACCGTCGACCTGGATCCACAGGTCGAGATCACGGCCGGCGGCGATCTTGCGCACGGCGGCGATGGTCGGGAGCACCTGGGGCAGGAAGGGCTGGCCGCCGAAGCCGGGCTCGATCGTCATGATCAGCGCCATGTCGAACTCGCTGAACAGCTCGGCGTAGGGCTCGACGGCAGTGCCCGGGTTGAACGCGATACCCGCGCGCGCACCGGCGGCGTGCAGATCCCGGGCGGTGCGCAGCGGCGCCTGGACCGCCTCCGCATGCACGGTGACGTTGCGGGCGCCGGCCTCGGCGAACATCGGTGCCCACCGCTCGGGCTGCTCGATCATCAGGTGGCAGTCCAGCGGAACGCGGGTGTGCGCCGCCATCGCCTCGACCGTCGCCGGGCTGTAGGCCAGGTTCGGCACGAAGTGGTAGTCCATGACGTCGATGTGCAGCCAGTCGATGTCGTTCTCGACGCGCGACACCGCGCTGCCGAGCTGCAGCGGGTCGGCAGCGAGCAGGCTCGGGTAGATCTGGATCCCGGCCGTCTCGCCCGTGGAAGGTGCCACGAACCGAAGGCTAATGGTCAAACGCCGTCAATGGCG
Organism: Frankiaceae bacterium; assembly: GCA_036267695.1. Taxonomy (GTDB): domain Bacteria; phylum Actinomycetota; class Actinomycetes; order Frankiales; family Frankiaceae; genus DATAZK01. Next base: position 25,014 of record DATAVO010000195.1, read on the forward strand.
CTCGCGTAAGCCTGTGGACACGCCCTGACCTGCTACGGCGATTAATCGGCGCGGTATCCCGATGCTGCTCAACCCGTGCGGCGCAGCAACGCGAGGAACATGGCATCGGTGCCGTGACGATGGGGCCACAGCTGGACGGCCGGCCCGCGGCCGAGATCGGCCATTCCCGGCGGGAGCAGCGGCCGGACGTCGACCGGCTCGATGGCGACCGGCGGATCGGCGCTCACGCGGGCCATCACTTCGATGGTCTCGCGTGGATGCGGCGAGCAGGTCGCGTAGGCCACCAGGCCGCCGGGGCGCACCAGCGTCAGGGCGCTGCGCAGCAGCTCCTCCTGGAGCAAGGCGAGCGGCTCGATGTCGTCGGCGGTCCGCCGCCAGCGCGCCTCGGGCCGCCGACGCAGCGCCCCCAATCCGGAGCAGGGAGCATCCAGCAGGACGCGATCCGCCGAACCAGCGCGAAAGGGTGGCACCCGGCCGTCGCCGACCGCCACCGCAACGCCCGATCGCGCGACCAGCCGGGCGCGTGTCTCGTGCAGCTCCAGACCGGTGACGTCCATGCCGAGCGCCGCCAGCAGCGCAGCCTTGCCGCCCGGGCCGGAGGCGAGATCGACGGTGGTGAGGCCGGGCGCGGCAGCGCTAGCTAGGGCCAACGCGACGAGCTGGCTGCCCTCGTCCTGCACGGCGGCGCGCCCGTCGCGGACCGCGGAAAGCTCACCCGGATCGCCGCCCGGAAGGTAGACCGCGCGCGCCGACCACAAGCCGGGTTCGGCACCCGGGCCGGCGTCGGCCAGCAGTTCCTCGCGGGCCATCCGGCGAGCGACGAGGTGGACCTGCGGACGTGCGTCGTCAGCGGCGAGAGCGACCTCCAGCTCTTGCGCAGCGGCGTCGCCCAGGGCGTCGGCGAATGCGTCGACGATCCACCGGGGATGCGAATGCACCACCGCAAGATGACCGCGCGGGTCGGTGTCGTACGCGGGCGCCGGCGGCTCCGGGTTCTCTGACACCCGGCGCAGGACCGCGTTGGCGAAGCCGGCGGCACGCGGGGAGAGCGAGCGGACGAGATCCACCGTGGTCGAAACCGCTGCCCGGGCAGGCACGCGCGTGCGCCACATCTGGTATGCGCCCAGGCGCAGCGCATCACGCACCGCGGGATCGACCGCGCGCTGGATGAAGCGGTCGAGCGACGCGTCCAGACTCCCCTGGGCACGCAGCGCGCCGTAGGTCAGCTCGGTCGCGAACGCGCGGTCGCGGGCCGGCAGCCGGCGCTCGCGCATGAGCTGCGGCAGCAGGAGATTGGCGTACGCACCGCGCTCGCGGACAGCGCACAGGACGTCGAGCGCCAGCCTCCGGGCGGGGTCGTGGGCCATGTGTCAGGTGAGCCGGTCGCCCGGTTGCAGCCGGATGCCGCGAGCCCACGCGTCGGCGGCCATCGGCGGTTTGCCTTCTGGCTGCACGGTGCCGAGCTCGACGGCGACCGTCGCGGTGCCGGCCAACACCCGGCCATAACGCTCGGCCAGCTCACCCGGCGCGATGCCCCACTCCTCGGTGGGGCGCACCGGCCCGACCTTCAGGCGCCGCTCGCGGAAGGTCGTCCAGGCTCCCGGCGCCGGCGTGGCTGCCCGGGCCAGCCGATCGATCGCCACCGCCGGCTCGTGCCAGCGAAGGTGCGCGTCCTCGGCGCTGAACTTGGGTGCGAGCGAGACCCCTTCGGCGGGCTGGGGGCGGGCTTCGAGGCTGCCGTCCTCGATGCCGTCGAGGGTGGCGACGAGCAGTCGCGCGCCGGATTCGGACAGCCGCAGCAGCAGATCGCCGGAGGTGTCGTTCGCTGCAATCGGCTCGGTCACCATCCCGAAGTACGGCCCGGTGTCCATCCCCTCCTCGAGGCGGAAGGTCGTCGCACCGGTCATGTCGTCACCGGACAGCAGCGAGTGCTGCACCGGCGCGGCGCCGCGCCAGGCGGGCAGCAGCGAGAAGTGCAGGTTGACCCAGCCGTGGCGCGGGATGTCGAGCGCTACGCGCGGGAGCAGCGCCCCGTACGCGACGATCGGGCAGCAGTCGGGAGCGATCTCGGCGAGCCGCTCGAGAAACTCGGGCTCGCGCGGCCGCTGCGGGGTCAGCACCTCGAGCTCCGCTTCCAGCGCCAGCTGCTTGACCGGCGAGACGCCGAGCTTGCGGCCCCGCCCGGCAGGTGCGTCAGGACGCGTCAGCACCGCGACGACCTCGTGCCGCGCGCTGTCCAGCAGCGCCCGCAGGCTGGGGAGCGCGGCGGCGGGGGTGCCGGCGAAGACCAGGCGCATCGGCTAAAGCGCCCGACCGAAGAGCGGATGCGGGCTGACCTTGACCTCAGGCGCAGGCTCGCCGAACCATTCGGCCTCACGGATCGCCGCCTTGGCGCGCTTGGCGGTCACGTTGTCCAGCCGGTCGATGAAGATGACCCCGTCGAGGTGGTCGGTCTCGTGCTGCAGGGCCCGGGAGAGGTATCCGGTGCCCTCGATGACCACCGGATCGCCGTACATGTTCTGGCCGGCGGCGACCACCCGCTCGGGACGCTTGAGCTCGAAGGAGAGGCCGGGCAGCGAGAGGCAGCCCTCCTCGCCGTCCATCATCTCCTCGCTGAAAGGGCCGAGGATCGGGTTGATGAGATGGCCGACCTCGTCGTCGACGTCATAAGTGAAGACCCGCAGCGACACACCGATCTGCGGCGCCGCAAGACCCGAGCCGGGAGCGTCGCGCATGGTGTCGATGAGGTCCTTGACGAGCCGCCGCAACTCCTTGTCGAAGGTGGTGACCGGGTCAGCGGTGGTACGCAACACCGGATCGCCGAGCAGGCGGATGGGACGAACGGACACGGGCCAACCTCTTGAAACGCGGCTGAACATGGGCAGGTGGGGCGCGGTCCAGCTTACGGACGGCGCAGCTGCGCCCGGCTCAACCAATCGCGGCCGGATCCAGCCGAACGCGAACAACCGGCTCCTTCTTCACGCTGCGCAGCTTGGTCGCCGATTGAAGCGCAGCCGCCAGCGCCGTCCCTTCGGCGCGCGGGACGCGCACCAGCATGCGTTCGACCTGATTGCCCGCCGGGTGGCCTGCCGCACCGCTCACCGGTACCGGACCGAGCAGATCGGCATCCGCCGGGAGCTCCACTGCCTCCAGGAACGCCTCGACGTCGTCGGGAGCCCCTTCCAGCGACGCCATCCGGCTCGCGGGCGGAAACCCCAGCTCGGCCCTCGAGGCAGCCTCGCGCTCGGCGTAACCGATGGGATCCCAGCGCACGAGCGCCTGCACGGCCGGCAAGCCCGCAGCGGCGCCGACCAGCACCACGCGACCGCCGTCAGGCCCGGGCAGCGCGAGGGCTGACGCGTTCATCCACCGGCGCAGCGCCTCCTCGCTGGCCCGCAGGTCAGCCCGGCCGAGCAGGGCCCAGGCATCGAGCAGGAGGACCGCGCCGTAGCCCGCGTCGGCGACGGGCTCCGCGCCAGGGGTGGCGACCACCAGCGCTGGCTCGGCCGCGACAGCCTCGACCACGCCGGCGCCGCTGGAGCGCACCACCGGGACGCCGGCAAACGCCCGGCCCAGCTCCTCGGCCGTACGGATATTGCCGACCACGACCGCCCGCCACCGGTGCGCGCCGCACTCCGGGCAGGCCAGCCCCTCAAGCGCGGTTGCGCACCAGCGGCACGTGAGCACGTCGGCGGAGCTCTCCTGGGCGAGCGGCCCGCCGCACTTCGGGCAGCGGACCACTGTCCGGCAGTTGTCGCAGGCCACCGCCGGCCGGTAGCCGCGGCGCGGGACGCTGACGAGCGCGGGCCGGCCGGCGTCCAGCGCTGAACGGACGGCAGCGAAGGCGAGGTCGGGAAGGCGTGCCGCCTGGGCCGCACCGTCGCGGGCCAGCTGGGCATCGGAGCCGGCCACCTCGACCCGCGGGGCGCGGACCCGCACGTTCTGTCGTGAACCCGCCAGCACGTGCGACCACCCCGATCGCGCCAGCGAAACCGCTTCGACGCTGGGCAGGTGGCCGCCGAGCAACGCCCCGGCACCGGCCAGGTGAGCGCGCAGCACCAGCACGTCACGCACGTTCGCGTACGGGGCGTGCTGCTCCTCGTGCAGGTCGGACCCGTCGTCCCAGACCGCCACCAGACCGAGATCGTGGACGGGTGCGTACGCGACCGCTCGCGTCCCCACGACGGCCTTGACCTGGCCGCGGGCAAGCCGAAGGAAACGGCGGTAGCGCTCCGTCGGGCCAAGGTCGGCGGTCAGCTCGACGAAGCTCTCGGCGCCGATGGCGTCGCGCAGCGCGGCTGACAGGCGGGCGGAGTCCCCTCCGTCCGGCACAACAATCACGGCCCCGCGTCCGCCCGAGAGCGTGGCCTGCGCTGCCGCGGCAAGCTCGGGCGCCCACTGCGGGCCGGGCAGCGCCGCCCACGTGGCCCGCGGCGCCGAGCCGGAGGCGAGCCGTTGCAGGAAAGCCGCACCGCCGCCGTAGCGATTCCAGCCCAGCGGATCAGGGGCTGCCGGCAGCGGCGGCGCCTGACCGGCCGGCTCGCGCTCGACCGTCACGCGGCGCGGCGGGATCGCCAGCCGAAGCACGTCCGACAAGGTTCCGGCCCAGCGGTCCGCGACAGCCCGCATGAGCTTGGCCGTCTCGGGAGTGAGTACCGGCTCGGCACCGAGCACCCTCGAGAGCGGCTGGAGCTTGCCCTCGAATGCCGAATGCGTGCTGCGGGCGACGATGATCCCGCCCACCAACCGACCGGCGAAACGTACCCGGACGCGCACCCCCGGCTGAGCGGCCGCATCGGACTCGGGCGCGACGGCGTAGTCGAACAGCCGGTCCAGGTGCGGCACCTGGTGATCGACCGCGACGGTGGCCACCGGCGGCAGATCCGCCGCCGCTTCCGGGATCGCCGCGACCGCCACCTCCGCCACAGCAGGTGTCAGATCAGCCCTTCACGGCTTTGCTGAGCGCGTCCGCGCGGGTGGTGCCTTCCCACGTGAAGTCCAGCTCCGGGCGGCCGAAGTGGCCGTACGCCGCGGTCTGCTGGTAGATCGGGCGCAGCAGGTCGAGATCGCGGACGATGGCGGCGGGCCGCAGGTCGAAGACCGACAGGATCGCGTCCTGGATCTGCTCGTCAGGCACCGAACCGGTGCCGAAGGTCTCCACGAACATCCCGACCGGCTGCGCCTTACCGATCGCATAGGCGACCTGCACCTCGCACTTGGTGGCGAGGCCGGAGGCGACGACGTTCTTGGCGACCCAACGCATCGCGTAAGCAGCCGAGCGGTCGACCTTCGACGGGTCCTTGCCGCTGAAGGCGCCGCCGCCGTGGCGGGCCATGCCGCCGTAGGTGTCGACGATGATCTTGCGACCGGTGAGGCCGGCGTCGCCCATCGGGCCGCCGATCTCGAACCGACCGGTGGGGTTGACCAGCAGCTTGTAGTCGGCGATGTCGAGGCCGATTTCCGCGAGCTCCGGCTCCACGACGTACTCGCGGATGTCGGGGGCGAGCAACGTGTCGAGGTCGATGTCGGACGCGTGCTGCGAGCTCACGACGACCGTGTCGAGCCGGACCGGACGGTGGTCCTCGTAGCCCACGGTGACCTGGGTCTTGCCGTCGGGACGCAGGTAGCCGACCAGGCCCTCTTTGCGCACCGCGGTGAGGCGGCGAGCAAGCCGGTGCGCCAGCGCGATCGGCAGCGGCATCAGCTCAGGGGTCTCATCGCAGGCGTAGCCGAACATCAGCCCCTGGTCGCCCGCGCCCTGGCGGTCGAGGTCGTCGACCGAAGCTCCGGTGCGCGACTCGTACGCGTCGTCCACACCCTGGCGGATGTCGCTGGACTGGGCGCCGATGGAGACGCTGACCCCGCACGAGCCACCGTCGAAGCCCTTGGCCGAGGAGTCGTAGCCGATCCCGAGCACGACGTCGCGCACCACCGAGGCGATGTCGACATACGTGGTGGTGTCGACCTCGCCGGCGACATGGACCTGACCGGTGGTGATCATGGTCTCGACGGCGACCTTGCTCGAGGTGTCGCCCTTGATCATCCGGTCGAGAATCGCATCGCTGATCTGGTCAGCAATCTTGTCCGGATGTCCCTCGGTGACGGACTCGGAGGTGAACAGGCGGCTGGCCACGGTACTCCCTGAGCTTGCGTCGCCAGGGGCGACGGTTGGGCAAAACCCGGTGGTGCGGTCGACACAGAGTATCCGCCGACGGCCTGGCCGGTCAGTGAACGAAACGCGGTACGACTCGCTTCACCATCACTGCGCGCTCGCCGTCACAGTCGCTCTTGACTTGACGTCACAGTCGCTCCGCGACGAGGTCCCACAGCTTGTGAGCCAGCAGATCCTTCGAGACGTCGGCGATCGGCACCTCACCGCCGTCCACCGAGAGCACCACCGCGGTGTTGTGGTCGACCGCGAACCCGCGGCCTTCCCCTACCTCGTTGACAACCAGTAGGTCACAGCCCTTGCGCCTGAGCTTCTGGCGCCCGTTACGAAGCACGTCATCGGTCTCAGCGGCGAATCCGACGATCACCGGCTTTCCCGATGCCGCGCCCGCGGCCGAACGCGCCCGCACCAGACCGGCAAGCACATCGACATTGCGGGTGAGCTTGAGCGGCTCCGGCTCCTCGTCGTCGATCTTCTTGATCTTCGACGCCTGCTGCTGGAGTGGCCGGAAGTCGGCTACCGCGGCGGTCATCACGACGGCGTCGCATGACGCGGCCGCAGCATTGACGGCGGCTTCCAGCTGCGCCGCAGTCTGGACCGCCACCGTGGTGACACCGGCGACCTCGGGCAGCTCCACGTTGGCGCTGATCAGCGTCACCCGTGCACCCCGAATGGCCGCTGCTCTCGCGATGGCATAACCCTGCCGGCCCGTGGAGTGGTTACCGAGGAAGCGCACCGGGTCGAGCGGCTCCCGGGTGCCGCCGGCCGAGACGACGACATGACGGCCAGCCAGATCGCCCCAGCTCAGGCTGTCCGCCTGCGACAGAGATCGATCCAGCACCGAACGGGCGATCGCCGCGATCTCCAGCGGATCCGGCAGCCGTCCCGGACCGGAGTCGGCACCGGTCAGGCGCCCGGAAGCGGGTTCGATGACCAGGCCGCCCCGCTCGCGCAGAGTCGCAACGTTGGACCGGGTGGCTGGGTGCTCCCACATCTCGGTGTGCATCGCGGGAGCGAACACCTGCGGGCAGGTCGCGGTGAGCAGGGTGGAGGTCAACAGGTCGTCGGCGCGGCCGGCTGCGGCGCGGGCCAGCAGATCAGCCGTGGCTGGAACGACAAGCACCAGGTCGGCGACGCGACCGAGCCGCACATGGGGAACGTCATGAGCCGCGGTCCAGACGTCGGCCGCCACTGGACGCCCGGACAGTGCCGCCCAAGTGGGCTCGCCCACGAAACGCAGCGCCGATGCCGTCGGGACGACCGTCACGCCATGACCGGATTCGGTCAGCTGGCGCAGCACCTCGACCGCCTTGTACGCGGCAATGCCGCCGGCGACGCCGAGCACGACCTCGCGGGGACGGCCAGCGGCCGGCGGCGAGGTGCTCACACCGGCTTCCGAGCGTTACCTGCTGACGCCCGAGGCGTCAGTCAGTGCCCGGATCGGCGATGGGCTCGGCGGTCAGCAGGCCGGAGTTGATCTCGCGCATCGCGATCGAGAGCGGCTTCTCCTGCGGGGTGGTCTCGACCATCGGGCCGACGTACTCCAGCAGGCCCTCACCGAGCTGGCTGTAGTACGCGTTGATCTGGCGGGCGCGCTTCGAGGCATAGATCACGAGCCCGTACTTCGACTGCGTGATGGCCAGCAGCTCGTCGATCGGGGGGTTGGTGATGCCCAAGGGCGCTGCCGGGGTGCTACCCACGTGGGGGTACCTCCAGAGATCAGAACAAGAAGAGCGAACTACTCGACCATGTAATTTACCAGCTCGTCAGCCGCGTCCTGGACATCGTGATTGACCAGCTGATGGTCGAACTCCTCGAACGCGGCGAGCTCGTCGTGAGCCACCGCCAGACGCTCGGCCACCTTGTCATCGGACTCGGTGGCCCGTCCGGTCAGGCGGCGCACCAGCTCCTCCCAGCTCGGAGGAGCCAAGAAGACCAGATGCGCCTCGGGCATCGACGCCTTCACCTGCCGGGCGCCCTGCAGGTCGATCTCCAGCAATGCCGGACGACCGCCCGCGATGTGCTCGAGAACCGGCGCCCGTGGGGTGCCGTAGCGATGGCCCCCGTAGACCGCATGTTCCAGCAGCTCACCCGACGCGACGAGCTCAGAAAACCGTCGCTCGTCAACGAAGTGGTAGTGGGTGCCGTCGACCTCACCGGGGCGCGGGGCCCGGGTCGTGACACTGACCGAGACCCACACCTCGGGGTGGCGGCGGCGCAACGCTGCGACCACGCTCCCCTTACCGACCCCTGAAGGTCCGGAGAGCACCGTCAATCGGTGCACGCGCTGCCACCACCGTCCGGCTTCAGCCCGCTAGAGCCGCCCGGCTACCCAGCGGCGGGTTCAGCTCGGGTTGTTGAACTCGGCGATCAGGGCGGCGCGCTGCTTGGCGCCAAGACCCCGTACACGCCGGGTGGGGCTGATATCCAGCCGCTCCATGAGCTTCGTGGCGCGGACCTTGCCCACTCCAGGCAGAGCCTCGAGAACGGCTGACACCTTCATCTTGCCGATGACCTCGCTGCCGTCGGCCTTGGCCAGCACGGACTCGAGGGTCTCCTCAGACTTCTTGAGCTGCTCCTTCACCTCCGCACGCGCCTTGCGGGCCTGCGCGGCCTTTTCAAGCGCGGCTGAGCGCTGTTCTGGTGTCAACGGCGGCAAGGCCACGGCGACGTTCGCCTCCTCATGAGGAACGAGCTACAACGAAAAGCGACTGATCCAGCAGCGGCAACGTACTGAAACCGCAGGCCCGGGTCCACTCTCGGGTTCGGCGCGGCGCGGTGAATGGGTCTACGAGGGCCTATCCGGCCAACTCGGCGGCGATCAGCGCGGCGGCCGCGCCCGGGTCGTCCGCGGCGGTGATGGGACGCCCCACGACCAGCAGGTCTGCACCTGCAGCGATCGCGGCGGCTGGGGTCGCCACCCGGGCTTGATCCTGTGTGTCGGCGCCCACCGGACGCACTCCCGGAGTGATCAAAGTGATGTCCGGACCGACCTCCGAACGGACCAGCGAAACCTCGCGCGGGCTGCACACCAGCGCCCGGGCCCCGGCACCGACGGCCAGCACGGCGAGCCGCCGCACGGCGTCCAGCGGCTGGTCCCCGTAGCCCACCAGCTCCAGGTCAGCGGCACTCAGGGAGGTCAGGATCGTCACGGCGGCGATATCGACCTCAGGTGCGGCCTCGACGGCGGCGCGCACCATCGCGGGTCCACCGCTGGCGTGCACGGTCAGGAAAGTGGGCTTCAGGCCCGCCACTGCACGGGCAGCGCCGGCGACCGTCGCCGGGATGTCGCACAGCTTCAGGTCGAGGAAGAGCCCCATTCCGGAGCCACCGCGTACGGCGTCGACCACCGCGGGGCCGTGCCGGCAAAACAGCTCGAGCCCGACCTTGACGACCGCAACGTGCGGCGCCACCGCGGCAGACCAACGGGCGGCCGTGTCGGCATCGGGCGCGTCGAGCGCCACGGCGATGGGTGCTTTGCCGGCCCAGCGCCGCGTCTTGGGCGTGACCGACCCCGCTGACACGGTCGGCGATCCGCTCATACCAACTCCCCCACTGGTGCGCCGGCTGCCCCGGCACCCCGTAACGGCGTCCCAGCCGGCCGGTGTGCCGCTGCGATCGCTTCTGACACCGCGCTCATCCCGCGCACCTGCAAGGCATCCGCCAGTTCCTCGATGATCCGCATCGGTGCGCCGGGATCGCCGAAGACTGCCGTGCCCACCGAGACGGCTGACGCTCCGGCCGCCAGGAACGCGAGCGCGTCCTCACCCGTCCGCACCCCGCCCATGCCGAGGATCGGGATCTGCGGCAGCGCGGCATGGACCTGGTAGACGCACCGCAGCGCGACGGGGCGGATCGCCGGTCCGGACAGGCCCCCGGTGATCCCGGCCAGCGCCGGGCGAAGCGTCTCGGGATCGATGACCATGCCGAGCAAGGTGTTGATCAGCGAAAGCCCGTCGGCGCCGGCCTCGACGACCGAGGCGGCGATCTCCACGATGTCGGTCACGTCCGGCGAGAGCTTGGCGAAGACGGGCGGCTGCGATCCGCCGGTGAGCTCCTCGCGTACGGCGCGGATGACGTCGGCCGCGGCCGTGGCCGAACAGGCGAAGACCTGGCCGCGGTCAGCGACGTTCGGGCAGCTGATGTTGACCTCGACGAGGGCGATGCCAGGCGCGCCCCGCAGCGTGCGGGCGAGTTCGGCGTACTCGTCCACCGAGCCACCGGCGATGCTGACGACCGCGCGTGCCTCGTGCTCCACCAGCCAGGGCAGATCGTTCTCGAGAAACGCTGCGATCCCGGGGCCTTGCAGCCCGATCGAGTTGAGCATCCCGCTCGGCGTCTCCGCCATCCGCGGGGTCGCGCGCCCGAGCCGCGGGTCGCGCATCACCGACTTGGTGACGACCGCGCCGAGATCCGACACCTCGAAGAAGGCGTTGAGCTCGCGACCGGCGGCCGCGCATCCCGAGGCGGTGAAGATCGGGTTCGGGAAGGGCACGCCGGCCAACGTGGTCGACAGGTCGACCGCCGGAGGGATCTCGACCGCTGCGCTGTCGGCGGCCCCGCTCACGGATTCGGGACTCGTCGTTCGGCTCATATCGGGGCCTCGAAGGTGTCGGGCACGGGTGACGCGGGAGAGGCGGTGACGACCGGCGGCGGCTTGCCGATGAGGTCGAATTGCACTGCGTCGCCGGGGAAAACGGGGCCTTCGGTACAGGCGCGGACCATGCGCACGCCCGCGGCGCCGTGAGTACCACGCGGGCGGACCGGGAGCACGCACGTCATGCACACGCCGATCCCGCACGCCATCGCTTCCTCGACCGCGATGTGCGACGGGACGCCTGCTGCTTTGGCCAGCCGGGCGACGGCTGCCAGCATCGCCATCGGGCCGCACGCGTAGACCAGATCGATGTCTGAGAGCAGCGGGTCGAAGGCGGCGGTGACGCGGCCGGTCACCCCGACCGAACCGTCCTCCGTGGCGAAGGCCGTGCGGTCGGCGATGCGCCGCGCTTCAGGCACGCCGTAAAGCTTGTCGGCCGAGGCGGCACCCAGCGCCATGGTGATGTCACAGCCGCGGGCGTGCAACGAGCCGGCCAGAGCGAAGAGCGGAGCCGCGCCGTAGCCGCCGCCGACCAGCAGTGCCCTCGGCCCGTGTCCGCGCTCAGCGGCAACCGGTAGTGGGAAGGCCCGCCCCAGCGGACCGACGATGTCGACCCGGTCACCGGCGACGCGCTGGGTGAGCCAGCGGGTACCCGGCCCCACCGGGGCGACGACGACCTCGATGGTGCCGGCCGGACCGATGCGGGCGATCGAAAAAGCCCGTCGTAGCAGGAGTCCTGAGGCGGGACCGCCGACCGCGAACGCGACGAACTGCCCCGGCTTCGCCGCATCGACGATCGCCGGCGCGTGAACGGCGATACGTGTGTAGGCGCCATCGCGCACCACGCGCAGCACCTGCGCCGAACGCAGCTGCACGGGCTTGGGCAACGCCAGGGCCTGCCCCGCCACCTGGGTCACTGCCTCCCCCTGACCGTTGGGATCAGCCGCCATGAGGGCTGCCGTTCGAGACAGACCCGGCCTGCGCGCGAAGCGCGGCCAGATCGGCGTGCCACTCCTGCAGCGGCCGCACATTCAAGTCCCCGCGCAGCAGGGACTCGATGCCCTGCACGGCGGCCGCGGCGCCAGGCACGGTCGTGACGCATGGGGTGTTGCTGGTGACGCAGGCGCTGCGGATCTCGTAGCCGTCGACCCGCGGCCCGTTGCCGAACGGGGTGTTGATCACGAGGTCGACCTCACCCGCGAGGATCCGCGCGACCGCGTCGCCGGGCAGTCCCTCAGAGTGCTTGGGGACGATCGTGGCGTGCACCCCGTTGCGACGCAGCACCTGCGCCGTTCCCTCGGTGGCGATGACGTCAAACCCCAGATCTACCAAGCGTTTCACCGGGAAGATCATGGCGCGCTTGTCACGGTTGGCGAGGCTGACGAATACCCGGCCTTTCGTGGGCAGCGGCCCGTAGGCGGCGCTCTGGCTCTTGGCGTACGCGACCCCGAAGCCGGCGTCGATGCCCATCACCTCGCCGGTGGATTTCATCTCCGGGCCGAGCACCGTGTCGACGCCGGTGAACCGGCTGAAGGGCAGCACCGCCTCCTTCACGGCGATGTGGCTGTCGAGCGGCATGTCGGCGCCATCACCAGAGGCGGGGAGCAGGCCCTCGGTGCGCAACTGCGCGACGGAGGCGCCGAGCATGACCCGGGAGGCCGCCTTGGCGACCTGGACCCCGGTGGCCTTGGCGACGAACGGGACGGTGCGCGAGGCGCGCGGATTCGCCTCCAGTACATAGAGAACGTCGGCCTGCAAGGCGTATTGGACGTTCACCAGACCGCGGACCCCGACTCCCCGCGCGATCGCTTCGGTCGCCTGCCGGATCCGGATGAGGTCGGCCTTGCCGAGCGTGATCGGCGGGAGCGCACAGGCCGAGTCGCCGGAGTGGATGCCGGCTTCCTCGATGTGCTCCATGACGCCGGCGAGGTAGAGCTCGTCGCCGTCGAAGATGGCGTCGACATCGACCTCCACGGCATCGTCGAGGAAGCGGTCGACGAGCACCGGATGCTCGGGGCTGGCGTCGGTCGCGCGGCTGACGTAGGCCTGCAAAGACGTTTCGTCGTAGACGATTTCCATGCCTCGCCCGCCGAGCACGTAGCTCGGCCGCACCAGCACCGGATAGCCGATCTCGGCGGCGACCTCCCGCGCTTCCTCGTAGGAGAAGGCGGTGCCGAAACGCGGTGCGACGAGGTTGGCCGCCTCGAGTACCTTGCCGAACTCGCGGCGGTCTTCCGCGAGATGGATGGCCGCCGGGGTGGTGCCGACGATGGGCACCCCGGCACGTTCGAGCGCGGCGGCGAGCCCGAGCGGGGTCTGGCCGCCGAGCTGGACGACGACTCCCGCAAGCGGTCCGGCAGCTGTCTCGGCGGCGACGATCTCCAGCACGTCCTCGACCGTGAGCGGCTCGAAGTAGAGCCGGTCGCTGGTGTCGTAGTCGGTGGAGACGGTCTCGGGATTGCAGTTGACCATGATGGTCTCGTAGCCCGCGTCGGAGAGGGCAAAAGCGGCGTGACAGCAGGCGTAATCGAACTCGATGCCCTGCCCGATGCGGTTAGGCCCGCTGCCGAGCACGATGACCGCTTCCCGCTCGCGCGGCGCGACCTCGCTCTCCTCGTCATAGGAGCTGTAGTGGTAGGGGGTGTGGGCGGCGAATTCGGCGGCGCAGGTGTCGACGGTCTTGAACACCGGACGAATACCGGCAGCGTGGCGCCGTTCCCGGACGGCCTCTTCTGAACGTCCCGTGATCGCCGCGATCTGGCGGTCGGAGAAGCCGGACCGCTTGGCTTCCCGCAGCGTCTGCTCGTCATCGGGCGCCTCGAGGATGTCCGCCCGGATCTCCCGCAAGGCCAGCACCTGGTCGACGAACCAGGGGTCGATACCGCTCGCGGCGTAGACCTCCTCGACCGTGGCACCCTCGCGCAGCGCCCGCTCCACCGTGTAGATGCGGCCTTCGTGCGGCACCTTCAGCGCCTCGAGCGCCGGCTGATCGGCATGCGGGAGCTTCTCGTCCGGCTGGGTCCAGAAGCCGGCCGACGACGTCTCCAGTGAACGCAGCGCCTTGTTGAGGGCCTCACCGAAGTTGCGGCCGATGGCCATGGCCTCACCGACGCTCTTCATGTGCGTGGTGAGCACGGGGTCGGCGCCGGGGAACTTCTCGAAGGCGAACCGCGGGACCTTGACCACGACGTAGTCCAGGCTCGGCTCGAAGGCCGCCGGGGTGACGCGGGTGATGTCGTTGGCGATCTCATCCAGCGTGTAGCCGAGGGCGAGCTTGGCGCTGATCTTCGCGATCGGGAAACCCGTCGCCTTCGACGCCAGCGCGCTGCTGCGTGAGACCCGCGGGTTCATCTCGATGACGACGAGACGGCCGGTGGTGGGCTCGACCGCGAACTGGATGTTGCAGCCGCCGGCGTCGACCCCGACCTCGCGCATGATGGCGATCGCCACGTCACGCATCCGCTGGTACTCGCGGTCGGTCAGGGTCATGGCCGGGGCGACCGTCACGCTGTCGCCGGTGTGCACGCCCATCGGGTCGACGTTTTCGATGGAGCAGACGACCACGACGTTGTCAGCGCGGTCGCGCATCAGTTCGAGCTCGAACTCCTTCCACCCCAGGATGCTCTCCTCGAGCAGCACGTGTCCGGCGGTCTTGCTGGCCATCCGGCTCGCGTCGAGTCCGCCGCCCGCGATACGCAGCAGATCGGCCTCGTCGTAGGCGATCCCGCCGCCCTTGCCGCCAAGGGTGAAGCCCGGCCGCACCACCACCGGGTAGCCCAGACCTTCAGCAATAGCAAGGCATTCGCCGATTGTGTGGGCGATCTCCGAGCGTGCGCTCTCGGCACCCAACTCGGCGGGCAGCCCGTCGACGATGGCCTTGAAGAGCTGCCGGTTCTCCCCCGCGCGGATCGCGTCGATGTCGGCGCCGAGCAGGCGCACGCCGAACTCCTCGAGCACTCCGGCGTCAGCGAGGGCCATCGCGGTGTTCAGCGCGGTCTGGCCGCCGAGGGTCGCGAGTAGCGCATCGGGACGCTCCCGGTCGATGATCTGGCGCACGACTTCCGGCGTGATCGGCTCGACGTACGTCGCATCGGCGATCTCCGGATCGGTCATGATCGTCGCCGGGTTGCTGTTGACCAGGATGACCCGCAGGCCCTCCTGGCGGAGCACCCGGCAGGCCTGCGTACCCGAGTAGTCGAACTCGCAGGCCTGGCCGATGACGATCGGGCCGGACCCGATGACCAGGACGCTCGCGATGTCCTCGTGGCGGCTCATTTGGCGCTCTCCATCATCGCGACGAAGCTGTCGAACAGCCCGTCGGCATCGTGCGGGCCGGGGGCGGCCTCGGGGTGGTATTGCACGGAGAAGGCCGGCCGGTCGAGCAGTCGCAGACCTTCGACGACGCCGTCGTTGAGGGCGACATGGCTGACTTCCACCCGGCCGTACGGCGTCTGCGAGATCCGGTCGAGGGGAGCGTCAACCGCGAAGCCGTGATTGTGGCTCGTGACCGCAACCCTCCCGGTGACTCGGTCCTGCACCGGCTGGTTGACCCCGCGGTGGCCGTAGCCGAGCTTGTACGTGCCGAACCCGAGCGCCCGGCCCAGCACCTGGTTGCCGAAGCAGATGCCGAACAGTGGAACGCCCGCGTCGAGGATCCCGGTCGCCGCCGCCACGGCATAGTCGGCCGTCGCCGGATCGCCGGGACCATTGGAGAAGAAGACGCCGTCCGGGCCGGCGGCGAGCAATTCGGCGGCCGTCGCCGCGGCGGGATGCACCGTCACCTCGATGCCCCGCGCCGCCATGCGTGCGGGCGTACGCCACTTGATCCCGAGGTCGAGAGCGGCGACCCGCAGCCGGACCGGCCCGTCAGGGGAGACGACGTAAGGCTCAGGGGTCGAGACCGCCGGGGCGAGGTCCGCGCCCAGCATGCCGTCACTCGCGCGCACGCGATCGAGCAGGCCATCCGATGCGTCAGCCGGCGCGATGGCGCACCGCATGGCGCCGCGCTCGCGAAGGTGGCGAGTGAGGGCGCGGGTGTCGATGCCACTGATACCCACGATCCCTTGTGCCACAAGCTCTTCCTCGAGGCTGCGGATTGCCCGCCAGGAGCTCGCCCGGCGAGCCGGGTCGCGCACGACATAGCCCGCGACCCACATCCGGCGGCTTTCCGGGTCCTCGTCGTTGACGCCGGTGTTGCCGATGTGGGGGGCGGTCTGCACGACGACCTGACGCGAGTAGCTCGGGTCCGTCAGCGTCTCCTGGTAGCCGGTCATGCCCGTCGCGAAAACGGCTTCCCCGAAGGTCTCGCCGAGCGCGCCGTAGGCAGCTCCGGTGAAGGAGCGGCCGTCCTCGAGCATGAGGACCGCACCTGGCCGGCGGGCGGTCACTGGTGTGCTTCCCGGGTCGGCGCCGCCGCGGCTTCGCGTTCGAGTTCGCGGGTTCTTTCCAGCAGCCCCTGCACGGTGGCCACCACCTCCTCATACCGGGATGCCGCGCCGCGGAACCCGCTCTCGTACTGGATTCCCGATGCTTCCCAGCCGAAGACGAGCAGGCCGGTGCCGGGCATGAATTTCGTCGCGAACCGCTCATCGATGCGGACCGAACGCAAGACCTGCGCCGGCAGCCAGGTGCCGGCGAGATCAACGCCGACGCAGGTGATCGACAGGTCGCCGCTCCC
Organism: Frankiaceae bacterium; assembly: GCA_036267695.1. Taxonomy (GTDB): domain Bacteria; phylum Actinomycetota; class Actinomycetes; order Frankiales; family Frankiaceae; genus DATAZK01. Next base: position 41,457 of record DATAVO010000195.1, read on the forward strand.
GCGGCCGCCGAGCACGCCGCCGAGCCGGACGTCCTGCCATCCCGCTTCCATGGTGGTCCCCAGTGCGACGCCGGGCATCGGCTCGATGAGCGGGATCGGGAACGGCCGCGGCGGGGCGGGCAGCTCCGGAAGCACCGCGGCCGTCTGCCTGGCCCGGCGCCGCACCGCGGCCATGGCCAGCGCGATGACGATCAGCACCAGGACGGCGAGAGCGGCAGCCAGCAGGAGGTGATCGCCCAGCCGGCTCGGCGGACGGTGGATGAGCGCAAGCATCATGCGGTCTTGCCGTCGAGCGCGGTCTTGCCACCCAGCGCGGTCTTGCCGTCCAGCACCGTGGCGCGGCCGCGCAGGAAGGTCGCGACGATCGTGGCGGGAAGTTCGCGCCCGGCGTACGGGGTGTTGCGGCTGCGCGAGGCGAGCCCGGCGGGGTCGACCACCCAGGACTGCGAAGGGTCGACGAGGGTCAGGTTGGCCGGCGCGCCGACGTCGAGCGGGCGACCATGGGTGCGCAGGCGTCCGATCTCGGCGGGTGCGTACGACATGCGCTCGGCAGCGAGCTCCCAGCTGAACCGCTCGCCCAGCGCGAGCATCACGATCCCGAGCGCGGTCTGCAAGCCGAGCATGCCGGGCCGAGCCGCCGCCCACTCCGCTTCCTTGTCTTCCAGGGCGTGCGGCGCGTGGTCGGTGGCGACGGCGTCGATCGTCCCGTCCAGCAATCCTTCGCGCAGGGCCGCGACATCCTCGGCGGTACGCAGCGGCGGGTTGACCTTGTAGACCGGGTCGTAGCCGCACGCGAAGTCATCGGTCAGCAGCAGGTGGTGCGGGGTGACCTCGGCCGTGACGCGCCAGCCCTTCGCCTTGGCCCAGCGCAGGATCTCCACCGAGCCCGCGGTCGAGACGTGGCAGACGTGCAGCCGGCTGCCGACGTGACCGGCGAGCAGCACGTCGCGCGCGATGATCGACTCCTCCGCGACGGCCGGCCAGCCGGTGAGCCCGAGCCGCGCGGAGATCACGCCCTCGTTCATCTGGGAGCCGACGGTCAGCCGCGGCTCTTCGGCATGCTGAGCGATGACGCCGTCGAACGCCTTGACGTATTCCAGCGCCCGGCGCATGAGCACCGGGTCGCTGACGCACCTGCCGTCATCGGAGAAAACCCTGACGCGGGCGGCACTTTCGGCCATCGCGCCGAGCTCGGCGAGCTGCTCGCCCTTGAGCCCGCTGGAGACCGCGCCGACCGGAGCGACGTCACACCAGCCTGACTCGCGCCCCAACCGCCAGACCTGCTCCACGACGCCGGCGGTGTCGGCCACCGGGTCGGTGTTGGCCATCGCGTGCACGGCGGTGAAGCCGCCGAGGGCGGCGGCGCGGGTGCCCGACTCGACCGTCTCCGCATCTTCGCGGCCCGGTTCGCGCAGGTGGGTGTGGAGGTCGACGAAGCCCGGCAGCGCGACCAGCCCGCCGGCGTCGACGACGTGAGCGCCGGCCGGGGCCTGGAGCCGAGCCCCGGTTTCGGCGACCATCCCGCCCGACAGCAGCAGGTCGATCGCCTTGCCGCCGACGAGGCTCGCGCCGCGAATCAGGGTGTCCCGTTCGTCGACCGTGTTCAGGTCCATCAGGCGTCGCTCCCGCCGAGCAGTAGATACAGCACAGCCATCCGGACACTGACCCCGTTGGCCACCTGCTCGACGATCGTCGAGCGCAGCCCGTCAGCAACTTCGGAGGCGATCTCCATCCCGCGCACCATCGGCCCGGGATGCATGACGATGGCGTGATCGGGCAGCATCCCGACCCGATTCGCGTCGAGACCGTAGCGCCGGCTGTACTCGCGGACCGTCGGGAAGTAGGACGCCGACATCCGCTCGCGCTGTACCCGCAGCATCATCACCACATCGCTCTTGGGCAGCGTCGCGTCGAGGTCGTAGGAGACCTCCGCGGGCCAGGCGTCGATCCCGACCGGCAGCAGCGTCGGCGGCGCGACGAGGGTGACGCTCGCCCCGAGCGTCGACAGGAGCAGCACGTTGGACCGGGCGACCCGACTGTGCAGCACGTCGCCGACGATCGTGACCGAGAGCCCTTCGAGCCGGCCGAGGCGGCGGCGCATGGTGAAAGCGTCGAGCAGGGCCTGGGTCGGGTGCTCGTGGGTGCCGTCACCGGCGTTGACGACGCTGCCGTGGATCCAGTTCGCCAAGCGATGCGGCGCACCCGACGCGCTGTGCCGGCAGATGACGCCGTCGGCACCCATCGCCTCGAGAGTCAGCGCGGTGTCCTTCAGGCTCTCACCCTTGGAGACGCTCGATCCCTTGGCGGAGAAGGTGATCACGTCTGCCGAGAGCCGTTTGGCGGCGACCTCGAAGCTGGTACGCGTGCGCGTCGAGTCCTCGAAGAAGAGGTTGACCACGGTCCGCCCGCGCAGGGTCGGCAGCTTCTTGACCGTCCGGTCGCCGACGAGGGCCATCTCCTCGGCGGTGTCGAGCACCAGGGTGGCTTCCTCGCGGCTGAGATCCGCGGCGGACAGCAGGTGACGGTCCATCACGCCCTTCTTTCCACTGCCGAGCGGCTGGGTTCGTCGGCGATCCGTCGTTCGATCACTACCCCGTCACGTCCATCCACTTCGGCCAGCAGCACGCGCACGTTCTCGCCCTGGCTGGTCGGGAGGTTCTTGCCGACGTAGTCGGCGCGGATCGGTAGCTCCCGGTGGCCGCGGTCGACCAGCACCGCAAGCTGGACCGCGCGCGGGCGGCCGAGGTCGGAGAGCGCGTCCAGAGCGGCCCGTACGGTCCGCCCGGAGTAGAGAACGTCGTCGACGAGCACCACGACCTTGTCGTCCACCGAGCCCGGAAGCTCGGTGCGCCCGAGCGGGCGAATGCCCCGCAGGCGCAAGTCGTCGCGGTACATCGTGGTGTCGAGGGAGCCCACCGGCACGGTGTGGCCCTCGAACTCGGCGAGCTTGGCAGCCAGCCGCTGAGCCAGCGCGACCCCACGGGTCGGGATGCCGAGCAGCACGACGTCACGGGCGCCATCGGTGTGCTCGAGGACCTGATGCGCGATCCGAGAAAGGGTGCGCCCGACGTCAGCAGCGCTGAGAACGTCAGGACCGCTTCCCGGAGTGGCCGGTGTGGCTGTGCTCAAGACAGCATCAGGCTTTCGCCCCCCTTCCCCGCCTCACAGGACGGGTCGTTAAAGGAGTGGTCGTGATGAAGTTATCAGCCGCCCATCCCCCTCCGGCAGCGGGCGCGCGGGTGAGACGAAGTCGGCGAAATCCGCACGGCGCAAGATCGCCGCATGCCATGATCGGTGTCCTTGAGTGACGAGATCCGCCAAGATTCGTCGATTCCCCAAGTAACTGCCTGAGAGCTAGCCAACCGGATTACACTAAGTCACTGCGTCGGGGGACGCTCGTTGCCCCAACTCACCCATGAGCTTGAAGCTGGAACGGAGCACGAGATGTCCGACTACGCCAAGGCGCTCGGATCACGCCTGCGCGCGATCCGGACCCAGCAGGGGCTGTCGCTGCATGGCGTCGAGGAGAAGTCCGAGGGTCGCTGGAAGGCCGTCGTCGTCGGGTCCTACGAGCGCGGCGATCGTGCCGTCACCGTCCAGCGGCTTTCTGAGCTGGCAGATTTCTACGGGGTGCCGGTCAACGAGCTGCTTCCCGAGCGCGAGGCGATCATCGCCCTCGAGCAGTCCCCGCGAATCATCCTCGACCTCGAGAAGCTGCAAGACGTCCCCCGCGAGCAAGGCGCGCCGCTGCTGCGTTACGCGGCCACCATCCAGAGCCAGCGCGGTGACTACAACGGCCGCGTCCTGTCGATCCGCCATGAAGACCTCCGGTCACTCGCCGTCATCTACGACGAGAACCCGACCACGCTCACCGAGCAGCTGATCAACTGGGGTGTGCTGTCACCCGACGCGCGGCGCGCTGTCGAGACCGTCTGAGTCAGCCTTCCGGCGCCGCTCGGCGACCTTGCTCAGTACGCCGTTGACGAACGCGGCCGACTCGTCGGTGGAGAGGCGAGCCGCGAGCTCGACCGCTTCGCTGACAGCCACGCCTTCCGGGACGTCGATGCTGTAGAGCAGTTCGTACGCACCGAGGCGCAGCACGTTGCGGTCGATCGCCGGCATCCTGGCGAGCGTCCATCCCTCGGCGATCGAGGAGATCATCCGGTCGATCTCGCCGCGGTGGGTGAAGACGCCCTCGACCAGATCGATCGCGTACGGCGGCACCGGCGGATCGGCCTGCGCGAGCCGAAGACGCAGCGTTGCCATGGGATCGAGCCCCATGAGGTCGGCCTCGTACAGCACGTCGAGTGCCCGCTTGCGCGCCTTCGTGCGCGCCGGAAGCGAGCCGGGGCGCCGCTTGGCCGAAGCCGGGGTCAGTTGGCTCGCCCGAGGTAGCGGCCGTCGCGGGTGTCGACCTTGATCTTCTCGCCGTTCACGACGAAGAGCGGGACCTGCACGCTCGCGCCGGTCTCGAGCGTCGCCGGCTTGGTGCCGCCGCTGGAGCGGTCACCCTGCAGGCCCGGTTCGGTGTAGCTGATCGTGAGCTCGACCGACGCGGGCAGCTCGACGTACAGGGCGAGGCCCTCGTTGAGCGCGACTGTCGCGTTGGTGTTCTCGAGCATGTAGTCGGCTGCCGATCCGACGGTTTCGGCAGGCACCTGGATCTGGTCGTAGGACTCGGTGTCCATGAAGACGAAATCCTCGCCCTCGCGGTAGAGGTAGGTCATCTCCCGCTTGTCGACGGTCGCAACCTCAACCTTCACACCCGCGTTGAACGTGCGGTCGACCACCTTGCCAGTAGTGACGTTCTTCAGCGTCGTCCGCACAAACGCCCCGCCCTTGCCGGGCTTGACGTGCTGGAACTCGACGACATTCCACAGCCCGCCGTCGAGGTCGAGCGTCATGCCGTTTTTCAGGTCGTTGGTCGAAGGCACAGGCGAAGTCTACGCAGCGGCTCACGTGCGCCTTCGGGAGCGGGCGGGCCCAGCCCGTCCAACGTGGCGGGTCCAGCCCAGGCGGCGCGGGTCCAGCCCAGGCGGCGCCACCGCCAGCGGGAGCTATGCGACGCCCAGCCGGTGGCACCAGTCGCCGGGCCCCCGCCTCTCACGCCGGCGCCACCGCCAGCGAGAGCTATGCGACGCCCAGCCGGTGGCACCACCCAGGGAACGGCTCACGCGGCCCGCCGCAGGCGCGCCTCAGCGGCGGCTTGGGCGCGATGTAGTTGGTCGACGACCCGCGCCTCGTCCAGGTACATGGCGATGCTCGGAAACCGGAGCACGGGCGTACCCGCGATAAGCAGTTCGTTGCTACGGGACATGTCTTGCCAGTAGCTCATGGCCATCAGGTGCAACGCGCCGTCGATCTCGCACCAGATACGCGCGCCGCCGAGGGATTCGATCTCCACGTCCAGGTATCGGCGCCTGCCTTGATCATCGAGCCGGACCGCCTGATGAACCACCTTGCCGAGCTTGTGGCGTCGACAGAGGCTAGCGAAGTCGATTTCGGTGAGAGCGTGGGCTCCGCCGGAGATGTCGGTCAGGGCGCGCAGCATCACGGCCCGATGTCTGACCGGCCCGGCTTGTTCGAGAGCTGCCAGCAATCGAGGCCCCGTCGACAGTCGCTGCTGGACGACGGCGGCGAGCAGACCACAGGCGGTCGCCGCTCGTCGGGACCAGACGGCGGCGTCGATGGCAGATCGTTCCACGCGGGTCCGCGGCGGTCGGCCAACCGTCTCGAGGCTGCGGTCAGAAGGACGTCGGGTCTCATGAAGGACGGTCCGGATGAAGGGGATCCGCGCCGGCGTATGACCCCGCGGAACAAGCACGTGCACCGCTTCGTCCTCCCAGCCCCGCAGCCCCGCAAGCGCCAATGCCGTACGTCCCGCCAGGCCCGCGCGCGGACTCGCCGTCAAGACCGCAGCCCACTCGCGTTGCTGCTGAGTGAGTGGACCGTTGTGCAGAACGACCGCAACGATGCCGATGCTGGCCCAACGACCTGCCCGGACTTGGGCTTGCACCGCGTACCTGTCGACTCCGACCTGGCGCAACTGCTCGCGGCGCACAACATTGTCCTGTGAGGCGGCGAGGTCGCGAAGACGGGGGTCCACGCAGGCAGCCTGCCGGTTTTGCCGCAGCGGCGTTCGCGTCATCCACAGGCACCCGGCGACACCGCTAGCGGGACCTATACGACGCCCAGCCGGTGGCACCAACCACCGGACGCCCACAGGCACCCCGGCGCCACCGCCAGCGGGTGCCGCAGGCCAGCAGGTGCAGCAGGCCAGCGGCCAGCGGCCAGGTCAGCGGCCGACGCGAGTGGCGATCGCCTGCAGGGCCAGCAGGTAGGAGTCGACGCCGAGACCGGTGATCGTCCCGGTCACGACGGCCGAGAGCACCGAGTGGTGGCGGAACTCCTCGCGGGCGGCGATCTGCGACAGGTGCACCTCGATGAGCGGCGCGGGATGCCCGGCGCACGCGTCGCGAAGGGCGTAGGAGTAGTGGGTCCAGGCTCCGGCGTTGAGCACCACGGGGAGCGACGCATCGGCCGCCTCGTGGATCCACCTGATCATCTGCGCCTCGTCGGCGGTCTGGCGGATGTCGACGTCGAGGCCGAGCTTGCCGGCGCACTCGCGGCAGGCGTCGACGAGTTGGGCGTAGGTGCCGCGGCCGTAGACCGCAGGCTCGCGGACGCCGAGGCGATCGAGGTTGGGACCGGACAGCACGAGCACCTTCACGACGCGACCTCACCGTAGGCAGCGAGCAGCAGCTCGGGATCCGGATCATCCAGGATGCCGGGTTTAGCCAGGCCCGAGAGCACGACGAATCGCAGCCGCTTCGCGCGCGCCTTCTTGTCCACGCGCATCGCCTGCGCCAGCTCCGGCCAGCGGTCGGCCGGGTAGGTCACCGGCAGGCCGATGCGCGAAAGGAGCTCGCGGTGACGGTCGGCGGTCGCGTCGTCCAGTCCGGCGGCCCGGCGGGAGAGCGCCCCGGCGAAGACCAGGCCGACGGAAACGGCGGCGCCGTGACGCCAGCGGTACTTCTCGGCCCGCTCGATGGCATGGCCGAGGGTGTGCCCGTAGTTGAGGATCTCGCGCCGGCCGGACTCCTTGGGATCAGCGCTGACGACCTCGGCCTTGACCGCGATGGACCGCTCGATCAGCTCCCGAAGGTGGACGCGTCCGGTGGGGTCGGCGTCGAGCAGATCGAGGATGACCGGGTCGGCGATGAGGCCCGTCTTGACGACCTCGGCGAGACCGGCGGTGAACTCCTCGGGTGGCAGGGTCTCCAGCGTCGCCAGATCGCAGATGACCGCCGACGGCTGATGGAAGGAGCCGACGAGGTTCTTGCCTGCCTCGGTGTTGATCGCGGTCTTGCCGCCGACGGCCGCATCCACCATTCCCAGCAGGGTGGTCGGCACCTGAACCACGCGCACGCCCCGTAGCCAGGTCGCGGCGACGAAGCCGGCAAGGTCGGTCACCGCTCCCCCGCCGAGCCCGATCACGAGATCGTCGCGGGTGAATCCGAGCTGCCCGAGCACCGACCAGGCATAGGCGGCGACGGCGAGGTCTTTGGCCGCCTCGCCGTCAGGCACCTCGAGCAAGGAAACCTCGGGGTGGCCGGGCGAGGCCGAAAGTTCTTCGCGGACCGCCTCGGCGGTGGCGATCAGCACACGCGGGTGCAGCACGGCGATCCGTGTCGCGGACGACACCGCACCGACGGTCTCGACCAGTTCGCCGAGCAAGCCGGTGCCGATCTGGACGGTATAGATGGGATCGGCCGCCGGCCGCACCTCGATCCGGGTCACTGCTGCTTCAGCCATGCGAGCACCTCCTCGGCGACCTCGTCGGGAGTGCGCTCGGACGTGTCGACGGCGAAGCTCGCGACCTCCGCGTACAGCGGGGCCCGCTCGCGCAAGGTCGCCGACATCCGCGCCCGCGGCGCCTCGACGAGCAGCGGCCGATCCCGGGCTAGCCCGACCCGGGAGACAGCGTGGGAGAGGTCGACGCTGAGCGCGATGACGCGATGCCCCAGCAGATCCGCCCGCGTGGCCGGGTCCAGGACCGCCCCGCCGCCGAGCGCGAGGATGCCGTCCGCCGACCCGAGCGAGGACACGACGGCCGCGCGTTCCAACGCACGGAAACGCTCCTCGCCGTCCTCGAGGAAAATGTCGGCGACCGACTTGCCGGCTTCGGCAGCGGAAACCTCATCGGTGTCGGCGAAGTCCACGCCGAGCCGCTCGGCGAGCAGCCGGCCCAGGGTCGTCTTGCCGGAGCCGGGCGGTCCGACAATCACGGCGCGCGGGCTCACGGGACGGCCGGGATCGGTGGCAGCAAGGTCTCGAGAGTGGCGAGATAGCTCTGCGCGTTGCGCCGGGTCTCGCTCAAGGAATCGCCGCCGAACTTCTCCAGCGCGGCTTCAGCGAGCACGAGCGCGACCATGGCTTCGGCAACGACGCCTGCCGCCGGGACGGCACACACGTCGGAGCGCTGATTGATCGCGACGGCCGCCTCGCCCGTCGCCGTGTCGACCGTGCGCAGCGCCCGCGGCACCGTGGAGATCGGCTTCATCGCCGCGCGCACGCGCAGCACCTCGCCGGTGCTCATGCCGCCTTCGGTGCCCCCGGCGCGACCGGTGACCCGGCGCAGCTCGCCGTCGGCGTCGCGCACGATCTCGTCATGGGCCTGTGAGCCGCGGCGGCGCGCGGTCTCGAAACCGTCGCCGAGCTCGACGCCCTTGATCGCCTGGATGCCCATGAGCGCGGCGGCAAGACGCGCATCGAGCCTGCGGTCACCGTGCACGTGACTGCCGAGCCCCGGCGGGAGGCCGTACGCGAGCACCTCGACCACCCCGCCGAGCGTGTCGCCCTCGCGCTTCGCGTCATCGACCTCGGCCACCATCAGCGCCGCCGTCGCGGGATCGGCGCAGCGGACCGGGTTTTCGTCGATGCGATCGCTGTCCCCGGGCTCGGGCAGCGGCGTGCCCTCGGGCACCGCCACCGGCCCGAGGCTGACGACGTGCGACAGGATCGTCACGCCGTACGCCTGCTGCAGGAGCGACCGGGCGTAGGTGCCGAGCACGACCCGCGCGGCGGTCTCACGCGCGGAGGCCCGTTCGAGCACCGGACGCGCGTCGTCGAACGCGTACTTCTGCATGCCGACGAGATCGGCATGACCGGGACGCGGCCGGGTGAGCGGACGGTTGCGGGCGGCCTCGGCGAGCACCTCCGGATCCACCGGATCGGGGCTCATCACCTCGGTCCATTTCGGCCACTCCGTGTTGTGCACGACGACGCTCACCGGCGAGCCGAGCGTCAGCCCATGACGTACGCCGCCGAGCACCTCGACGGCATCCTGCTCGAAGGCCATGCGGGCCCCGCGGCCATATCCGAGACGGCGCCGGGCGAGCTGGAGCCGGAGGTCATCGGACGTGATCGCGACCCCGGCGGGAAGCCCTTCGAGGGTCGCCGTCAATGCGGGCCCATGGGACTCCCCCGCGGTCAGCCAACGCAGCACGTCCTCAGTCTCCCAGATTCACGCCGAAAGGCGGTGCCCGCCGAAGCGGACACCGCCTTTGCGGCCAAGCGGGCTTGCGTCAGAAGGTGACGCTCTGCCCGGGGGCGATGGCGTAGAGCTTGTTGCTGTAGCTGACGAAGATGGAGTCAGCGTTGATCTTGACGACCGTGACGCCAGTAGCGAGCGAGTCGCCGGCATGCACCGTCTTGTCCACGCTGTTGTACGTGACCGAGGCGGTAGTGCCGGTGATCTTCACCAGCGCGACAGTGTGATCACCAGCGGCAGGAGCCGAGGTGGTCGGTGCCTCGGTCGGAGCGGCCGTGGAGGCCGACGCCGACGGTGAAGCAGTGGCTCCCGCACTTGAACTCGCCGCCGCCGTTGCCGCCGCTTCCTCAACCAGAGGCACGAACGGGTCCCGGGTGCTGTCAGCCGTCACCACGGGAGACGGAGCCAGCTTCGGCGTGACCTTGGGGGCCGCCGACGCCTTGGGCGAAGTCGAGGTCGAGGTCGCCGGCGTCTTCACCGACGGGCTCGCACTGTTGTCGCTCGACCCGCTCTTCTTCAGCAAGAAGAACGCTGCCGCAGCCACGAGGACCACCGCGAGCACACCGATCATGATCTTGGAACGTTTGTCCAGCGTCAGAGACGAGCTGGCGCCCTTTTCGCGAGGCATGTTTGCTCCAGTCCCGATCAGTGGCCGGTGGTGGTGGCGGTGGACGCTGTGGTCGATGCTGTCGACGTCGCGGCGGGAGTGCGAACAAGCACCCGACCGGTCAGGTTGGCAGTGATCGAAGAGGTCGAGCTCGTGGCCGACGGCGTGCCGGCGGCACCTGGAGTGCTACCGCCGCCGGTGAGGGTGAAGCCCGACACCAGGAAGGTGCGCTGCAACCCTTCCAGAGCACTGTCGAACTGCTCGATCTCGGCGTAGCCGCCGCTGACATTCAGGCTGACGCCGACCGTCGAGATGCCGGGTGCGCCAGCGAGCGGAGCCGGCACCGTCGGGGTGATCCCCAGCAGGGTGACTCCGGATGCCTTCGCCAGCGCCTGCATCGAGCGCAGGATGGACGGAAGCTCGACCTGGCTCGGAACCCGCTGCGAGAGCACGGCCAGCTCGGCCTTCTCCGCGGGGAGGTTCTTCGCGATGGCACGCATCGAGGAGAGCTGCAGCCGTGCGCTGTCGTTGTCCTGCTGCTGCTGCGCCGTCTGAGCCTTCACCTTGGAGATGTCGGACCTGACGGGCTTGACCAAGAGGAACCATCCGCCGGCGAGGACCGCGAGGCACGCGACGGCGGCGATGGCGATCGTCGCCCTACGCCCTAGTGACTTCATCGGTCAGCTCCCGTTCGTGTAGCGGTGAGAGAGCGCGGCCTGCGTGATGTTCGCCGTGATCGAGTAACTCACGAGAGACGAGCCGGCGCTCGCTGTGGAGCTCGCTGTGGTGTTCGTCAGGTAGACGTTGCCCCAGCCCGGCATGTTGGCCAGCGTTTCGAGCCAGTTGGCCACCGCGTCGTTGTCGAGCGCGACGCCCGACATCGTCACGTTGGCGATGTAATTGCTGCCGGCCGCTGCGCCCGTGGACGACGCGGTGCTCGAACTGCTGGTGCCGGTGCCCGCCGGTGAGGCGGGCAGCTGCACGGCAGTGGAACCGGAGGACCCGGTCGTCGTCGGGTCGATGCCCGCGATGGCCAGCGTCGAGAGCCGCACGCCGGCGGGGAGCCGGCGCCGAAGCGTGTCGAGCTGACCCGACCACAGCACCTCAGATCCCATGGCCGCCTCGAGCGACTGCTTGGCGGCGAGCACCTGCTGGTGTGCCACCTGAGCCGGAGCCAGCGCGGCTTTCTGCGCCGACAGCGACTGCTGCTCGGTCTGGGCCTGCGCCAGAGCAGCCTTGGCCGGGGCCCGGCCGTGAGCGCTCGTGACATAGACCGCGCCGACGATGCCGCCGCAGGCGATGACCGCCGCGGCCAGCAGCGCCTGCATGCGGCGAAGGGCCGCACGCTCGGCGATCTCCGGGGGGAGCAAGTTCGCCCGGGGGGCGACGTACTCGACCGGGGTCAGCAGGTCGAAATCGCCTGCCGGCGCACCGGATTCCGGAGTGGATTCCGTCAGGACGCTCATGCCGCACCCGCCATAGCCAGACCGACCGGGACAACGCTGAATGCTTGGACGTAGTCGAGCTGGGCATCCGTCAGACCGGTCTTGCCGATCTGCATGGGCGCCAGTGGCGTCGCCGGCTCAACGGGCACCCCGGTGGTCATCGCCAGCCGGCGGGCGAGGCCGCCGAGCTGGGAGCCACCGCCGGAAAGGACGATCCGCGAGACGCGGGCTGCCCCTGCCTGAGCGAAGTAGTAGTCCAGCGAGCCGCGCACTTCCTCGACCCACGCGTCGGCGGCGCTCTCGGTGATCCGCGTCATCGGCGAGATCCCCGGGGCGTCAGGCGAAGCGGGAACGAACTCATGCTGCTTGATGGCCTCGGCCTGCTCGGCCCCGATGCCCATCCGGTCGGCGATGCTCTCGGTGATGTCAGCGCCGCCCATGAGCAGGATTCGCACGAAACGCGGCACCCCACCCTCGGAGACGACGATGTTCGTCACGCTGGCGCCGACGTCGACGAGGGCCTCGGCGCGGCGACTGAGGCCGAGCCGGTCGACATCAGCCAGCACGCGCAGGACCGCGAACGAGTTGAGGTCGACGCTCGTCGGGGTCAGGCCTGCCGACTCGACTGCGGAGATCAGCGAGGAAACCATGTCGCGGGAGGCGGCGACCAGCAGGATGCGCTGGCGCCGGCCGTTCTCGTCCTCGACCTCCTCGAGCGGGTGCAGATCGAGAATCGCGTGCTCCACGGGCATCGGGATCACGTCTGCGACCTGGAACGCCAGGGACTTGCGCAGTTCGGCGATCGGCATCCAGGGAAGGTCGAGCTGGCGGACGATGACCTTTTGGTTGGCCACGCCGACAACGACCTTCTTGGTGCTGAACTTCACCCGCGCCCAGAGTTCGCGAATGGCCGCAGCTACGGCTTCACTGTCGATGACTTCGCCGTCGCGCACGGCGCCCGGTGGGAGGGCTACCTGCCCGAACCGCTCCAAGGTCGTCTGGT
>DATAVO010000196.1:0-23457 GCA_036267695.1 Frankiaceae bacterium
CACCTGCTTTCGGTGTCGTTCGTCGGGGCCGTCGCGACGGTGTTCGGTGCTGTGCTCTTCCCGGGGCTGCTGCGGGGCGCCTTGCGGCCGACGCTCGCGGCGATCGCGTTCACCCTGCTGCTGATCACCAACCTGCTGGCCGGGCGGGTCACCTTCGCGGTCGGGGTGGCGTTGGCGCTGGGCAGCCTGCGCCTGCTGTCGGCCGGCCGCGCCTGGTGGGCCGCATTGCCGGCGGCGCTCAGCGGGCTGGCGAGCCCGGTCGCGGCGCTCTTCCTCGGCCTCGTCGCGGCTGTGCTGGTGCTCTTCGCTCCTGGTTGGCGCAAGCGCGCCTTCGGCCTCGGCGTCGCCGCGACGATCCCGGTCATCGCCGTCGCCGTGCTGTTTCCCGATCCCGGCCGGATGCCGTTCACCCGCGATGCGCTCAAACCGTCGCTGTACGCGTCGCTCGGGCTGATCCCGGCGCTTTACGGAAGACGCGCCCGCCTCGCCCGGTGGGGGGCCGTCGCGTCACTGGTGCTGGTGCTCGGCGCCTATCTGGTGACGAGCCCGATCGGGAGCAATGCGGAACGGTTCGCGCTGCTCTGGGGGCTGCCGATCTTGCTGGCGTACTCGCCGCTTCCGGCAGTCGCGGTCGTGCTGGTCGCCTTCCCGCTGGTCTGGTGGGCCGAGCGCAACGTCGGCCAGGAGCTCAAGCGCTCGCGCGACCCCAGCGCGTCACGTTCCTTCTACACGCCGCTCCTCACTGAACTCGAGAAACGCTGGGACGGCACCCGGAGAGTCGAGGTGATCGACCCGCGTACCCACTGGTCATCGGCCTACGTCGCGGAGAAGATCCCGATCGCCCGCGGCTGGGAGCGCCAGGTCGACGACGCGCGCAACCCGATCTTCTACGGCCGAGCCCGGCTGGACGCCGCGAGCTACCGGCAGTTCCTCGACCAATACGCGGTCGGTTGGGTGGCGCTGCCCGATGCCAAGCTCGACTTCGCGGCGACGTCCGAGGCGCGCCTGGTGCGCCAGGGACTGGGCTACCTCACGCCGGTGTGGCACGGCGGCGCGTGGACGCTGTACGCCGTCAGCCATCCGGCGCCGCTGGTCAGCGGAACGCTGTCGGCCACCTCCGTCGGCCGCTCGTCGGTCCAGCTCGAAGCGCCTCGAGCGGGCGCGTCAGGAGTGCTGCAGCTGCACTGGTCGCGCTGGCTGCAATCGAGCAACGGCTGCATCGGAAAGCGGGGGGAGTGGACGTATGTGGCGGCCAAGAACGCCGGACCGGTGAAGATCTCCGTCAGCGCAGTTCCGGCGCGCGCGTCAGGCTGCGGCAGCTCCGACGACCAACAGCGTTAGCTGCGGCCCGGATCAGCCTCGGTTGTAGGCGGAGAGCGCCTTGGCCCTGTGCAACGGTGGTAAGACCTGCCGTCGAGTGATCACCCGGGCGATCAGGATCCCGCCGAGGCACGCGACGACCCCACCGACCGCGTCCATGAAGTAGTGGTTGGCCGTGCCGATGATCACGAAGAGCGTCGCGATCGGGTAGAGCGCGCCGAGCACCCGCACCCAGGTGCGCTGACCCAGCAACACCACCGCGAACGCGACCCAGAGCGACCAGCCGATGTGCATCGAGGGCATCGCCGCATAGAGGTTCGCATCCTTGGAGACGCTCTTGCTGCCCCACGAGCCCCAGGTGTGGAACTTGATCACGGTGTCGATGAAGCCGCCGCCGGGTAGCAGCCGGGGCGGGGCCAGCGGCAGGAAGGCGAAGCCGAAGATTGCCACGACGTTCATCGAGTACCAGGCGGTACGCAGCTGGCGGGCCCACTCCGGATGCTTCCAGTACACCCAGACGCCCACCGCGATAGTCACCAGGAAGTGCAGGACCGCGTACCAGTAGTCGCAGATGTAGGCCAGCCAGTGCTGACTCGCGACGAAGTGGTTGATCGCCTTCTCGTGGTAAATGTGCAGCGAACGCTCGAGCCGGACCAACTGGTGAGCCCGGTGAATGGCGTCTGCCGTGTGGCCCTCGACGAGCCCGCGAACCCAGCCGTACACGAAGTACGCGGCAAGGATCAGGATCGCTTCGAAGAGATATGTGCGACGCCGAATAGCTTTCGCGGCGTGGATCTGACCCTCGTCGTGGGTCTCTTCCGCCGCCTCGACAGCCCGCTCGGCTGCCAGGGGATCAGAGACCACGTCGACATTCTCCTATAACTCGGTGCGTCGCGTCGGGCTGCGGGCCTCGGCCTGTCGCCCTTCATTCAGCTGAAGGTCATCTTCCCTTCAGCGCTGCCGGCACGCCAAACATTTCTGGCCGTCGGCGAGCCGACGATCGTGGCTTGTCGGCGAGCCGACGTTAGCTCCCTATCGGACGACTCACTTCAGTTCGAAGTCGTGCAGCACCCTCGTTGTTATCGCACCCATGAATCGCAGAGCGCCCGGCATGACGACCGGACAGGCCGTGAATCCGAAAGTGTCACCAGTGGGGACCTCGGCGACCGGGCAGAAGTGCTTGCCGTCCGCCTCGCGCACCACGACCGTCGGAGTGCCGTCCGGCGCGTGGCCGGTGCACACCTCGCCTTCCTGGCAGGGAAGGGTGTCGGTGTAGTGCCCGTTCCGTTCGACGGCGAGCGCCGAGTCGATGAAGCGCACGACCCCGCCGGGATAGCGCGCCGGGAGCCGGGCGTACATGTCACC
Source organism: Frankiaceae bacterium (assembly GCA_036267695.1). Taxonomy (GTDB): domain Bacteria; phylum Actinomycetota; class Actinomycetes; order Frankiales; family Frankiaceae; genus DATAZK01. The sequence goes on from DATAVO010000196.1 coordinate 2,686, forward strand.
GAGCAGCGTGTCGCCTACGGCGCCGGCGGCCGCGTTGTCACGCGAGATCGGCACGCTCGCGAAGTAGACCGGCACGTTCGCCTTCGTGAACAGCGCGATCGCCTGCGCTGCGTCGGCCTCGTACCTCTTGATCAGCGCCTGCCCCGTGAGCTCGGCGCCGTTCGGCCCTCGCATGCACGGGGTGTACGTGACCCCGGAGAAGACGAAGACGGCCGCCTGGGGATGGAAGCCCGCCGGGTTAGCAGGATCGAGCTCGCGGCGGATGTCGGTCAGCCAGTCGCAGATCGCCGTGCCGGGGAACGTGTGGCTTTGGGTGACGCCGTTGCCGGACAGGCCCATCAGAAACGTGAATGCCGGCGCCGACTGCATCCCCATCGAATCGCCCCACAGCTCGACGCGCAGCGGTGGCGCAGCTTCGCGCCTTGCGCTGTGAGCCCCGAGTGCGGCGCTGATCGTCACGCCTGCCACCAGCAGGCGTGCCAGTCGATCGAGCACGTTGCGTTCTCCTCAAACACAGGAAGTGCTCTGCAACGTACTGGTGCGTGCGATCGCCGGTTGCCTCAGCTGTGAAAGACGCTGGCTCAGGCGCCCTACGCCGGTGCACCCGCGTCGCGCCCGGTGAACGTCAGGCGTCTGCGGAAAGGGTTGGCCGTTGCCCGGCCGCGAAGTGGCTGGAGCCAGCTGACGTAGACCACCGCCAGCGTTACGGCTTGCAGGAGATAAGCAGCCTTGCTGTCGGACACCGCCGGCAGCACGCCGACGCCGACGAACAGGACCGCAGTGCGCCAGGGCCGGGCCCCGATGAGGCGTTCCGTCAGCGCGGTGGCCATCAGCAGGCCGGCGTAGTAGTAGGGGAACGCGGCAGGGTCCAGCAGCAGGCGCATGGTGCAGCCCGCTGCGAAGGCGATCCGCCAGTCCTGGCGTGCCGCGAGTGCGGCAGCAGCGAGCACGCCGAGCAGTTCCGCGCTGCGCCACCAGTCGGGCAGCGGGCCGGACGCCAGGCCGAGCAAATGCAGCGGCGCATTGTCCAGCCAGCGGAACCCGTGTCCGGCCGCGGAAAGAGTTGCATGATCACCGAGCACGAACGGGAGCCAGCAGGCTGCGGGGACGGCGATCGCGATCGCGATCGCCTTGATCTTGCGCTGGCAGCCGAGCACCAACGGCAGCGCGGCGATGGCCCACGGCTTGAAGGCGAGGGCAAGTCCGATCAGGACTGCCGCTCGCGTCTCGTTGCCTTTGGTGATTGCGCGCACCGCCAGCAGGAAGAGCAGGATCGCCAGCGGGTCTTCCAGGTGGGGGCTGTCACCGGCGACCCAGCCCCACTCGACCATCACCGGTATGCCCACGGCGAGCGTCAACAGCCCGGTCTTCAGCGGAGCCCGACGAAGGCCGACGTCCGGCGACGTCCAGCGCTCGGCGAGAAAGAGCAGGTACCAGCCGAGGATGGCGAGCAGCACATGCGTTGCCCACAGACCCCACCCTCCGGGCAGGATGTTCATCCCGCGGACCACGACCAGGGTGAGCGGCCCGGCCTGCAGTCCCGATGTGTGCGCGTACACCGTCCATGGCGCGGCGCTGAACAGGCGTTGTCCGCCCGCGCTCAGCAGTGTCCAGTCCGCGTCACCGCGCTGGATGTACGTCGACAGGAACGCCAGGGCCAGCAGAATCGGGTGGCGGACGGCGACGAGCCGGCGGGCCCACGGCGTCCATTCCGGGCGCGCCGCAAACCGCCCGAAAGCCTCCGTCACTCAAGGTTTCTCGGCGTTCCGAGCGTGCGCTTTAGTTCAGGCTCGGAAATAACGGCAACGTCACGTCCCGATCGGCCGTTATCGCCTGCTGAGACAGCTCAGCCCCCGCCGCGCAGCGCGGAGGGGGCTGAGCTGATCTTGTTCTCAGATGTTGCAGTTGCGGAGCAACTCAGATGTCGTAATACAGCTGGAACTCGTAGGGGTGCGGACGCAGCCGGACCGGGTCGACCTCGTTGATGCGCTTGTAATCGATCCAGGTGTCGATGACGTCCTGGGTGAAGACGCCTCCCTCGAGCAGGTACTCGTGGTCGCCCTCGAGCTCCTCGAGCACCTTCTCCAGGCTGCCGGGCACCTGCGCGACGCTGGCCAGCTCGTCCGGCGGCAGCTCGTAGAGGTCCTTGTCGACCGGGGCCGGCGGTTCGATCTTGTTCTTGATCCCGTCGAGGCCGGCCATCAGCAGCGCAGCGAACGCGAGGTAGGGGTTGCAGCTCGGGTCGGGCACGCGCCACTCGATGCGCTTGGCCTTGGGGGAGGTGCCGGCGAGCGGGATGCGGCAGCAGGCCGAGCGGTTACGCGCCGAGTACACCAGGTTGACCGGGGCCTCGTAGCCGGGCACGAGGCGTCGGTAGGAGTTGGTGGTCGGGTTGGTGAACGCGAGCAGCGACGGGGCGTGCTTGAGCAGGCCGCCGACGTAGTGACGCGCCAGGTCCGACAGGCCGCCGTAGCCAACCTCGTCGTAGAAGAGCGGCTCCCCGCCCTGCCACAGGCTCTGGTGGACGTGCATGCCGGAACCGTTGTCCTGAAACAGCGGCTTGGGCATGAAGGTGACGGTGTGGCCGGCGGCGTAGGCGACGTTCTTGACGATGTACTTGAACGTCATCAGATTGTCGGCGGTCTTCAGCAGGGTGCCGAACCGGAAGTCGATCTCGGCCTGCCCGGCAGTGCCGACCTCGTGGTGCTGCATCTCCACGTCGATGCCGGTCTGCATCAGCACCTTGACCATCTCCGACCGCAGGTCGGTGAAGTGGTCGGTCGGCGGGACCGGGAAGTAGCCGCCCTTGTAGCGCGGCTTGTAGCCCAGGTTGCCGCCCGGCTCCTGGCGCGCGGTGTTCCAGGCCGCCTCGACGGAGTCGACCTGGTGCATCGAACCGTTTGGCTGGTAGTCGTAGCGCACGTCGTCGAATATGTAGAACTCGGCCTCAGGACCGAAGTACGACGTGTCGGCGACGCCCGAGCCGGCGAGGTACTGCTCGGCCTTACGCGCGATGTTGCGCGGGTCGCGGCTGTAGGACTCGCGGGTCAGCGGGTCGTGGATGAAGAAGCTCATGTTCAGCGTCGGGTGCTGGCGAAACGGGTCCATGTAGGCCGTGGTCGGGTCCGGCAGCAGCAGCATGTCGGACTCGTGGATGGCCTGGAACCCGCGGATGGACGAGCCGTCGAAGGGCAGGCCGTCCTCGAACACCGACGCCCCGAAGTTCGACACCGGGAAGGTGAAGTGCTGCATGATGCCGGGCAAGTCGCAGAAGCGGGCGTCGACGTACTCGACTTCGTTGTCTCGCAGGTACCGCAGCACCTCGTCCTGATTGCTGAACATGCACCCTCCGTGAATCGGGCCGACCGGTGATCCTTCTTGGGCTTGAACATAGCGGCTGAGGTTTCCGGGAGGGTTCTCGTGCGGTCTCGGCTGTGTTACTGGCGGCTGCAGAGCTGGTGTCACCACGAAACGTCCGGCTCACATGCCGGCAACATCGGGTGCCGTGAGAGTGCACTGAAGCTGCGTCAGAGGCGTCGGATTCAGTAACCTTCGGCCATGGCGCGGGCTATCGGCAGCTGGCTCTCCGGTCCGCCGGTGCCGACCGATTTCCAGCCCGGCGTCCGGCTCGGGCTCCCGGCTGATGGGCCCGGATCGGTGGCCACCATCGCCTCGCGCCTCGGGGCGTTCGTCATCGACGCGATCGTGGCCAACCTGCTTGCCGGCCTGCCGTACCTGTTCGGTGCTCGCTACAGCCCGACCGCTCGCGGCTACGTGATCCTCGGCGCGTTCCTCGTCGTCGAGCTGATCTTCGACGCCATCTACGGTCAGACGCTGGGTAAGCGAGTGCTGGGTATCCGGGTCATCCGGGTCGACGGCGACGGCCTCGGCAGCCTGCCCTGGCTGCTGCTGCGCACAGTGCTGCTCGGCGTCCTGATTCCGGCGGTCGTGTGGGACCGCGACCGCCGGGGCCTGCACGACAAGGCGGCAGGCGTCGTCGTCGTCGTCGATCCCAACAAGGTCGCTGCTACCCGGCGGCCGGCCACCCCCAAGGCTGCGGTGAAGGCGGCCACTCCTGCAGCTCCTGCGCCCCCAGCCGCTGGCCCGGCGCGTACCCCGAAGAAGGCCCCAGCCGCGCCGGCCCGCTCAGCCCGCCGCAAGCGTCGCCGCTAAGCCGCGCCCGCCCCGAAAATTTCGACTTAGGTACGGTTCCGGCCGCGAAAACCGTGTGTTTCTCGAAGTTTTTGGCGCGCCGCTGAGCAGCTAGCGGATCTTGCCCCCGCGGGGCACCCGGGTCGGCATCGGCCCCTTCGGGATCGGCAGGTTCATCGCGCCCATCGCTGCCAATCGCCGGTAGAGCTCGTCCATCTCACCGCGGCGCAGCACCCGGCGCTTGCGCATGAGCGTGTTCTGCAGCTTGGCGAGCGGGATCTCGCCCTCGCCGTTGCCCACGATGATGTCGATGACAGGCGCATCGCCGGCGACCTTGCGCACCCGGCGCATCTCGGCGGCCAGCAGGTCGCGCGCGCCACGGCCGCGGCCCTCCGCGATGACGATGATGCCGGCGCGTGACACGACCCGGCTGACCAGGTCCTGATTGCGGTTCACGGCGACGGGGGTAGTGACGCGCCAATCGCCACGCATCCGCTGCACGACGCTGATACCGGCGCCGGGCTGGCCTTCCATCTCCGTGAACGCGCTGCGCTGGGCGCGGCGGCCGAAAACGTTGAGCGCGAGCAGCACGCCGAAGATGACGCCGGCTGGGATCCAGAGCCAGAGCGGCTTGAGCACGAAACCCAGCGCGACTCCGATGGCGAGCGGGACGAGGAACGCGACAGCGGTCCACAGCACCAGCTTGGGGTCACGCTCGCGGGTCAGCTTGAAGACCAGCCGCATCTGCTTGAGGCGGCCCTGCTTCTCCTCGCCGCCGTTCGCTGCTGCTGCCCTCGAGCCACGTTTCGCGCCGCTGCCGCCGGTCTCGCCGGCCGGGTTTGCACCCTTCCTCGCCATGCTGTGAGAGTACGGTCCAGCGTCCACGAAGGGCGCGTAGGCTGCGTGGCCTCGCACGTAATGCGCGATTTGCATCTCGCACCGCGTGCGCAAATCCAATAGCCGGCTCGCACCAGTCGCGGAGGAGTCATGAGCGTCGCCCTCACCAAGGGTGGAAACGTCTCGCTGTCCAAGAGCGCCCCCAACCTGACCTCGATTGCGGTCGGTTTGGGCTGGGACGCCCGTTCAACCACCGGCGCCGATTTCGATCTCGATGCGAGCGCGCTCCTGGCTGGCGCGAACGGCAAGGTGCTCTCAGACGAGCACTTCGTCTTCTTCAACAACCTGAAGAGTCCCGACGGCTCGGTCGAACACACCGGTGACAACCTCACCGGCGAGGGCGAGGGCGATGACGAGACGATCAACGTCGAATTGCCGCTCGTTCCGACCACCGTCGAAAAGATCGTCTTCACGGTGTCGATCTATGACGCCGAGCAGCGCAGCCAGGCCTTCGGGCAGGTGACGAACGCCTACATCCGGGTCGTCAATCGCGCCGATGGAAGCGAGCTGGCGCGCTACGACCTTTCCGAGGACGCCTCCACCGAGACGGCGATGATCTTCGGTGAGCTCTACCGCCGTGACGCCGAATGGAAGTTCCGCGCGGTCGGCCAGGGCTACGCGAGCGGCCTGCGCGGCATCGCCGTCGACTTCGGGGTGAACGTCGCGTGAGCGCGGGCGACCCCGGTGGCGTCTCGCTCTCCAAGGTGACGCTGACCAAGACGGCGCCGAGCGTCTCGCTCTCCAAGGGCGGCGGCGCGCACGGCCAGCTGCGGGTCAACCTCAAGTGGAGCGCCAAGCCCGCCTCGTCGGGCGGCGGCGGATTCTTCAAGAAGCTTCTTTCGGCGGCGAGTTCCAGCGGCGGGATCGATCTGGATCTGGCGGCGCTGTATGAGCTGACGGACGGGCGTAAGGGCGTCGTGCAGGCACTCGGCAATACGTTCGGCAATCTCGAAGGCCCGCCCTACGTGAAGCTCGACGCCGATGACCGCACCGGCGCCAGTGACGCCGGCGAGACGCTGTTCGTCAACCTCGACCACACGGCGGACATCAAGCGCATCCTCGTCTTCGCCTTCATTTACGAAGGGGTTCCGGCCTGGGACCAGGCGAACGCTGTCGTCACGCTCTACCCCGTGACGGGCCCGCCGATCGAGATCGCCCTCGATGAGACCAAAGCCGGGGCGCGTACGTGTGCCATCGCCATGCTGCAGAACACCGGCGGCGATCTCACCGTCTCCCGCGAGGTGCGCTACATAGAGGGCGCGCAGGACAAGCTCGACGCCGCCTACGAGTGGGGCCTGGACTGGCGGCCCGGCCGCAAGTAGACCAAGATCAACACTTCCATGATCTTGGTCTAGGCCCGACGATCCTGTTTATTACATGATCATGGAAGCGTTGATCTTGACGCGATCGCCTGGGAGTAGAGGCGGCCGGCGCGGTAGGAGGAGCGCACGAGCGGGCCGCTCATGACCCCGCTGAAACCGATGTCTTCCGCCTCAGCGGCGAGCTCGACGAACTCCTCGGGCTTCACCCAGCGGCTCACCGGGTGGTGGCGCGGGGTGGGGCGGAGGTATTGCGTGATGGTGATCAGCTCGCAGCCGGCGTCGTGCAGATCGCGCAGCGCCTGGCTGACCTCGTCCCGGGTCTCGCCCATCCCGAGGATCAGGTTGCTTTTTGTGACGAGCCCACCAGCCCGCGCCTGGCTGATGACGTCGAGTGAGCGCTCGTAACGAAATCCCGGACGGATGCTGCGGAAGATCCGCGGGACCGTCTCCACGTTGTGGGCGAGCACCTCTGGAGCCGCGCCGAAGACCTCGGCCAGCAGCTCGGGGCTGGCTGAGAAGTCGGGGATCAGCAGCTCCACGCCGCAGCCGGGCAGTGCCTCATGTATCGCCCGCACGGTTTCGGCGTAGAGCCACGCACCCTCATCGGGAAGGTCGTCGCGGGCCACCCCGGTGACCGTCGCGTAGCGCAGACCCATCGTCGCCACGGATTCGGCGACCCGGCGCGGCTCGTCGCGGTCGAGCGGCAGCGGTTTGCCGGTGTCAATCTGGCAGAAGTCGCAGCGCCGGGTGCAGGCGTCGCCGCCGATGAGGAACGTGGCTTCCCGGTCTTCCCAGCATTCGAAGATGTTGGGACAGCCGGCTTCCTGGCAGACCGTGTGGAGGCCTTCGCGCTTCACGAGCTCGGTCAGCTCGGTGTAGGCCGGGCCGGTACGCAGCCGGGTCTTGATCCACGGCGGCTTGCGCTCGATCGGGGTCTGCGCGTTGCGCGCCTCGAGCCGCAGGAGCCGCCTGCCTTCAGGAGCGGCGGTATTGGGAGCGGTCATGCAGCGACCACGCCGCTGCTGAGTTGGGTGATGACGGCACTTTCCACAACAGGTAGAGCATCGGCGACGCTCACCCGCTTCCCGAGCTCGGCCGAAAGGCTCGTCACGCCGGCATCACGGATGCCACAGGGCACGATGAGATCGAACGCCGAGAGGTCGGGATCGCAGTTCAGGGCGAAGCCGTGCATGGTGATCCCGCGGCTCACGCGCACGCCGATCGCGGCGATCTTGCGCATGCCGTCGGGGGTCCAGACGCCGGAGCGTCCCGCCACCTGCACGGTGGTGAGCCCCAGTTCGGCGCACGCGTCGATCAGCGCCAGCTCGAGGCGGCGCACATGCGACACGACATCGACGGGGTCGGGCAGGCGCACGATCGGATAGCCGACGAGCTGGCCGGGACCGTGCCAGGTGATCTTGCCGCCGCGGTCGACGTCGATGACTGGCGTGCCATCGGTGGGCCGCTCGGCGGGTTCGGTACGGCGCCCGGCCGTGTAGACGCTCGGGTGTTGCAGCAGCAGCAGCGTGTCGGGGATCCGCTCCTGCGCCCGGCGCTCCAGTACGTCTCGCTGATAGGCCCAGGCCTGCGCGTATCCGATGGTGCCGAGCCGACGTACCTGCACCCCTCCAGGCTACGGCTGGTCGAGCCGGCGCGGCGTGATACGCGTCTCCAGAACCCCGGCGTCATTGCCACTGACCGCGGCTTCTACGCGCCAGGCGTAAGCGTCGGGACGATCGGAGACGGCCTCGACGAACTCGGTGCCGCGGTAGTGCACGCCGACCCCGTCATCGGTGGCGTAGCCGGCGGGAAGCTCGCCGCTCGCGACGAGGCTCTGATACAGCGGCCGGCGCTGCTCCTCGGAGTCGTAGTGCGGGGTGTTGCTGTAGGGCAGCAGGCCCAGCCCGTTGGTGACGGCGCGCAGGTCGGGACCGAAGGAGTCGGTGGTGCCGCCCGCGTGCCAGCACAGCGAGCCGGCCGAGACGCCGGTCAGCACGATCCCGGCTTCCCACGCCTCCCGGAACACCTCATCCAGCCCGTGCACCCGCCAGACGGCCAGCAGGTTGGCGACGCTCCCACCGCCGACCCAGACCACGTCCTGCTGCAGCAGATGAGCCCGCGGATCCTCGACGTTGGGCATCGGGAAGAGCGCCAGATGGCTGAGTTCGACATCGGGCCGGTGAGCAGCGAACGCGGCAAACGTCATCGCGATCCAGCGGCTGTCGTCACCGAGCGCGGTATGCATCGTGCAGACCTTGGGCCGCCGGCCGGTGACCTCGGCCAGCTCGATCGCGTACTCCACCACAGGGCTGGGGCGAAGGCCCTCCCGGCGGGCGGGTCGGAATGCGGCGCTGGTCGCCAGGATGTTCACTGAGAGCTCCTCCAATGGTGTCGGCGGGTTCGACGCTAGTGCAGCCGACTGGCAGAGAGGGCATCGCGGCGGTTGTCCACAGGCCGTTCCCGCCGATCTCCTCGAACCCCTAGCCTGCGGCGCGTGGACGAAGCGATACCGCAGGTTGATGGGCTCCGCCTGCTCGAGCGTGCCGACGATGCCGGTCGGGGCGAGGTGTGGCGCGCGCGCATCACCGGCGGCCTCGCCGGCGATGGCGGAAGGCTGCCGGCCGATCTTCCCGGGATCGGCGAGTGCCGGGTCAGGCTCCTGAGGATGCCCGTGGACGAAGCTTTGCGCGCTCGTGCGCGAACTGCGGCGGAGGACCTGCTCGCGCTGGACGACCCTGGGCTGGTGGCCGTGCGATCGGTGAAAAGGGCGTATGACGGCATCGCCCTCATCTACGGCCAGGTGCCGGCGCCGGCCGTCGGGCTGCATGTGCTGGCCCGGCGGCGCCTGCTGTCGGCGGGCGAGGTTGTCACGCTAGGGGTGGCGCTGTGCTGGGCACTGGCCCACGGGCACGAGCGGGGCATCGCCCACGGCCGGCTCCGGGATGCCGACGTGCTGATCGGGCCTGATGGTCGCCCCGTCCTCACCGGCGTCGGGATCGTGGGTGTCCTGGGCGCGCCCGGTGATGCGCAATCCGACGTGCGCGCGCTGGAGCGGATCCTCCTTTCGCTGGTGGATCATGCTTCGGCAGGGGCGTCGCGGGTGGCGCTGGTGCTCGCCGCGGGAAGCTCCGGCGCCGCAGAACTCGCCGTGCTGCTCGCCGCATCGGGCCCGGCGGAACCCCTCCGGGCCGACGAGGTCGAGGCCGATCCTGCCGCCGAGCGAGCGCGTCGCCGGAGGCCGAGCCGTCTGTCGTTGTCACGGGTACGCCCGCGTGTGCTCGCCGCCGGCGCGGGGGTGGTGCTGCTCGGAGGTCTCGTCGGATGGGCGAGCGCGCCGGGGCCGCACGCCAAGAGCGCCGCCCCACCCGCCGGTCGCGCGCTCGCTGCGCAGCCTTCCGTGGATTGGCGTCCCGTCGTGGCGCGGCTGGATCTGGCCCGCTCCGCAGTTTTCGCGCGGCCGGATGCGGCGGGCATTGATGCCGTTGACGTGCCGGGCAGCCAGGCTTTCAGGTACGACTCCGCTGCGGCCGCGTCGCTGCGGGCCCGCGGTCTTCATGCTGTCGGCCTGCACATCGAGTTGGAAAGCGTCCGGGCCGAATCCGCAACCACCCGGCGGGTGATCCTGCGCGTGACCGACCGCCGCCTTTCCTACGAGCTACGCGACAGCCGCGGAAGGCTCGTCAGCCGGATGCCGGCGCGCGGATCGGCGGCCCACGTCATCGAACTGGCCGCGACGCCGAATGCGGGCTGGCGATTCGCGACGTCGAGCGAGCCCGGGGTCAGCTCTTGAGTACCGAGTGCAGCGCCTCGGGGAGGTCGGGGTGGCGGAAGGTGAATCCCGCGTCGGTGAGGACTCGCGGGCTGAGCCGCTGGCCGATCAGCAGGCCCTCCTCGGCAAAGCCGTCGAGCGCCAGCTTCAGGGCGATCGGCGGAACGGCCGCGAAAGCCGGCCGGTGCAGTGCGGCGGCCAAAGCCTTCGTGAAGTCGGCGTTGGTGACAGGATTCGGCGCGACGAGATTCACTGCTCCGCTCACGCCGTCGGCGCCGAGCAGGAAGGTGATGGCGGCGATCTCGTCCTCGAGCGTGATCCAGCTCGTGTACTGCCGCCCGTTTCCGAGCCGGCCCCCGAGGCCTGCCTTGAAGATCGGCAGCTGCAGTCGAAGGGCACCGCCGCGGCGGGCGAGCACGATGCCGGTGCGCAGCCGGCAGACCCGGATCCCGGCCGTCATGGCCGGATGGGTGGCCGCTTCCCAGTCGCCGACGACGTCAGCGAGAAAGCCGTCGCCGCGCGGGCCGTCTTCGTCGATGGTGCGCTCACCCGTGTCCCCGTAGAACCCGACGGCGCTACCGGACAGGAACACCTTCGGCAGCGGGGTGAGCGTAGCCAGCGTCTCTGCCAGCAGCGTGGTGCTCTCGACCCGGCTCTCCCGGATCGTGCGGCGTGAGGCCTGGGTCCAGCGCCGGCTGACGCTCGCTCCCGAGAGGTGGACGGCGGCGTCGACTCCGGCCAGGTCCGCCGGGTCGAGCTGCCCGCGAGCGGGGTCCCAGCGGATCTCGTCAGGCGTCGTGGGGTCACGCCGGACGAGCTGGCGAAGCTCGTGACCGGCAGCGCGCAGATGCGGCACCAGGGCAGAGCCGATGAGGCCGCTGCCGCCGCTGACGACGATCTTCAACTGTTCAGTGGACCTTAGAATCCGAGGTCGGCATCGAAGGCGCCTTCTTCGAGGCGTTCCTTGATGGTGGTCAGGAAGCGGGCCGCGTCGGCCCCGTCGACCAGTCGGTGGTCGTAGCTCAGCGCCAAGTAGACGATCGACCGGATCGCGACGATCTCACCGAGCTCCGGGTCCTCGACGACGGCCGGCCGCTTCACGACCGTGCCCGTGCCGAGAATGCCGACCTGCGGCTGGAAGATGATCGGCGTGTCGAAAAGGGCGCCGCGGCTGCCGGTGTTGGTCAGGGTGAAGGTGCCGCCGCCGAGCTCGTCCGGCGTGACCGCGTTGCGCCGGGTGCGGTCGGCGAGGTCGGCGATCTGACGCGCCATCCCGCCCAGGTTCAGATCCCCGGCGCCGTGGATCACGGGCGCGAGCAGCCCGCGATCGGTGTCGACGGCGATGCCGAGGTGCTCGACGTCGTGGTAGGTCACGGTGCCGGCGGCCTGATCGATGCTCGCGTTCAGCTTCGGGTGCAGCTTGAGCGCCTCGCACGTCGCCACCGCGAAGAACGGCAGGAACGTGAGGTTGACACCCTCACGCGCCTCGAACGACGCCTTCGCCCGCTGGCGCAGCCTGGCGATGCGGGTGATGTCGACCTCGACCACCGTGGTGAGTTGGGCGCTGGTCTGCAGGCTCTCGACCATGCGGGTGGCGATCACGGCGCGAAGCCGGGAGAGCTTCTCGGTGCGTCCACGGACCTGGGTCGCGGCGGCAGCAGCAGCAGGCTGGCTCGCCTTCACCGGAGCCGCCGCAGCACTCGGGCCGCTCGGAGCAGCCGGCGCGCTGGGGGCAGCCGGCTGCGCAATGGTGGGGGTAGGCGCTGTCGGACTCGAGTCGGCGTAGCTGCCCGAGCCGTTACGGGCGGCATCGAGCACGTCCTGCTTGCGGATCCGCCCGCCGACGCCGGTGCCGCGCAGCGCGGACAGGTCCACGTCATGCTCCGCCGCAAGCCGGCGCACGAGGGGGGTCACGTACGGCCCTCCATCGTCATCACCCGTGCTCGCCGGAGCGGACGGGGCCGGCGCTGCAGACTGAGTCGGCGCCGGGGCGGACGGCGGCGGGGTAACCGCAGGCGGAGCAGGCGCGGGCTCCGGCTCGGGCGCTGCCGGCGCCACGGGCGCGGGCGCCGGCTCTGGCGCGGACTGCGGCTCGGGTGCCGTTGCGGTGGGCTCAGGTGCGGTGGGCTCGGGTGCGGAGGCTTCTGGCGCGGGCGCACCGGCTTCGGCGCTCTCGGAGATCACGGCGAGCTCGACGCCCACGTCGACCGTCTCGTCCTCGCCGACCTTGATCGAGGTGAGCACGCCGGAGCTGGGGGAAGGGATCTCGGTATCGACCTTGTCGGTACTGACCTCGAGCAGCGGCTCATCGGCCTCGACGTGCTCGCCCTCCTGCTTGAGCCAGCGGGTGACCGTCCCTTCAGAGACGCTCTCCCCGAGACGGGGCATGGTGACGGAGACCGGCATCGGTCGTCGCGCTCCTTCGGTTGTTCGTGCTGGCTTGGGGGTGGTCTGGGGTCGGCCTGAGCTGCCTATCCGTGCGAGTGCAGGGGCTTGCCGGCGAGGGCGAGGTGGGCCTCCCCGACGGCTTCGGAGAGCGTCGGGTGCGGATGGATCAGCGCGGCGACCTCGGACGCGTGTGCCTCCCAGTTGACGATCAGCTGCGCCTCGGCGATCAGGTCTCCGACGCGCTCGCCGACCATGTGCACCCCGAGCACCGGGCCGTCCTTCTCTGCGATCAGGGTCACGGCACCGGCGGTCTGCAGGATCTGAGCGCGTCCGTTGCCCGCGAAGTCGTAGGAGCCCGTCACCACGTCATGCCCGCGCTGCTTGGCGATGGTCGACGTGAGCCCGACCGAGGCGACCTCGGGGTGGGAGTAGGTGATGCGCGGGACACCGTCGTAATCGATCGGCACGACCGGCAGCCCGGCGATGCGCTCGGCGACCAGGATTCCCTCGCCGAAGCCGACGTGTGCCAGCTGCAGTCCCGGCCGTACGTCGCCGATCGCGCTGATGGTCGGGATGTTGGTCTGACAGGTCGGGTCGACCTTCACGTAGCCCCGATCGAGCTCGACGCCCGCTTCCTCGTAGCCGAGCCCGGCGGACACCGGCCCGCGCCCGACGGCGACCAGCAAAAGCTCAGCCGACACCGTCTTGCCGTTTTCCAACGTGACGGTGACCCCGTCACGGCTGGTGTCGACATCGGTCACCTTCGTGCCGATGTGGAACGCGATGCCCTTGCGCCGGAATTGGCGCTCGAGCAGCTTGGAGGACGACTCCTCCTCCAGCGGCACGAGGTGGGGGAGTGCCTCCACGATCGTCACGCTGGCGCCGAAGGAGTTCCACACCGATGCGAACTCGCAGCCGATGGCACCGGCGCCGAGCACGATGACCGACGCCGGCACGTGCTCCAGCGTCAGCGCGTGGTCGCTGGAAATGACCTTCTCGCCGTCGATCGTGATGCCGGGCAGCGACTTCGACTCCGACCCCGTGGCCAGGATGACGTGCCGGGCCTCGATCGTGCGGTCACCGACCGCAAGGCTGGTCGGGCCGGCGAGCCGGCCCGAACCCTCGACGACCTCGACCTGGCGCGACTTCACCAGACCGGAAAGGCCTTTGTAAAGCCGGCTGACCACGCCGTCCTTGTAGGCATTGACGCCCGCCATGTCGATACCGTCGAAGGTCGACTTGACGCCGTACTTCTCCGGGCCGTCCTTGGCGTTGTCGGCGATCTCGGCGGCGTGCAGCAGGGCTTTGGTCGGGATGCAGCCGCGGTGCAGGCAGGTGCCACCCACCTTGTCGCGCTCCACCATGACCACGGACATGCCGAGTTCGGCGGCGCGCAGCGCGGCGGCATAGCCACCGCTTCCGGCGCCCAGGATGGCGAGATCGACGGCCTCGGTGGACGGGCTCACGCCAGGCTCCCTTGCGTGCTCACGCGGCGCTCCTTTGCGTGCTGGAGGGCAGGCTTTCCTTCTTGTAACAGTTTGCCACCGCAGGCAAATGCCCAGCCTCCGACGCGAGCGGCGCGATCAGCCCTTCGAGGTCATGCCCTCCAGGAGGGTGACGAGTGTGCGCACTGTCACGCCCGTCGCCCCGCGGGGGGTGAAGCCGTAGGGTTCGCCGCCGTTCCAGGCGGGTCCGGCGATGTCGAGGTGAGCCCAGGCGATGCCCTCGCCCACGAACTCCTTCAGGAAGATCCCGCCGACCAGCATGTGGCCGTCCCGGTTGCCTCCTGGCGCGACGTTGGACAGGTCGGCGACGAGCGAGTCGAGACCCTTGCGGATCTCCGGCGGCATCGGCATGGGCCACATCGGCTCACCGGCAGCGGTGCCGGCGGCCTGCAGGTCGGCCATCAGCGTCTCGTCGTTGCCCATGAGGCCGGTGGTGCGCTGCCCGAGGGCGATGACCTGCCCTCCGGTGAGGGTCGCGACGTCGATCAGGATGTCGGGGTGCTCCTCGCTGGCCCGGGCGAGCGCGTCACCCAGCACGAGGCGGCCTTCGGCGTCGGTGTTCAGCACCTCGACCCGCTTGCCGCCGTACATGGTCAGCACATCGGTCGGGCGGCTCGCGCGCGCCGACGGCATGTTCTCGGCGATCGTCAGCCAGCCGGTCACGTTGATGGGCAGTTTGAGGCGTGCGGCGGCGAGAACCGCACCGAGCACGGCGGCCGCCCCGGCCATGTCGACCTTCATGTACTCCATGCCGGTGGACGGTTTGAGCGACAGGCCGCCGGAGTCGAACGTGATCCCCTTACCGACGAACGCGGCCGTACGCGTCGCACCCGCGGGGGTCCAGGACAGGCGCACCAGCCGGGGCGGGTTGACCGACCCCTGGCCGACGCCGATGATCCCGCCGAATCCCTGCGCTTCCAGCTCCTGCTCGTCGAGGACCGTGACCTCGACCCCGCAGGTCGCGGCCTCGGCTACGGCACGCTCGGCCAGGCCGGACGGTGGCAGCAGGTTGGCCGGGAGGTTGCCGAGGTCGCGGGCGAGTGCGACGGCTTCCGCGAGGATGGACGCCCGCGAGATCGGTGCTGTCTCGGACGCGCCGCCGAGCAGCACGATCTCCTCGACCGGCGCCTTTCCCGGCGGTGGCTGCTTGATGGAGAAGGCGGCCAGCGCGGCGCCCTCGGCGGCGGCGCGCACATCGGCGCCGTCGGGCAAGGCGAACGCCACGCGGCGCTGGCCGGCGAGGGCCCGGATGGCCGATCCGGCGGCGCGCCGCAGGACCTCGTCCGACGCACCATTGCCGTTGACGGCGCCGATACCGACGGCGGCGATCACGGGCGCCGTCACCGCACCGAGCGACGCGAACCGGGTGACCTCGCCCTCATCGCCGCTGGCGCCCAGATCGGAAAGCACGGTGGCGAGCCGCCCGGAAAGCGCCGCGTCGATCGCTTCGCTGCCGGGCTGCGGAACGGGGCCGTCGTCGCCTTTGGCGATGGCAATGACAAGGACATCGACCGCGGCGGCGGTAGCAGGATCGTTCGAAGCGGTGAGCGTGGCCATTTGTGCAGCTTAATGGCCGATACGAGCAGCTCGCGTCGCGGCGAAGCGCGGGTTGGGTCTGCGCCGCGTCACCAGCGGTAGCGTCGCACGCATGGCCTCTGAGCTGCTGCGCTCGCCCTTGCACGACCGTCACGTCGCGGCTGGGGCGCGTTTCGGGGAATTCGGCGGCTGGGAGATGCCGCTGGCGTATCCCGGCGATGGCGGCGGGACGGTGGCTGAACATCAGGCTGTGCGTACGGCCGTCGGGATCTTCGACGTGAGCCATCTGGGCAAGCTCTCGGTCACCGGGCCGGGGGCCCGCCAATTCCTGAATGCCGTCCTGACGAATGACCTCTTCCGGATCGAACCGGGGTTCGCGCAGTACACGCTGTGCTGCACGCGGTCGGGTGGTGTCATCGACGACCTGATCGCCTACGTCAACAGCGACGACGACGTCTTCCTCGTCCCCAACGCGGCGAACACCAGCGGCCTGGCTCAGCGGCTGGCGGGGGCCGCGCCGGCTGGTGTCGAGGTGAAGGATCAGCATCGCGATTACGCGGTGATCGCCGTTCAGGGGCCGCAATCGCCTCAGCTGCTGGCCGACCTCGGGCTGCCGTCCGGCCACCCCTACATGTCCCACGTTCTCTCTGACTGGAAGGGCGAGCCGCTCATCGTCTGCCGGTCGGGCTACACAGGGGAGCGGGGCTATGAGCTGATCCCGCGCTGGGATGCGGCCGAGGGCATCTGGGACGCGCTCGTCGCGGCGGGGGGAGTGCCCTGCGGGCTCGGCGCGCGCGACACGTTGCGCACCGAGATGGGATATCCGCTGCACGGCCAGGACCTGTCGGCCGACATCAGCCCGGTCGCCGCCCGGCTCGGCTGGGCCGTGGGCTGGAAGAAGGGCGCCTTCTGGGGGCGCGATGCGCTGCTGGCCGAGCGTGCGGCGCCCTCCCGGCTGCTGTGGGGCCTGCGCGTCTCGACAGGCATCGCCCGTCCGGGGATGGCCGTCAGCGGCGCCTCCGCAGACGGCGCCGGAGACAAGATCAGTGGCACGGTGACGAGTGGGACCTTCAGTCCCACCCTCGGCGCGGGTATCGCCCTGGCGATCCTGTCCGGCGCGGCGGAGGGCGACGAGGCGTCCGTCGACGTGCGCGGCAGGGCGGTCGCCGCCACCGTCGTCAAACCGCCGTTCGTTAGCGCGTCTCCGCGCTAACCCAAGCGACCGCGGCCCGGCGGGTCAGTGCAGCCAGGACGGCGCGGGTATCGCCATGACGAACAGGTCGACGACGACGGCCACTTCGATCAGCGCGCCAAAGACGTCGCCCGTCATGCCGCCGAGCCGGCGGACCGCCAGTCGACGCAACAGGGCTGCGACGATGACCGCGCAGAAGACGGCGAACGTGGCGTGGACACTTTCGCGCAGCCGGCCGCCGTCGATGTCGAGCTTGCCGGCGACGGCCGCGACAACGAACACCAGCGCCGTGACGATCGCCGAGCGCGCCGCGGAGACGGAGCCGATGACGCTGATTCCCAGGCCATCGGTGCGCGCTGCCGGGATCCCGGTGCGGCAGGCGTGAACCACAGCAAGCCGTCCGGCCAAGACCGCCGTCAGCAGGGCCACCGTGCCGTGATGGCGGCCGATGGCCAGCTGCAGTGACGCGCCCTGGACGATGAGAACGAAGATCAGCGTGACGGCGCCGATCGCCCCGATCGCGGAGTCCTTCATGATCGCCAGTGCTTCGGCCGGGGGCCGGCGCGAGCCGAGACCATCGGCGAAGTCGGCCAGCCCGTCGAGATGCAGCCCGCCGGTCATCAGGGCGACGGTGGCGAGCGCCAACGTCGGCGCCACCAGGTTCGGCGGGTTGTGCAGGAGGACTCGTACGGCGATCTGCACGCCTGCCGCCGGTAGCCACACGAGGACGCCGATGAGCGGGGCGAGTGCGATGGCGGGCCCGACCTGGCGCGGCGCGAGCGCGATCGGCCGGCGACCGACGGGGATCACGGTCAGCAGGCTGATCACATAGCGCAGGGGCGCCAACCTCGTCAGGGGATCTCCGACTCCGCCGAGGCGGCCGGCGTGGCGCTCTCGTCCGGGTCCCGGTCACTGACGCCGGCCTCGGCGAACGTGGCCATTTCGGCCAGCGTCGCTGCCGCCGCCTGTACGAGCCCTACCGCCAGCAGCGCTCCCGTGCCTTCGCCGAGTCGCATCCCGAGATCCAGCAGCGGTTCGAGCCCGAGCGTCTGCAACGCCTTGGCCTGCGAGGGCTCGGTCGAGCGCGTTCCGGCGACCCACCAGGCGTGAGCCCCGGGAGCCATGCGCTCAGCGGCGAGCGCGGCGGCGCAGCTGACCACGCCGTCCAGGATCACCGGCGTGCGGCGGGTGCCGGCGTGGACGAGCATCCCGGCGAGCGTCGCCAGATCCCGGCCACCGACGACCCGGATCAGGCCTTCGGGGTCCTGGCCGACGCTCTTGCGGGCGCGAGTGAGCGCGTCGCGGACGGCTGTGGTCTTGCGCATCCAGGCGGCGTCGTCGATGCCCGTGCCGCGGCCGATGACGGCTACCGGTTCGAGGCCGAGGATGCCGGCGACGAGCGTCGCAGCGGGCGTCGTGTTGCCGATGCCCATGTCGCCCGGGATCAGCAGGTCACAGCCGCTGTCGACCTCCTCGTCGACGATGGTGCGTCCGAGCTCGAACGCGGCCTCGAACTCGGCGGCTGTCAGCGCGTCCTCACGGTCGATGCGCCCGGAAGGCTTGCCGACCCCGTCGTCGATGACCCGGACCGTGGCACCGGCCTGCCGCGCAAGAACGTTGACCGCCGCTCCGCCTGCCGCGAAGTTCGCGACCATCTGCGCGGTGACCTCGGGTGGGTACGCCGAGACACCAGCCGAGGCGATGCCGTGGTCCGCCGCGACAATCACCACCCGGATGCGTCCGAACGCGTGCGGCGGGCAGGCACCCTGGACGGCACAAACCCAGGCCGACAGCTCCTCGAGCCGTCCCAGCGCGCCGGTCGGCTTGGTCAGCTGCCCCTGCCGCTCCAAAGCCTGCTGGCGAGCCGACTCGTCCGGCGTCCTCACTTGAGACGGCATGCCACTCCCGCCACGCAGTGCCAGACCTCATCGGCGCCGGCGGCGATGCGGGCGTTCAGCCGGCCGAGGCCGTCTCGAAACGCGCGTCCGCTCGCGGTGGCGGGCACCACGCCCGAGCCCACCTCGTTGGTGACCAGAACAACCTCCCGCTGACACGCCTGCCAC
Organism: Frankiaceae bacterium; assembly: GCA_036267695.1. Classification (GTDB taxonomy): domain Bacteria; phylum Actinomycetota; class Actinomycetes; order Frankiales; family Frankiaceae; genus DATAZK01. The sequence goes on from DATAVO010000196.1 coordinate 21,510, forward strand.
GCTTCGACCAGCGCGTCAGGATCTTCGGACTCCCGGGCGAGCCAGAGCCCGAGACAGTCGATGAGCAGCGGCGGACCCGGCTCGCGAAGGAGCGGAGCCAGCACCGCGGTCTCGACCGTGCTCCAGTGTGCCGGTCGCCGCGCCCGGTGCGCTGCCAGCCGGGCCGACCACTCGTCGTCACCGGGGTACTCCTCGGCGGTGGCGACGTACACGACCTCGGGCTCGCCGCCCAGCCGGCGCTCAGCCTCCTGCGACTTGCCGGACCGCGCCCCGCCGGTGATCAGCACGCGCCGCGGCGGCCTCGCGACGCGCGGTGTCGCGTCGCTGGTGGACAGCACCGCGCCGTCCGGGAGCGCGATCGCACCGACCAGCGCGAGCCGGCGGTGCAGTTCGACGCCGGCGGGATTGCCATGCCCGAGGTGGACGGCGATCACTTGCGACGCCTCGGCGAGGGTGCCGGCGCGTCGCATCGCGCTGACGGTCGCGGCGAAGTCGTCGAGCCCGTGATGATCGCCGACGCGCTGCGCAGCGTCGCCGAACGTCTCTTCCAGCAGCAGCACGTCATACGGGTGCTCGCGATCGCCCGGGAGGGCGCTCGCCGGCAGGGGAGCGGTGTCGACGGCGTAGAGGAGCCGGTCTCCGCCTGCACCAGTGACGTCGAACAGCACCGCCGGTCCGATCTCGGGCCCGCCGTGATTCGCCGGGTGAGCCTGGATCCGGTAGCCGCCGCGGGTCATGTCGTCGCCGGGCTCGATGGCGGTGAATGTGATCGGCCCGGCCGGATCTGCCCACTCGCGGCACGCCGCGACGACGGCGGGCGGCCCGATCACCTCCAGCGGACGTGCGGACCGCGATGACCACCCGCGCCACATCAGCGCCTGGGGCCCGCAGTGATCCGGGTGCGCGTGACCGATAAGCAGCAGCTCGACGGTCCCGAGGTCGATGCCGAACCGTGCCGCTGCGCGCGGGACGTCGGGTCCGCAGTCGATCAGCAGGCGATCGTCGACGAGCACCCCCGTCTGGCCGCGCCATTCGCCTGCGGTCCGCGCCGCGTTGCAGGAGGCGCAGGCGCACCACGGGTTGGGCCAGCCGTCCGAAGAGCCGGTGCCGAGCAGCTGCAGCTTCACGGGCTCAGTCTTCCTTGTGCTGCCTGGTCGGTAAGGATGGGTGGTGACTGGAAACAACTGGAAGGGGAGCCGTGTCCTGGACCTGGCAGTACGAGGCGGCTGACGGCACTGCGCTGGACGGCGACGAGCTGGCCAACGCTCCCGCGCAGGAGCTCTTTCCCTCGCAGTCGGACGCGGAGTCCTGGCTGGGCGAGGTGTGGCCCGAGCTGCTGCACGCCGGCGTCGAGCAGGTCACGCTGCGCGAGGACGACCGCACGGTCTACGGCCCGATGAGCCTGCGTCCGACCGAGTAGCGAACTAGCGCCGCGGGATCCAGCGACCGACCACGATGTTCGGCCGTGGCCGCGGCTGGCGCCACCGGGCGGGCATGAGCGCCCGCTGCCCGACGTAGCCCTTGATCTTCACGATGCTGTTGGGGTACTTCTCGTGCACGGCGCGGCTGACCCTGCGCGCGGCGATGACGCTGTCGGTCACGATGCCGATCAGGCACAGCGGCAGCAGGTAGAACGCGACGACCTTGAGTCCCGAGACCGGCGCCAGCCCGATGATGTACGCGACCACGATCACGCCGAGCAGCAGCGGGCCGAGGTTTCGGCGCTCGTCGACGATGTCGCGGGCCATGACTCGCTCTGGCACTCGCTCACGGGCGGGCAGCTTGGAGAGATCGCCGGAGTTCATCGCCTTGCGGTACTCGGCAGCCTTCTCGCGGCGCTGCATCGCCATGGCCTTGCGTGCTGACTTCGGGTCGTTCGGCTTGCCGCCGGGACGGCTGGCTGGGCGGCTGCCTCCGGAGCGGCGCGTGGCCTGCGCTTCCTTGCGGG
>DATAVO010000197.1:0-2458 GCA_036267695.1 Frankiaceae bacterium
TCCGCCAGCTCAGCACCGAACCGGCTCGCTCGCGCAGCCCACTCCCGCAGGAGGCTTTCCGGCCTGGACTCATGGGTCGGCAGCGTCGTGAGAACCCGAGCACCGAGGTCGGCCTCATCGAGCCCTGGCATCCCGTCGCACCGGGCAGCCAGCAGAGCCGGGTCCAGTGTCCCGGTGTTCATTGCCTGACCTCGATGACCGCAATCAGCGGCTCGTCCGGCGAGCGGCTGTCGAGCTCGGTCCGGGCCAGTGCCACCAGCTGGTCTTGCTTGGTGAGGCCGCCTAGGTTGATGATCCGGGGACCGATCAGCAGTTGGAGGGAGGGCAGCTGCGAGCCGCCATCGCCGACGGTCGTGTAGTTCGCAATGAGCTTTTCCAGCATCGCGTCGGCCTCACCAGCCACGGACTGCGTGACGACGGCGTCCGGGCTCTGCAGCCGGACGACGCCCTCGTTGTCGATGACGCGGACGGGATGCCGCGGCCTGAGCAGCCTGCCGAGCGCTCCGGGCCGTCGCCGTTCGGTTCCGAAGACCGCGTAGCTCGGCGTCTGGGCAAGCAGGTCGATCAGCTCCGGCGACATCCGCAGGCTGCCGGCGGCGATACTTCGCCGATCCACCGCCGCGCCCTGTGTACGATCTTTCGTGCGCAGTTCGGTCGCCCCCGTCGCGATGGCTCGCACGGTGCCGGTCTGCGCGTCGACCGACACGTCGACTTCCACCGTCGCCGGGGCCGCGCCTTGGGCGATGACCGCGCTCTCCGCCTGGGCGCGGACGGCCAGCACGTCTTGCTGCGACGGCCGGGGAATGATCCGCTCGACGGACTCGCGGACGAGGGCCAGGGCGACGCCGATCGGGCTGATCACCTCGTTGTGCTTGGCGATCGAGACATCCCAGCTGGTGCTAGCCCCGAGGAACGGCGTTACGGAGGCGGCGCCGCCGCCTCCGCCGACCAGGCGCAGCGACCCGCGTTCTAGCTGATACTCAGACACCAGTTCGTCGATGACTGCACGGACTCGGGCCGTACCGGCGGCGAGCACCGCACGTGCCGCCTCCTCCACGCTGGTACCGAGAAACTCGGCCAGGGGCCCGAAGGCCAGCCGGGCGGTCTCCGCTGGAGCGAAGGCGTAGTCTTCCGCCGGGACTATTCCGAGCGCGTTGGCCGCGCAGGTCATCGTCAGTGCGTACCGGCCGCCCAGCCCCTCGATGGCGATGTAGTCGCTAGGGTCCCCGTCCAGGGGCGCCACCGTCACCAGCCGCGCACCCGACAGCGCGGCGGGCTCGGCGAAGCAGGCATATTCCAGGCCCGCAATATGGGCGCTGCGGGGCCCCACCTCGGTCACCCGGCCGCCCCCGGCCCGCACCATGGATCCGCCGCCCACGCCGACGGTCCGCACATCGAGTGAGGACAGGTATGTGTCATGGCCGCCGACCTTCGCGTAGCGCACCATTACCTTGCCGCGGCGGATGACGCTGATATCCGTCGAAGTGCCACCGGTCTCCAGGAAGATGCCCTCACTGACCCGTTCGCTCATCAGCGCGCCAGCCACGCCAGCGGCCGGCCCGGACAAGACGGTGAGCAGTGGACGCCGCCGCATCTCCGCCAGCGACATAACGCCGCCGTCGCACCGCATGACCATCAGCGGCGCGGCGATGCCGGCGCGTGTGATGCTGCGCTCGACGAGGTCGGCGGTGTCCAGCATCTTCGGCAGGATGCTGGCGTTTACCACAGCCGTCCTCGCCCGTTTCCGCAGCCCGTACAGCTTGGTGATGTCGTGGGTTGTCGTCGCCAGCATGTCTTGCGTGCGGGCGGCGCTGGCCACGGCATCCTCACCGGTGCCGTCGTCGACGCTGAACGCCTGCACGCCCACCACTACCTGGGCGCCGGCCTTGCGCACTGCCGTGACGGCATCGAACGCGTCGGCGGCGCCAGCCGCGTTCGCGACGTGCGCGTAGCGCACGGGCAGGTTCTTGCCAGGAGCCAGTTCGATCTTGCCGAGCGCACCGAGCCGACGGGTCATCCAGCCTTCGAACCCGCGTCCGACTCCCACAAGCCCGACGGTCGCGACATCGCCCTCCAGCAGCGCGTTTGTGGCCTGCGTAGTCCCGTGGGCGAGGAAGCTGACGTCGTCGGGGCTCGCGCCGAGCTGCGTTAGCAGGCTCGTCAGCGCGACGATGATGCCGTGTGCTACCCCGTCGGCGTGACGATGCGTGGTCGGGACCTTCACCTGGCCGAGCAGCTCGAGAGTCTGCGCGTCCAGCGCCACCGCGTCTGTGAACGTGCCGCCGACGTCGATGCCGACACGAATACGGGGAGGGCTCATCTCTTTCTTCTTTCTTCCTGAACGGCCTTGGTCAGGCGGCCTCGGGGCCGAGATAGGCTCCCTGGTTGAGAAGGGCGCGGTGCAGCGCCGCGATGTCGACGTCGCGAGGGGCGACCCCGGTACGCGCGGCCAGGGACG
>DATAVO010000198.1:0-12587 GCA_036267695.1 Frankiaceae bacterium
GTCTGCGAAGAGCTCGGCATGCCGCTGAACCACCACTCCGGCAGTGCCGCGCCGCCGATGGGCCCGACCAACGTCGACCAGGTGATCTTCCTGCTCGAGGTGACGTGGTGGGCGCACCGCGCGCTGACCGCCCTCATGACGTCAGGCGCGCTCGAGCGTCACCCCGGATTGCAGCTCGTCTTCACCGAGCAGGGCACCGCGTGGATCCCGGCCGAGCTCTTCCGCCTCGACTATTTCTTCGACCGGATGGGCACCGCGGTCGGCTCGCAGGAGCACGTGTGGGGCGCACCGGTCGTCTCCAAGCTCTCGCTCAAGCCCAGCGAATACTGGGCGCGCCAGTGCCACGTCGGGGCCAGCTTCATGCGTGCGGACGAGGCCAAGCTGCGTGGCGCGGTCGGCGTCGACAAGATCATGTGGGGCAGCGACTACCCGCACAAGGAGGCGAGCTTCCCCTTCTCGCGCGAGGCGATCCGGCTCGCCTTCGCCGATTGCACGCCAGCCGAAGCCGCCGCGATCCTGGGCGGAAATGCCGCGCAGCTCTACGGTTTCGACCTCGTTGCACTCGCGTCGCACGCGGCTCGCGTCGGCCCCTCGGTGCAGGAGGTGGCGCGTCCGCTGACGGTCGGCGAGGTGCCGCAGGAAGCCGAGCGTTGCCCGGCGTTCGTCGGCTTCACCGGAGCGGCCTGATGAAGTCGCTCACCGGTCGCGTCGCCGTCGTCACGGGTGCCGGCAGCGGGCTCGGCCGGGCGATGTGCCAGCGGTTCGGCCAGGAGGGCATGCACGTCGTGCTGGCCGACGTGATGGCCGATCGCGTCGAGCAAGCCGCGAAGGAGCTCACCTCCGAAGGGCTCGATGTCATCGGGGTGCAGGCTGACGTCACCTCGCAGGAATCGATGAACGCGTTGCGCGACGCGACGCTCGCCACGTACGGCGCGGTGCACGTCGTCTGCAACAACGCGGGGATTGGCGCGGGCGCCGAGGGCAAGCTCTGGGAGCACGAGGAAGCCGACTGGAAATGGGCCTTCGCGGTCAACCTCTGGGGCGTCATCCACGGCATCAACGCTTTCGTGCCGGCGATGCTCGCGGGCGGCGACGAGGGCCACATCGTCAACACCTCGTCGGGCAATGGCGGCATCTCCCCGCTGCCGTCGACCCCGCAGTACGCCGTCACCAAGGGCGGGGTCGTCACCCTGACCGAGTGCCTGTATGCGCAACTGCGCGACACCACCGACAAAGTCAGTGCCTCACTGCTCTTTCCAGGCCCGCACATGATGCGCACCGGCCTCTTCGAGTCCTGGCGCACCCGGCCCGAGACGTTTGCCAAGGCGCGCCCGCGTCAGACGCCGTACGTGACGGTCGAGGCGCTGGAGACCCAGATGAAGGCCGCGGGGGTGACCATCGACTACACCGATCCGTCGGAGGTCGCCGCCCAGGTGGTCGACGCGATCCTGGCCGACCGCTTCTGGATTCACGCCCCGAGCCAGAGCAGTGACAACTCGGTGAAGGCGCGCACCCAATCGTTGCTGGATCGCACGAATCCCGATTATTTACGCGCCGTTCCCGGCTGATCGACTCCTGCTGAGAGGTATCCCGTGGATCCGTACCTGATCATCACGTCCGACAGCCATGCCGGCCTGCCCACTGCGGCCTATCGCCCTTATCTGGAAAGCAAATATCACGCCGCGTTCGACCAGTTCATGTCTGAGCGGGGTGTCGCGCTGGAGGAGATGACCAACCTCGGCGTGCGCAACAGCGACTTCGCCGACTCCTGGTACGCCGAGCACGGTGAGGCCCTGAACGCCGGCTGGGATGCGCTCAAGCGCGACCAAGAGCTCGACGCCGAAGGCATCTGCGGCGAGATCATCTTCCCGGACGCCGACGCGGTCGAATCGCGTACCTGTGCGCCGTTCGGCACCGGTCTCGGACTGTCCGGCGACGCCGATCCCGAACTCGGCATGGCGGGCGCCCGGGCGCACAACCGGTGGCTCGCCGAGCTGTGCCAGCATGCCCCCGAAAGGCGTTGCGGCGCAGCACTCATCCCCATCACTGCCGAACTCGATGACGTGCTCGCCGAGATCCGGCGCAGTAAGGACGATGGCCTCGGCGCCGTGATGATCCCGGCCATGTGGATGCACGGAAAGCCTTACCACGACAGGCATTACGACCCCGTCTGGGCGCTCTGCGAAGAACTCCAGATGCCGGTCATGACGCACAGCGGACCTACCCCGCGAGAGGAGTTCGGCGACCATCTGGGCATCTACGTCACCGAGGTGACATGGTGGCCCGCACGCCCGATGTGGTTCCTGCTGTGGTCCGGAGCTTTCGAGCGTTTCCCCGGGCTGCGCTTCGGCGTGACGGAGGCGGGCGCCTGGTGGATGCCCGGCCTGCTGTGGTTCTGGGACCGGCTCTACCTCGGGCAGAAGGGCTCGGAAAAGCTCGGCGCGCGCCCCTTCGGCGACAACGTGACGATGCGCCCGAGCGACTATTTCGACCGCAACTGCTTCATCGGCGCGTCCAACACCAAGCGCCGTGAGATCGGCATGCGCTACGAGATCGGGGTCGACAATCTCCTGTGGGGCAGCGATTTCCCGCATCCCGAAGGCACCTGGCCGAGCTCGCGCCAGTGGCTGAAGAAGACCTACCACGACGTCCCGATCGACGAGACGCGTCGGATGCTCGGCCTTGCTGCCGCTGAGATTTTCGGCTTCGACACCGCGGCTCTGCTCCCGCTCGCCGAGAAGATCGGCCCGACGCCTGCCGAGCTCGGCCAGCTCGACGGGGATCCGACCGGCGCCGATCTCGTCGCCAAATGGGCCAAGACCAAAGAGGTCGGACGCCATTGGCTGACCGGCCACGACTTCGCGATGATCGACCTCTAGGAGTAGGCATGAACGTTCGCTACGGGCGCCGCGATCTGCAGCGCAACCGCGAGATCGAAGCCACCTCCGGCAAGGGCGGGCTGATCTGGTGCCAGGCCGTCACGGCACTGTGGGAGACCGACCCTGAGGTGATCGCTGCGGTGCTGCCGCCGCCGCTCACGCCGGCTGCGCGTCCGCTGGTGCGCCTCACCCTGACCGTCGTGGAAATGCCCGGGCTGCCGGCGTTCGGCGCCGGCTGGCTCGGGGTCGCCGCCATGCACGGCGACCAACCCGGCGAGTACCCGATCTTCATGCCCATGACGACCGAGCAGTCGGTCATCGGCGGCCGCGAAACCTACGGCGAACCCAAGAAGCTCGCCGAGGTGTGGGCCCGCCGCGACGGCGACACGATCGACGCCGGGATCAGCCGGATGGGCTTCCCGCTCGTCGAGGTTCGCGGCACCGTCACCGATACGCGTGAGCCGTACGAGCTCGACAAGCGCGACTTCTGGTTCAAGGTGCTGCCCTCGGCGGAGCGTCCGGGCGAGCTCGACGGCGATGCGCTGCTGGTCTACGGCGAGAAGCACGAGCAGGCCCGCGTGCATGAGGGGATCGACGGCACGGTCGTGCTCAAGGACTCACCGCTGGACCCGATCGCCGACCTCGCGATCGTGCAGATGGTCGACCTCAACTGGACCGAGCGCGCTTCGACCCAGGTCGGTCGCACCATCGGCCCGGTGCCCGCCGCCGATTTCGCGCCGTACCTGCATCAGCGCTACGACGACCTGTCGGTGCTCGGCAAGAGGGCGTAGTGCCTGGTCCGCGGGAAGGGATGGCGTTGCGCACGAGCGCCCCACCGCCGGCATCCGAAACCGCGGCGACGGTCGCGTGGTTACGTGACCGGGCTCTGCTGAAAGACCTTTACGCCCGCTACGCATACGGCGTCGACTCGGTCAACATCGAGCTCGTCCGATCGGTCTTCCATCCGGAATGCGTCATCGTCGGCACCATGGAGGAAGGCACGCTCGAGGACTATCTCGACGGCCTCGCCGACGGCTTGCTGATGTATCACGCGACCATGCACTTCAAAGGCAACCAGTACATCGAGCTCGACGGTGACCGCGCCTTCGTGGAGACCTGGGTCGTCGGCTACCACATGGAGGCGCCGGGCAGCCCGATCGACCACCTCAGGCTCGGCTTGCGGTACAAGGACGACGTGATCCGCGCCGACGGCGACTGGAAAATCATCCGTCGCGAGGCGGCCCTGCAATGGCACACCGGACCGTTCCCGCGACCGTCGATCGGCGAGGGACCATACCCGCGAAAGTCACACCAATCGCGAGCCAGAGACCCCCAGCCTGGCGGCTGACCGGGGGGCCTTCGGGTGCGAGCGTTGAAGCAGCTAGGCGACGTCGACCGGGGTGAGCATGTAGATCTGCGGGGCGCCGTCGAGCGCGTCACCAGCGTTGGCGAAAGCGGCGCCGAGGTGCGGCTGCGACAGATGCGCGTTGATGTCTTCCTGGGACGCCCACACCTCGAGGTTGACGAACGTGCCGGGTGCGCCCTGGGCCTCGTAGAGGTCGTAACGGATGCAGCCCTTGTCCAAGCGGCTCGGCGCCATCAACGAGGTCATCGCCTGTCGGACGATGTCTTCGCTGCCTTCTTTGGCCTTGATGACCGCAACGACTTGCAGTTCTGCCACGGGGTTCTCCTCGGGGTCGGGATCGGACGTCTACTGCCGCCGGGCAGGCTACCGGCGTACCCTCACCGCCAGAACAGTGGATGTCTCGCGAGGCTGAGGAGTCCGGATGACGATCACCGAAAGCGCCAAGAAAGACCACGCGGTGGTGAGCGACGGCCTGCCCGGGCAGAACCTGCGGATGCCCCTGCCGCCGACCTTCGACACCATCGAAGAGGAGCGGATGTATCGCAAGGTGCGCCTGGCCGCCGCCTTCCGGATGTTCAGCAAGGCAGGCCTCGATGAGGGCGTCGCCGGCCACATCACGGTGCGCGATCCGGAGCATCCCGACTCCTACTGGGTCAACCCGTTCGGCCACCATTTCGGCCTCATGCGCCAGAGCGATCTGGTACGCGTCAGCCACGAAGGCGAGGTCGTCGAGGGCGACCGGGCGGTCAACGGCGCTGCCGTCGCGATCCATTGCGCGGTGCACGCGGCGCGCCCTGACGTGATTGCCGCGGCGCACGCGCACGGCCCGTACGGCAAGACGCTCTCCTCGCTCGACATGTCGGTGGAGCCACTGACGCAGGACGCCTGCGCGTTCTACAACGACATCGGCCGCCACGACAACTTCACCGGCGTCGTGCTCGACCCCGAGGAAGGCAAGCGCATCGGTGAGGCGCTCGGCACGAACAAGGCCGTCATCCTCGCCAACCACGGCATGCTCACCGTCGGCGAGACCGTCGACAGCGCCGCCTGGTGGTTCCTGACGCTGGAGCGCACGTCGCAGTCGCAGTTGATGGCCTACGCCGCAGGCAAGCCCCGCCTGATCAACGACGAAGCGGCCCGCGCCACCTACAAGCAGGTCGGCTACGAGATCGCCGGCTGGTTCCAGTTCCAGCCGATCTACGACAAGATCTTCAAGGAAAACCCCGACATCGTCGACTGATCGCCCCTACCCGCGCCCTTTTTTTGGCGGCGATTAATCCCGTCTGCACGTTCCAGCGTGCACAGGGGATTAATCCGCGGCAAATCAGGGGCTGGGGCAGGGGGCGCGATGCTGGGGTTTGGCGCGCTGCCGCGCTAACGTCCCGGCATGGCGCGCTGGCGTGACGGCAATGGCAAGGCTCTTCGCGACTTCCCGCAGCCGACGGTCGCGGTCGATGTCGCGGTGCTGACGGTCCCGTCGCCGCTGTCGGAAGATTCGCAGCTGCACCTGCTGCTGCACCGGCGCACCGATGGTTTCGCGACCGGCAATTGGGCGCTGCCAGCCACGGTCGTGCACAAGCGCGAGCGCTTGGCGAAGGCGGCCCAGCGGGCGCTGAAGCTGAAGGCCGGCGTCGGCGACGTCAACCCCATCCAGCTGCAGGTGTTCGACGATCCCGATCGTGACGCCCGCGGCTGGGTGATGTCGGTGGCGCACGTTGCACTGGTCGCGTACGAACCGCTCGCCGCCGCTGTTGCGCAGGGCGCCGAGGTGACGCTCGTCCCCGTGGAAGAGGGGCTCGCGCGGTTGCCCGACCGTCAGCGCCGGCTGCCGTTCGACCACGAGCGGGCCGTCGAACTCGCGACGCAATGGGCCGCGCAGCAATACGCGGCGGCCTCCGATCCGTTCGGGCTCCTCGCGGCGCCCTTCACGCTCACCCAGCTGCGCCAGCTCCACCAGGCGGTCGAGGGACGGACGTGGCAGAAGGACGTCTTTCGCCGCCGGGTCTACGGCACGCTGCAAGACGTCGGCGCCCGCACCGTCGTCACGACCGGACGCCCCGCCGCTTTGCTGCAACGGCGGGTCAGCTAGACCCGATCCTTCGGCCCGCGCTCGGTGACCAACGGCCCCTGCCCGCGCCTCGATCGCTGCCGACAGACTGAGCATGATCGCCATCGCGCTGCTGACGGTCGTATTCGGGGCCGCCGCACTCCTCTGGCCGAAGCCGATTCGCCGGGCGCATCTGTCACCGCTGACTAACAGTCCAAGCGGCGCTGGCGCAGGGCGCGTCCCAGTAGCCGGCGAGGCCGGGATCCAGGCTGCTGATCGTGAGCGAAAAGCCCACCATGCCAAGGGACGTCACCAGCGAGGCAGCCATCGACCGCGTCACGCGCACGCCCGCGTCCAGTAGGTGACGCACCGCGTAGCCATGCACCGCTGACAGCTCCAGCCCGGGGATCCCGCCCAACCCGTTCGTGTAGAGCAGCACCTCCTCGCCGGGCGCCCCATCGGCGAGCAGCGCCTCGCACATCCGGGCGACGAGATGGTCGGCGCGCTGGGCGGCCCCGCGCTCGCGTCCGGCCTCGCCATGGATCCCGACCCCGAATTCCTGCTCACCTGAGGCGAGCGTGATCGCCGCGACCCCACCCGCCGGCAGGGTCACCCCGGAGACCGCCACCCCGATGGACCGGGTGGCCGCGGCGACGCGTCGTCCCAAGGCAGCCACCTCGGCCAGATCGGCGCCCGCCTCCGCCGCTGCCCCGCAGATCTTCTCCACGACAATTGTTCCCGCCACCCCGCGCCGGCCGACGCCCTCGTCCTCATCCACCTGGTCCACCTCGCCCGGATCGTCGAGGGCGATGTCGTCGGCGACGAGGACCGTCTCGACCCGATGCCCTTCTCTACGTGCGAGGTCGGCGCCGAGACGGAAGTTCAAGACGTCGCCGGTGTAGTTCTTCACTACCAGGAGCACGCCGGCGCCGGTGTCGACCGACGCGATGGCCGCATGCACGGCATCCGCGCTCGGGCTCGCGAAGACCTCGCCGGGGCAGGCCGCCGTGAGCAGTCCGGGCCCGATCAGCCCGGCATGCAGGGGTTCATGACCGGAGCCGCCCCCGGAGATGAGTGCGACGCTGCCGCTCACCGCAGCGTCGGTACGCGCGACGAACCGCGGCGCGTACGACACCTGCAGCTCGCCGCCGCTCGCCGCAACCAACCCGGCCAGCGCGTCGTCCACCAGCCGGTCCGGGTCGGCGACGATGTGGCCCGGGCTCGCCGCCGCGGACTCCGGCGACTCCTCCGGGACTGCAGGAGCCGCGATGGCGGGGGGTGAGAGTGCGGCGGCGATGAGGTCGGCGACGGCCTGAGCGCCGGCATCGACGTGACCCATGCCGCCGCCCGGCACGTAGCTGGCCCGCCCGCGCCGGGCGATCATTCCGGCAGTCGCGGCGGCGCCCTCGGCGGCGGCGACGACCGGATCGCGGCCGGCTTCGAGCGCCTCGGCCGCCGGGAGCAAGGCATCCAGCAGCGTGCGGTCGCCGGCGCGAGCGCCACCAACATCGGCGATTCCTTCGGCCGCTGCGCGAAGCGCCGGCGCGGGGCCGCTCCCGATCGCGTCGGCGGCACGCAGCAGGCCCGTGCCCCAGAGTGGTCCGGTCGTCCCGCCGACCCCGGCGACCGCCTGAGCCGCGATCACCAGCAGCTCGCCATCCGTGGCGGAACCTTCAGCGTCGTTCATGGCCACCCGAACCAGGCGAGCCGCCCGCGCCAGGATCGCGCCGAAATCGCCGTCGCCGGCGGCCGCGTCGAGCTCGCCGTAGAGCGTCTCCCGGGAAAGGGCGACGCCCGCCGCCGCGCGCAGCTGCTCACGCAGCGATGCCATGACCGGCGCCGGCTAGGTCTTGCGCAGGGCGTTGGCCACCTGGTCACACGCGCCCTGGCTGTTGGACTGGAAAACGACGTTCAACTTCTGCGGCTTCGCCGGCGGATAGAGCAGCGCGCGCAGGTCAAGGACATAGCCGCCCCCGACCAAGGCGCGAGCGTTGCCGTCGGTGGCCACGCTCGCGTCATCGATCATCGCGCCGTACTTGGAGCTCGACTGGATGGTGACGGTGCAGTTCGAGCCGGATTTGGCAGAGATGATCTTGGTGGCCCGGTTGATGCTGGCGAGTTGCTTGCCCACGACCGCGCAGCCGCCGCGTCCGAGCTGGACGACCTCCTGCCCGGCGGTCACCTTCAGCGAACTCGGCGCACCCGGATTCTTGGGAGTGCACTGGAAGGTGGCGACGAGCTGGCGAACCTCGAGCGGGTTGGCCATCTGCTTGGTGCCATCACCGCCGCTGACCGCGATGACCAGGATGACGATCACGATGATGACGGCCACCAGGGCGCCGGCGATCAGCGCGAGCCGCCGGTTGCCGCGTGGTCGGCGGCGCGGCGCCGGGCCCGGCTGGGTGAGTGTCTCGCCCTTCGTCAGCGCTGGACGAGGCTCAGCACGGGTCGGAGGTGGCAGGTCGCTGCCGGCAGGTTCGGCAGACATTCCCTCAGGCGGCTCGCTCACTGGCCCATCCTCCAACATGAAAGGCTCTGCGGCATGTATACGGTCGCTAGCGCTCGCGAGACGCTCGCCGCGCTGCTGCCCACGCTCGATCAGATCGTGGCGCTACGCGCCGACACCGCCGAGCTGGCCGCCGCCGTCACCGCCGGCGCCGCGACGACGCTCGGCGGTACCCCCGAGTTCAAGGCGGCGCAGGCCCGGCTCGACGAGCTCATCACCGATCTGCAGCAGCAGGACGTCCAGGTCAAAGGATTGGCGCCGCTTCTGCTGGACTTCCCGTCCGAGATCGACGGCGTGCCTGTGCTGCTGTGCTGGCTCGAGGGCGACCGCGCGCTGTCCTGGTATCACCGGACCGACCTCGGTTTCGCCGGACGCCGGCCGCTGCCTGCCGCCTGACGTCTGCTGCTCAACGCACCAGATCGCCGAGGTCGGGGAACGCCCGCAGCGTGTGGCCCCCGTCGATCGCCAGATGCTGGCCGGTCACCCACGTCGATTCGGGCCCGGCGAGATAGCGGATGGCTTCGGCGATGTCCGGCGGCTCCCCGTGGCGACCGATCGGCTGGCCCGCAAGGAACCGGCCGCGGATGTCCTCGCTGGCGAACATGCCGGTCGTCCCCGCCGTCCGGGTCAGCCCCGGGCGTACCGAATTCACCCGGATCCCGCGCTCGCCGAGCTCGTCTGCCGCCACCCGGATGAGCGCGTCCATCGCCGCCTTCCCTGCGCTGTAGGACGCGAGGTAACGCGTGGAAAAGGCTGCTGCTGTTGAGGAAACGCCGATGATCGAGCCGCCGGCCGACATCGCCGCGCCGGCATATTTGATGAGCAGGAACACCGGGCGGACGTTGCGGTCGACCTCGGCGCTGAACGCGTCGTCCCCGTAGCTCAGCACCGGCATCATCGAGCCGCCGCCGGGTACCGTCGAGGCGATGTCGAGCCGCTCGCCCTCGGAGGCGACCTCGACCGCATGCCGGATGTCGTCGGCGGACATGCAGTCGGTCGGGCAGGTCCGCACCGGGTCGCCCGCACCGAAGGTCGCGCGTGCTGACGCGAGCCGCTCAGGGTCGCGGGCGGCGAGCGTCACGCGAGCACCGTCACGGACGAGGGCGTGGGCGGCGGCGAGACCGATGCCACTGCTGCCTCCCACGATGAGGGCGCGCATACCGGAGAGCGTCTGGTTCGTCACCCGGCCATTGCTATCAGCTAGTCGAGCGCCGTCCGCACGAAGGAGTCGAAGAGCCGGTAGGCGGCCTCCGCGGCGGCCGGGGCGAGGCGGTCGGTCAGGTCCGTGACCGCTGCCCGATCCAGCTGGGCGCCGCCGCGCTCCTTCAGCTGGTTCTTCCGCTCGTCGAGCCAGCCGGGAAGCATGGCAGGGGTGAATTCGGGGTGGAACTGCACGCCCAGGCAGCGCCCGGACCTGAACGCCTGCGGGCACAGCGGGCTGCGGGCGAGCTCCTCGGCGCCGTCCGGGACGGTGAACACGTCGTCGTGGAAGGAGAACCAGGGCCCCGCGCCGACCACGCCGTGGTGGCCGGGGGAGGGCGTGATGTCGGTCCACCCGAACTCTGAATACGGCCCGCGCGACACCGTGCCGCCGAGCGCCCGGCTGAGCTGCTGGCCGCCGAAGCAGACCCCGAGGATCGCGGTGCCGGCGGCGTAGAGCCCGCGGATCCACTCCCGCTCGCGGGGGATCCAGGGCTTGGTCTCGTCGTAGGCGGCCTGGGCGGAGCCGAGGACGGCGACGATCTCGCCCGGCAACGTCTCGGGAAGCTCGGCGTCGACGGTGGCATCAGCGGTACGCAGGGTGACTGCGCGCTCGAGCGCCCAGGGGATCAGATGCCCGGTCTGGGTGCCGGCGACGTCAGCGGCCACGTCGTGGGAGACGACCAGCATGCGCAGAGAGTTGGGAGACGAGCGAGCCACCAGATCCGCCTTCCTGCGCGTGCGCCACTAACCTGAGCAGCGCTGTGCTTGTCACCCTCGACGCCGTCTCACGAACCAGGGGCACCACGCTGCTCCTGGACCGGGTGTCACTCGGCATCGACGATCGCGATCGTATCGGTGTAG
The DNA here is from genome assembly GCA_036267695.1 of Frankiaceae bacterium. Taxonomy (GTDB): domain Bacteria; phylum Actinomycetota; class Actinomycetes; order Frankiales; family Frankiaceae; genus DATAZK01. The sequence goes on from DATAVO010000198.1 coordinate 10,863, forward strand.
TCGGCAGAAACGGCGCTGGTAAGAGCACTCTTGCGAGGGTTATCGCCGGGCAGGAAGCGCCCGATACGGGGCGCGTCGCGGCGCGCGCGGGAATCCGCGTCGCGCTGCTGACCCAGGACGACACGCTGCCCGACTCCACCGTCGGTGACCTGCTGCTTTCCGGCCTGGCCGAGCACGAGTGGGCCGGCAATGCCGCCGCCCGCGAGGTGCTCGAGGGGCTGGGCCTGCGCGACCGGCTCGATACCCAGCTGTCGGTGATGTCAGGCGGGGAGCGCCGCCGCGCCGCGCTCGGTGCCCTGCTGGTCGCCGACGCGATCGAGGGCACCGACCTGCTGATGCTCGACGAGCCGACCAACCACCTCGATGTCGAGGGTGTCGATTGGCTGGCTCAGCATCTGCGCGGGCGGCGCGGGGCGCTGCTGGTCGTGACGCACGATCGCTGGTTTCTCGACGCCGTCTGCGAGACGACGTGGGAGGTCGGCGGGGGAGGCGTCGCGTCCTATGACGGCGGCTACGCGGCGTACGTGCTGGCGAAGGCCGAGCGTGACCGCAGCGCCGCCGTGACCGAGGCCCGGCGCAAGAACCTACTGCGTAAGGAATTGGCGTGGCTTCGTCGCGGGCCGCCGGCGCGCACCTCCAAACCGCGATTCCGGATCGACGCGGCCAACGCGCTCATCGCCGATGAGCCGCCGCCGCGTGAGTCGATGCTCCTGCGCCGCACCGCCGCGGCCCGTCTCGGCAAGTCGGTGTACGACGTCGAGGACGTGACGATGGCGTACGGCGGCCGGGTCCTGCTCGGTGACGTGACCTGGCGGGTGGGGCCCGGCGACCGCTTCGGGTTGATCGGTGTCAACGGCGCGGGCAAGAGCACCCTGCTGCGCCTGCTGGACGGTCGGATCCCGCCGCAGTCGGGGCAGGTGAAGGTCGGGGCCACCGTCCGGCCGGCGTACCTCACCCAGGACGTGGCCGAGCTCGATCCGCAGCTGCGGGTGCTGCAAGCGGTCGAGGAGACCGGTAACGTGCTTGCCACGGTCGACCCGCGCGCCGGCGCCGGCGGCGGCCGCGAGCTCACTGCGGGCCAGCTGCTCGAGTCCTTCGGCTTTCCGACGGCCCGGCAGTGGACGCGGGTCGGTGACCTATCCGGAGGAGAGCGCCGCCGCCTGCAGATCCTGCGGCTGCTGCTCGGCGGCGCCAACGTGCTGCTGCTCGACGAGCCCACCAACGACCTCGACATCGACACGCTGCAGGCTTTGGAAGACGTGCTCGACACCTGGCCGGGTTCGCTCATCGTGGTCAGCCACGACCGCTGGTTCCTCGAGCGGGTGACCGACACGATCGTCGCGCTGACCGGCGACGGGCGCCTCGCCGCGCTTCCCGGCGGGGTCGATGAGTACCTCGAGATCCGCAAGCGGGCAGCGGCCGCGGCGCCCCCGTCAGCCCCAGCCAAGCGCGCTGGCGACACCCGCGCCGCCGAACGTCAGCGCAACAAAGAGCTGCTGCGTCTCGAGCGGTTGTTGGAACGCCTCGATCGGCGGGAACGAAAGCTGCACGATGAGCTCGCCGCGGCGGCGACCGATGCCGAGAAAGTGCTGCGCCTCGACGCGGACCTGCGTGCCGTGATCGGTGAGAAAGCCGAGGCTGAGGAAGGCTGGCTGCTGCTGGCCACCAGCGAGGGGGAGGAATGATGACCGACATCCCGAACATCGCCGGCATCGACCTGTCGGC
>DATAVO010000199.1:0-19513 GCA_036267695.1 Frankiaceae bacterium
GCGCGTTTTCCTGACGCCTGCCACCCGCGACCAGAACCTGTTCTAGAATCCGGGTGCAAGGTCGTATATACGAACGCTTTCTGGCGAGGTCAGACCCACTCAGCTACCCGGCAGGCGTTTCGTATTTACTGCTAGCAGGGTGGTCATCCCCACCGTCGGCACAGCTCTGTGCCGGCGCCAAACAACGCTCCAGTCGAGGGACAGAACTGCATGGAACCGGCCGTTGATTCAGCCTTCATCCGGCGCGGCGTCGAGCTCGCCGATCTCAATGCCGTACGCGTCGCGCTCTACGCGGCCACGCACGACCCCGAGATCGCAGCCCTTCCCATGGCGATCAACCTCGATGACGCGCAGCGTGAGCTGCTGATCTCGAAGGCCGCAGCCTGGCTGGAGAAGAACGCTGCACCGGGCATGCCTGAGGAGCCGGCTGAGGACGAGCTGCGCATGCTCATGAACCTCGCCACCGCCGAGGAGATGGGTGACCTCGAGTTCGAGGCGCGCCGCGATCTGGCCGCGTTCAAGAAGTTCCCCTGGACCACGAGCTGGACCGACAGCAAGCCGCCACTCCCCGAGGGCTTCCAGGTCGTCGTCGTCGGCGCCGGCTGGAGTGGCCTCGCGATGGGCCTGCAGATGGAGCTGCTCGGGATTCCTTACGTGATCCTCGACCGCCAGCCCGAGGCCGGCGGCACCTGGAGCGTCAACCGCTATCCCGACGTCCGGGTCGACACCATCTCGATCACGTACGAGTTCGCGTTCGAGAAGAACTACCCGTGGAGCGAGTACTTCGGGCGCGGCGCCGAGGTGCGCAAGTACCTCAACCACATCTCGGAGAAGTACGGGATGGGTGCGAACCTCAAGTTCGGCCGCAACGTCAAGCACGCGGCGTTCGATGAGGAGCGCAGCGTCTGGGTCATCGAGGCCGACTCCCCCGACGGCATCGAGACCTACGAAGCCAACATCCTCGTCAACGCCGTCGGTGCCTTCACCAACCCGAACTACCCGCACTTCGACGGCGAGGAGAGCTTCGAAGGGCCGATGTTGCATCCGGCCCGCTGGCCGGCCGATTTCGACGCGACGGGCAAGCGCATAGCCGTGGTGGGCAACGGTTCCACCGGCGTTCAGCTGCTCGCCCCGACCGCCGCGCAAGCCGACCAGGTGTACGTCTTCCAGCGCACCCCGCAGTGGATCAGCCCGCGACCGAAGTACGGGGCGCCGGTCGAGCCCGAGGTCCGCTGGCTGCTCGACAACTTCCCGGGATATTGGAACTGGTGGCGCTACATGGCCATCGCCGCACTCTTCCAGACCCACCGCTTCCTCGAGCTGGACGACGCGTGGAAGGCGCAGGGCGGTCACGTCAATCCGCTCAACGACAAGATGCGTGATGACCTCACGCTTTACATCAAGGCCCAGACCGACGGCCGCCAGGACCTCATCGACAAGCTGATCCCTGACTACGCGCCCTTCTCGCGCCGTCCGGTCGTCGACAACGGCTGGTACAAGTCGCTGACTCGCGACAACGTCGAACTCGTGACCGATCCCATCGCGCGCCTGACCTCCAAGGGCATCGAGACCGCAGACGGCACCGTGCGCGAGGTCGACGCGATCGTCACCGCCACGGGCTTCGAGATCGTCAAGTACTTGTGGCCGGCGGACTACGTCGGCAAGGGCGGCCTGAGCATCCACGACTTCTGGGCCAAGGACGGGCCGCGGGCGTACCTGAGCATGATGGTGCCGAACTTCCCCAACATGTTCATGCTGTACGGGCCCAACTCCCAGCCGCTCTCGGGCGGCACCGGCCTGCCCATCTGGTATCAGGTGTGGTCGGGCTACATGGCCAAGCTGATCGTGCGGATGATCGAGGAAGGCAAGTCCCAGATCGAGGTCAAGGCCGAGGCCCACGACCGGTACAACGTGGCGCTCGACATCGAAGCCGCCCCGCTGCTGCTCATGAAGGAAGAGGGCGCGCCGGAGAAGAACTACTACATCAACGAGTTCGGCCGGCTGCAGATGAACGCCCCGTGGTACGGGCCGGAATTCCACCGCATGTGCACCGACGTCGAGTGGGAAGACATTGACATCAGCTGAGCTCACCTGAGCGGCTGACCAGCAAGCGGAGGGCGCCATGAAGCACCAGCCTCGGGTCCATCTGGCCAAGGCCAAGCATGCCGAAAGCCACGAAGCGGGCAAGTACTCGGCGTCCCTGGCTGATCTCGAGGCGTCAGCTCACGTCCCGGTGGACGAGCAGGTCGCCATCCAGCCCGAGACGCCGGCGCAGGCTCCGCTGTCTGACGGCGAGGTGGAACGCCAGTCCATGCTCCGGGTCACCGGCGGCGCCTGACACTACGGTCACAACATGGCCGTAGCACAAGGGGTTTTCATCACGCTCGACTGCGCGGACCCGCAGGCGCTCGGTGAGTTCTGGGCCGCGATGCTCGGCGGCAGCGTGGCGTTCGCCAGCCCGACGACGGTCGCCGTGCGCACCGAGTGGATGTGGCTCGCGGCGATGCAGATCGCCGATTACGTGCCGCCGAGCTGGCCGACCGGCGAGGTGCCGAAGCAGATGCACATCGATCTTGGCGTGACCGATCTCGAGTCGGCCTTCGCGGAATCGGTGCGCCTGGGCGCACGCAGCGCCGAGTTCCAGCCCGCACCGGATCGGCGGCGGATCCTCTTCGACCCGGCGGGCCACCCGTTCTGCCTCACGACCCAGGTGCCGGCGGAGTCGCTCAGTTGAGCGCGATGGCGACGATCGCCAACGCCGAGAGGGCAAGTCCCGCGCGCTGACCCCGGGTGAAGCGTTCCTCGGTGATCAGCCGGGCAAGGATCACGGTGACGCCGGGATACAGCGAGGTGACCACGACGACCCCGGCGAGATCGGCCGAGCGCGTCGCGACGTAGTAAAGCAGGGTAGCTCCCATGCCGGCCAGGCCGACGAGTGCCGGACCGGCGGACTGACGCACCACGCGCCGGACGGACTGCCGCGACACGACCGCCGCGACGGACAGCAGCGCCAGCGATCCGAACTGCTCGCCGGCGACGGGCCACAATCCGGCATGACCGCCCGCTCGGGACAACCCGAAGAAGAGCACGCCGAAGGCGGCACCTGCGAGCAGCCCGTCACTGACGCCGCTCTTCTTGCCCGGCTCGTCGTCCCGGCTCGACGCGACCAGGGCGATCGCCGGGACGCCGAGCACGATGCCCGCGGCGGGAAGCCATCCGGGCAGCGCTTCCCCGCTGGCGACGCTGAGCAGGATCGGCACGATGGCCGCACCGACCGCCGAGAGCGGGCCGACAACGCTGATCCGGCCGCGCACCAGCCCGCGGTAGAGCCAGAGCTCCCCCGCGCCGCCGGCCAGCCCACTCCCGATACCCCAGGCCAGCGAGGACGCGCTGGGTGCCCGGGTCCAGCTGATGAGCAGCGCGGCACCGACGACGGTGGTGGACACGAGCGACCCGACGAGCGAGACCGCGAGCACGCCATGCCGGCGCGACAGGAGCCCGCCCGCGAAGTCCCCGCCTCCGTACAGCAGGGCCGCTGCGAGGCCGAACACGATGCCCACGACAACTCCTCTTCCGGATCGCCTTGTGCTAGCGGCGGGCGAGGTAGCGCAGGACGACGACACCCGAGGCGAGGGCAGTCGAGCCGGCGAAGTCGAATGCCGTCGCGCCGCCCGGGCGGAAGAGCAGGTCGTTCGCGGCGGCGTCGCCGACGAAGAACGGATGGATCCAGAGCCGCAGCTCGTCGAGCAGGCCCGCGTTCATCAGCGCGTAGGAAAGCGAACCGAAGCCGTACTGAACCAGGTCGCCGCCCGACTCGCCCTTCAGCTTCGCGATCTCGCCGACGGCGTTCTCGGCAAGGACGGTCGTGTTGTTCCACGACGGGTCCCGCAGGGTCGTGGAGGCGACGTACTTGGGCATGGCATTGATGCGGTCGCTGTACGGGTCGCCGGACATCGTCGGCCACACGGGCGCGAATCCGTCGTAGGTATGGCGCCCCATGACGACGCCGTCGCAGGCCTGCAGCAGCTCGATCTGCAGCTGGCCGCCATCTTCGGCGAAGCTGCCGAGCGAGGGCCAGTTCTGCGGGTTCTCGATGACGCCGTCGAGGCTGACGTAGGTCGAGTTGATCAGTCGTCGCATGATGTTCTCCCTGGGCAGGTCGGATGTTCTGGTGCAAGCCTCACACCGTCTGGTACTCCCGGTAAGGTCCGGTTCTGTGGCGAGATTGAGTACCAATCCGGCGCTGCTGATCACCCTGGACCGGGCGAGCGGCGTCCCCCTGCACCGCCAGATCGAGACGACGCTGCGCGGTTCCATCCGGGCGGGCCGGCTCGCGGCTGGATCGGCGCTGACCGCCAGCCGGGTGCTGGCGGCCGATCTCGGCGTCTCGCGCGGCGTCGTCGTCGAGGCTTACCAGCAGCTCAGCTCGGAGGGCTACGTGGTGGGCCGGGGCGGCGGGCGGACCGAGGTGGCGGCCGGTGTCGTACCCGCATCGGCCGAGCCGCCGCAGGCCAAGCCGCAGGCTCCTGTCCTGCGGTACGACCTCAGCTACGGACGTGGCGATGTCGCCCACTTCCCGCGCACCGCGTGGATGCGAGCGCTTCGGGCGGCCCTCACGGACGCTCCCAACGACGCATTCGGCTATCCCGCAGGCGCCGGCATGCCGCAGCTTCGCGGCGCCCTCGCCGAATATCTCAACCGGGTACGCGGGACCTCGACGACGGCGCAGGAGGTCATCGTCTGCACGGGTTATGCCCAGGGCGTCGCCCTCGTCATCCAGCGGCTGGCGGAGTCCGGCGCGCGCTGCCTGGCCGTCGAGGATCCGTCATCCGGTGACGACGCCGTCCCCGTTGCCCGCCGCGCCGGACTGGACGTCGTTGCCATCCCGGTCGATGAAGACGGCCTCCGCGTCGACGCGCTGCGAGCCAGCGGCGCCGACGCCGTGATTCTCACCCCCGCCCACCAATGGCCCACAGGCGCCGTACTTTCCGCGGCCAAGCGGGCCGCCATCATCACTTGGGCCAACGAGCGCAACGCCGTGATCATCGAGGACGACTACGACGCCGAGTACCGCTACGACGGCTCGCCCGTCGGCGCGATGCAGGGTCTCGCACCGCACCGGGTCGTCTACGGCGGATCGGCCAGCAAGACGCTCGCACCGGGCATCCGGCTCGGCTGGCTGATCGCGCCGCCGCGGATGGCCCAGGCACTGGGCGAGGCAAAGATCGCCGCCGATCGCGGCTCCCCCGCCCTCGAACAGCTCGCCCTGGCCGACCTGCTCCGCCGCGGCGAGCTCGACCGTCATCTGCGCCGCATGCGCCCGGTCTACCGGCGGCGGCGCGACGTGCTGCTCGCCTCGCTGGCTACCCATCTTCCCGCGCTACGGCCGGCCGGAATCTCCGCCGGCATGCATCTGCTGACCTGGCTGCCGGACGGGATGGACGAGGACACGGTCATCACGCGCGCGACCGAAGCGGGTATCCGGCTCGACGGGCTGCGCCCCTACCGGCTCAGCGACGGCGGCCAGGGCGGCTTGGTGTTCGGCTACGCCGCCATCAACGAAACGGCCATACCCGGCGCGGTACGCGCCCTTGCTGACGCGATCGACTCGATCCGCTAGGCCTGCGCTTGCAGCGTGAGGTAGTTCTGCTCGCCGATCTTCTCCACGAGCTCGAGCTGCGCCTGCAGCCACGCCACCTGCTTGGCTTCCTCGACGATGAGCTCGCGCAGCAGCGTCGCCGTCGCCAGATCGCTCTCTGCCTCGACTGTCACGATGGCCTCCGTGAGCTGCTTGACGGCGCCCTCTTCCAGCTCGAGCGCGAGCCGCAGCTGCTCGATGGCGGTCTCGCCGACGCCGAAGGACCCCAGGCGCTGGAAGTTCGGCAGGCCGCCCAGGTCGAGGATGCGCTCGGCGAGCTTCTCGGCGTCGCGCATCTCCTCATACGACGCGTCTTTGAAGCTGCCGGCCAGCCGGTCCAGGCTCCAGCTCTTGCACATCATGTAATGCAGGAAGTACTGGTTGATGGCCGTCAGCTCGGTCATGAGCAATCCGTTGAGCGCGGTGACGACCTTGCTCTGTGCCATGAAGCTGTCCTCTCCCCGGAAGGCAACAAACTAACGCGGGCGGCCCGACGAGTGCCGCTGCGGTCGGTTCAGTCGACCGACCGCAGGCTCTCGTCGTAGTCGACGATCCGGGTTCGCCGGCCGACGAACGCCGGCGGATGCACGTCGATGCCCGACTCGTCGAACCAGGATTCGCGAGTCAGCCCGCCCTCCAGCAGTGAGCGCGCGGCAACCTCCGAACGCAGCGACATCATGCCCATCACCTCGCCCGGATCGTCGATCGCGCGGTAGAGCCACACATGCCGGGTGCCGCCCTCCACCATCCACGGCCGGTCGGTCTCGACCATCGTCATCCAGCGGTCGAAGTCGCCCACCGTGTGGATCGAGGCGACGATGAACTGCCCGTCGACCCGCTGGCCTTCGGTGAGATCGAACGAGGCGACGCGGGCGCCCACGAAGAACGGCGGGACGTCCTCGACGCCGGTACGGGTGATCCAGTCGGTCATCTGCAGGCTGCGCATCATGCCCATGGCCTGCTCCGCGCTGCTGACCAGCACGCCGGAGAACACCTCGGAGGGGTCGGTGAGCGAGCGGTACGCCCAGCGCCGCATGACGCCGAGCTCGCGCATCCGGTCTGTGGCATCTTCGAGCATCGAGTCCCAGAGGTCGTAGTCGGGCACGTGCAGCACGCTTGCCAGAACCACAGGCTGTGTACTCACCGGCGTTCTCCCGCTTCGTGCTTGGCCTCGATGATGCGCCGGATGTTGTTCTTGCACTTGCCGCACGACGTGCCGGCCCCGCACCGCGCGCCGATCTTCTTCGTCGACTTGGCGCCGGACGCGATGACGCTCTCTATCTCGGCCGCGGTGACGGCCAGACAGATGCAGACGTACATGGGAAGGAAGTTAACGCAGTCGGCTCGGCGGTTCGGCGGCTGCGTCCCAGGTGCTCGCCGTGAGACCGGCCGCGCGCAGTTCGCTCTTGCGGACCCGTCCCGTGGTGGCGTTGCGCGGCAGATCGGTAACGACGTTCACGTAGCGGGGCAGCATGAATTTCGGCAGCCGCCCTGCAAGGAACGCGAGCAGCTCACGGGGTTCGAAGGGATCCTCGACGAGGACGACCGCCATCACCTCGTCGTCACCGAACTCGGTACGCACCCCGATCGCGGCGCACTCGCGTACCGCCGGATGCTGCGCGACCGCCGCCTCGACCTCGAAGGAGGAGATGTTCTCGCCGCGCCGGCGGATCGCGTCGTTCATCCGGTCGACGAAGTAGAAGTTGCCGTCGTCGTCCTCCCGGAACGCATCGCCAGTGTGAAACCACCCGCCGCGCCAGGCCTCCGCCGTGCGGTCAGGCATGCCGTAGTAGCCGAGGTTCAGCGCGCCCGGCTCGTCGCTGCGCACGACCATCTCGCCCACCTGACCCGGCGCGAGTGACTCGTCGTTCTCGTCGACGATCCGGACCTCGTGGTACGGCCAGCTCAGCCGGCGCTGCCCGCACGCCTCCCACGGGCCGTGGTCCCACCCCGAGGTGACGGGAGCGCCGATTTCCGTTTGCCCGTAACAGATCGCGACCTGGACGCCAAAGCGCTTCTTGAAGTCCGCGATCTGCGGGATCATCGGTCCGAGGATGACGCTGCGCACGGGATTGTCGGCATCGTCGTCCCGCGGCGGGGCGGAGTAGAGCAGCGCGGTCAGCGGGCCGACGAGAGCCAGCGCAACGCAGTCGAAGCGACGCACGTCGTCCCACACGCTCGTCGCGCTGAACTTCTCCCGCGTGACCAGGCAGCCGCCGCGGGAAAGCACGTAGCTGAAGCCCGAGCGTCCGGAGTTGTGGAAGAGCGACATCGCGGAGAAGAGCGCTTCGCCCGGGGCGAGCATGTCGCCCGGCACCCACGACCACATCTGAAAGGTGAGCCCCCACGGCGTAATGACCGCCTTGGACGGGCCGGTCGTGCCCGAGGTGAACATGAGCGTCGAGACGTCGGTGACGTCAGGACCGTCGAAATCGGTCTCGGCGATGGTGGCGGCGAGTTCGTCCGGCAGCGAGACGGTGGCCAGCTCCCCCTCGCCTTCAGCGGCGCCGTCGACCAGGAGCACGGTGCCCAGCAGCGGCAGCTCTTGCGCGACCGCATTCACCTGTGCCAGCAAGGCTTTTGTGGTGACGAGGGTCGTCGCCTCCGACAGGTTCAGCGCGTGCGCCAGGATCTCCCCGACGTACGCGACGTTCAGCGGAACCTCGACCGCGCGCAGCCACCCGAGCGCGAGCATCGTGCGGTGCGCTTCGAAGGCGTTGGGCAGGAGCGTCGCGACGTGAGCACCGGCGTCGATGCCGAGCCCGCGCAGGCACGTCGCCCATTTCCGGCTGTCGGCGAGGAGTTCGGCGTAGGTGAGCCGATCCCCGTCGACGTGGACAAGGACTGGGGCGTCAGGGGTTTCCTGCGCCCAGTGCGCGACGGCGTGCGGGGCGAGCAGGTTACGGTCGAGCACGATCGCTGCGGCTCAGTGCTCGGGAAGATCGAGACCGAAGAGCGCGATCGCGTTACCCCGTGCCAGCTTGTGGATCTGGGCATCGGTCAGGGTGCCGAACTGATCCGCGGCGGCCTCCCGCGAATGGGGCCAGGTGCCGTCCTGATGCGGGTAGTCGGTCTCGAACATGACGTTGTGCTCGCCCACGATGTCGAGCATCCGCACGCCGACCGCGTCTTTGAAGAAGCAGCTGTAGACGTGTTCCAGGTAGTACGTGGAGGGCGGCCGCGGGACGTTGAGCTGTGAATTGCTCCAGCCGCGATGGGTTTCCCAGACATCGTCCAAACGCTCGAGCAGGTAAGGGATCCAACCGATCTGGCATTCGGCGTAGAGCACCTTCAGCGTCGGGTAGCGCACGAAGACGCTCGACAGCAGCAGGTCGGCCATGCTCGCCGCGGAGTTGCCGAAGATGATGGTCGCCGCGACAGCGTCAGGCGCGTCCGGAGAAGCCTGCGGGGTCTTGGTGCCCGAGCCGATGTGCATGCAGACGACCGTGCCGGTTTCCTCACAAGCCCGGAAGAACGGATCCCAGTAGCCCGAGTGCGGGCTGGGCAGGCCGAGGTAGGCCGGCAGCTCGGTGAAGGCGACGGCGCGAACCCCGCGGGCGGCGTTACGGCGTACCTCCTGCGCTGCAAGCTCTGGGTCCCACAGCGGCACGAGGCAGAGCGGCACCAGCCGACCGCCGGACCCGCCGCACCACTCCTCCACCATCCAGTCGTTGTAGGCCTGCACGCACAGCAGGGCCAGCTCGCGATCCTTGCCGTAGAGGAAGATCTGGCCGGCGAAGCGCGGATAGTTCGGGTAACACAGCTGGGCCTGCACGCCGTTGAGATCCATGTCGGCGAGACGGTCCTGCTGCTTCCAGCATCCGGGGCGCATCTGCTCGAACGTGATGCCGTTAAAGCTGATTTCGTCAGCCGGATAGCCGGCGGCGGCAATGAGCCGCTTGACCGAATATTTGTGGTCCTCGTAGCACCACCAGGCGACATCGGGACCCTCGGTGCCGGGCTGCTCGATGTACGTGCCTCCGGCCAGCTTCGGGGTGCCCGTCGGGTGATATTCGACGTGGGGACCGATCTCGCGGTACTTCGCCGGCAGCCGGCTCGACCACACCTCCGGCGGCTCGACGATGTGGGCGTCGACGTCAACCAGTGGCGGGATGCGCTCGAGGTTGGGCGTGGCTGCCCGCTCTGCGCCGACGCTCTGATCCGAGCCCAGGACGTCTGCCGACATGCCCGCACCACTCCCCACATGACCGGAATGCATTTTTGATACAGGATGAAGTTCTCAAGTGTAGGACCCCGAAAGGACGCGCCATCAACGACCGGGTGTACATCCACGAGTTCATCGACATCCTCGGGCACAACCGGGCCAAGTACATGCACCACATGACGGCCAACTGGAGCCCGATCGCGCAGGAAGAGCGCCAGCAGCTGTGCTACGGGGTCTGGGGCGTGGTGGGCACCACCCGAGGGTGGCCGCAGGTTGTCAACCTCTGGGAGGAGGAGGGCTTCGAAGGGCTCGCCACCTCGTTCCGTCACGAGTTCAACCACCCGGGGCTGCAGGACCCCAAGCTCGCCAAGTGGTGGGCCGAGGCGGCGAACTACCGCCGGCGCGGCGATGACCGCGTGCTGGTGCCCGCGCCATGGACGTCCACCATCAAGGAGCTGTGCGCCGGAGGGGTCCACGCCCCCGTCGCTGAGGTCTATGCGCACGAGCAGATATCCGTCGAGCCCGGACGCGCCGGCAGCTACCTCGAGGAGGTCGCCGAGCGCGGCCAGTCGCTCTACGGCGAGCACGGCTGGAAGCTCATCGGCGCCTGGGGGACCGCGATGGTGAATGAGTCGGAAGCCTTCCTGCTGTGGTCGATTCCGACCTGGGAGCAGTGGGGCGAGCTGGAGGCGGACGAGCGTTCGCCGGGACCCTTCCGGACGTACCGCCAATCCACGTTCGGCCAGACCCGCGACTTCCACCGCTTCCTGCTCGTGGACTCCCCCCTCTCTCCGCTGCGCACCGGCCGCCAACCCCAGACAACTGATCGCGACCCCTCCTGGCAGGAGTAGCCCCGAATCATGGCCGCTTCAACGTTTTATCCAAGATAAGATTTGACGATGGCTCGGGCGGCGTCGGAAATTCCATTGACTACGGCACTTCCGGCGCCCGATGAGGTGTCGCGGCGCAGCAGCGGGGCCCAGGCCGCGCTGTACATCCGCCGGCTGATCTTCGACGGCGTGCTGCGCCAAAACGATCGGGTTCCACAGGACGCCATCGCCGAGGTGCTCGGCCTCAGCCGGGTCCCCGTGCGGGAAGCGCTGCTCAGCCTCGAGCGCGAGGGCTGGGTGACCATCAAGCCGCACCGCGGCGCGTTCATCAGTTCGCTGGATGAATCGGTGGTGCGCGACCATTACGAGCTCTACGGCCACGTCTATGGATTCGCGGCCGCGCGGGCGGCGAAACGTCACTCCAAGGACGACCTCGCCAACCTCACGGATCTGCAGAAACGCGTTGCTGCTGCTCAGGATCCGCAGAGTGCCTGGCGGCTCAATCAGGCCTTCCATCGGGCCGTCATCGACATGGCCCGCTCCCCCCGCCTTCCCGCTGTCCTCACCGCGCTCGCCGGCATCGTCCCCGGCAACTTCTTCGAGCTGGTCCCTGGTTCGGTCGAGGTCGAGAAGCAGGGCACGGGGGCGATCTTGCGCAGCATCAAGCGCGGCGACGGCGAGCGCGCGTCAGCTGAGTACGCGAAGATGATGCGCCGCCAGGGCGACCTCGTCGTCACCCTCTTCAAGTCGCGCGCAATCCTCCCCGATTAAGCGCGGGTGATAGGCGCAGCGCCGACGACGGCGGCAAGGCGGTCGAGCTCGTCGAGCAGCGGCACGGCCAGCGGGATCCCGTCACGCGAGCGTTCGAGTGTGCGGACATGCTCGGGCTCCCCGGGCAGCCAGATGCGGTCAACGCCCGGCGCGCGCTCACCCTCACGGATCTCGCGGATCAGAGTGTCGACGCTCGACCGGAAGTCGGCGAGCGGCATGAACCGCGAAGGGTCGATCGCGATCAGCACGAAACCTTTGGCAACGCGGACATCTCCGTGCAGTGGTGACGCGGTGCGCTCGGTCGTGCCGAACGAGCTCCCCGCCAGCACCCCGGCCAGCAACTCGACGAGCAGCGCGAGCCCGAAGCCCTTGTGCCCACCGAACCATTGCAGATGCCGTACGGACGCGGCCGCGGTGTCGGTGGTCGGGCGGCCCTGATCGTCGGCGGCCCAGCCGGCCGGAATCGACATGTCCCCACGCTTTTTCGCCAGCAGCACCTTGTTGCCGGCGACCGCCGTCGTGGCGATGTCGTAGACGATGGCGGGCTCGGAGCCGGCGGGGATCGCGTAGGACAGCGGGTTCGTCGAGAACAGCGCGGTGATCCCGCCGAAGGGCGGCACGAACGTCGGCCCGTTCTGCACGCACAGGCAGATGTAGCCGGCTTCAGCGACGCGCGAGGTGTAGGCGCCGAGGGCGCCGAGGTGGGTGCTCTCGCGTACCGCCACGGTCGCGATGCCATGCTCGGCGGCCCGCTCGGCGACGAGACGTGCCGCCTCCAGACCGGCGATCTGCCCGAAGCCAAGGCCGCCGTCGAGATGCACGGTCGAACCGTCGTCGGTGATCGTGCTGAGAACCGTGGAGGGCTTGATGTCACCGGATGCCAGCCGGGTCGCATACATCGACATCAGGTGGGCGCCGTGCGAATCGACCCCGCGCAGGTCGGCCTCGACCAGCAACCCGGCGACGACGTCAGCCTGCTCGGCCAGCACCCCATGGCCACGCAGGATTCCAGCCAGGCCGGCGCTTAGGGCAGAAGCGGAAATCCAGAAGGCATCACTCGCGTCAGCCATCAGACCGGCACGTCACCCTCGATGGTGACCCGGTGCAGGGTGCGCTCGGCGCCGCCGGTGTCGCCGACGACCGCATGCTGCGTGCAGCGGTTGTCCCACATCACCAGATCGCCGACCTGCCACTTGTGCCGGTACACGTACTCGGGCCGGCCGACTTGCGCATAGAGGTACTCCAGCAGTGGAGCGCTGTCTTCGGGGGTCCAGCCGTCGAAACAGGTCGTGTAATTGCCGTTCACGAAAAGCGAGCGCTTCCCGGTCTCGGGGTGGGTACGGATGACGGGGTGGACGGTGCGCACCGCATCGGAGTCGAGGCCGGCCGAGGCCGCGAGCTCCGTCCCCTGATGCACCGCCTTGAGGCCGTCCAGCGTGGCCCGCATCCCGGGTGACAACTCCTCGTAGACCCGGCTGACGTTCGACCACATCGTGTCGCCGCCATAAGGCGGAATGGTGCGGGCCAGCAGGACGGTGATGGCCGGCGGCTTCTTCGCATGCGTGGTATCCGAATGCCAGGTCTGCGTCACCGGATTGGGATCGTAGATCCGCATCAACCCCGGGTAGCCCTCGATCGAAGGCACGTACGGGTGGATCGAGATCGTGCCCCACCGCGCGGAGTACGCCAGCTGATCGGCCTCGGTCATGGCGGACTGCCCGCGAACGCAGATGATGTGGTGTTCGAGAAATGCTCCGTGCAGCGCCTCGAAGGTGGCCTCGTCCAGCGGCTGCGAGAGGTCGACGCCCTCGATGATCGCGCCGAGCGAACCTGCCTGGCGCTGGACGCGTAATCCGGTAGCCGCCGTCACGAGACCTCCCTGATGCTGGAACTTCAGCATAGATACAATATCCAAGTGACGGCTGCCGCACCCCAGACCCCGCCCCAATCCTCGCCCCGAACAACGATGACCGGCGGCGATGCCTTGGCGCGGCAGCTGCGCGCCGAAGGCGTCGAGGTCATCTTCGGCCTCCCCGGCGATCAGCTGATGTCGGCCCTCGATGCGCTCGTCGACGTCCCCGAGATTCGCTACATCGTGACGCGTCACGAGCAGGCCACCACCTACATGGCGGATGGTTACGCGAGAGCCGCCGGCCGGCCGGGCGTGGCCATGGTCGTGCCGGGCGTCGGCGTCTACAACGCGGCGTCGGGTCTGGCCACCGCCCATGCGTGCTCCTCGCCGGTGCTGCTGGTCTCCGGGCAGGTTAACCGCCACGGCATCGGCCGCGATCTCGGCCTGCTGCATGACGTGCACGACCAGCTCGACATCGTCCGCCCGATCACCAAATGGGCCGAGCGCGTCACCGAGGCCGACGGGATCGCCGCGGGCGTGCACGAGGCATTCGTGCAGATGAATTCAGGACGGCCGCGCCCGACGGAGATCGAGATCCCGCCCGAGGCATTCGCCGAGACCACCGACAGCGCGCTGCTCGCCGCCGCCCAGCGCCGGCCGGTCATCCCGGCGGAGGCCGATCTCGCGAAGGCGGCCGAGCTGCTGGCAGGCGCGTCGAGCCCGCTGATCATCGCCGGCGGCGGCGCCGTGCTCGGCGATGCCGGTGCGGCTCTGACCGCGCTGGCCGAGAAGCTTCAGGCGCTCGTCGTCACCAGCCGCGAAGGCAAGGGCGCGATCGACGATCGCAACCCACTGTCGGTCGGGACGATGTGGGTCAACAAGCGGCTGCGCCCGGTGCTTGATTCGGCTGACGTGGTTCTCGCCGTCGGCACCCGGATGCAGGGCTTCGGCTTGGCGCCCAGCCAGACGCTCATCCATGTCGACGCGGATGCCGATCAGATCGGGCGCAACTCCCCCGTCAGTGTGGCGGTTCCCGGTGACGCGCGGCTCAGCCTGGAAGCGTTGAGCGCTCTGCTCGGCGATGTCACGAGCCCGTCGCGCGCCGAAGAAGGGCGGGCGGTACGTGCCGCGGTCCTTGCCGAATTGCACGCGATCGGACCGCAGTTCCGCATCGTCGAGGCGCTGCGTGAAGGCGTCCCCGAGGACGGGATCCTGGTCTGCGACACGGCCACGATGGCGTACGCGTGCCACATGTCCTATCCGGTCTACGCGCCGCGCACATACCTGAGCACCTCGTACATGGGCACCCTCGGCTTCGGCTACCCGGCTGCACTCGGAGTCAAGGTGGCACAGCCTGATCGCCCGGTCGTCACGGTGGTCGGCGATGGCGGCTTCCTCTTCGCTTCCAACGAGATGGCCACGGCGGTACAGCACGGCATCAACACCGTGACGGTCGTTTTCGATGATGGCGCCTACGGCAATTCCAACCGCGATCAGCAGGAGAAGTTCGGCGGCCGCGAGCTCGGGACCCGGCTGCAGAACCCCGACTGGGCGAAGCTCGCCTCGGCGTTCGGGGTCGAAAGCCGGCGGGTCGACGACCTCGCGACGCTCCCCCAGGTGCTGCGGGAGGCGTGCGCGGCGGGCGCGTCGACTCTCATCGCCGTCCCGATCGACCGGCTGCCCAGCCCCTTCTGACGCCATGACCGACCTCGAGGCGAGAGTGGCAAGCCTGGCAGCCCGGCTCCAAGCCGTCGAGGACGAGCTCGCCATCACCCGGCTGCTCACCTCATACGGGTTCGCCGTCGACGGCGACGACCCCGACGCGTGCGCCGACATTTACACTCCCGACGCCATCGCCACCATCGACGACACCGTCACCCTGACCGGACGCGAGGAGCTGCGCGGCATCGTCACCAGCGAGGCGCACCAGGCGATCCTGCCCGGCTGCGCTCACGTGATGGGCCCGTTCACTATTTACGTCAACGGCGACACCGCGACCGCCACCGGCTACGCAACCGTGTACGTGACCGAGCCGTCAGGCCGCAGCGTCTGGCGCCAGTCGGTGGGCCGCTGGACGTTTGCGCGCACCCCCGGTGGCTGGAAGGTGACGCGTCGCGAATCCTGGGCGCGCGGAAGCGCGCAAGGTCAGGCCATTGCCCGCGACGGGGTGCATCAGGTGCTGGACGAGAACGGCTCAGCAGCTGATCGGTGAATAGGACGTGCCGAAGGTGCTGATCAGGTAGCTCGGGTTGACCTGCCCGTAGCCGCCGTCCACCGTGTTCTGGAAGAACGTCGGGATGAACTTTGGCAGCTGGGCAGGCGTGCGATCGGAGAACGTGCCGTCCCTGGGAGTCAGGTCGTTCACCGACACCAGCAGGACGGGTCGGCTGACCCCCGTCGCCGCACCCGACGGCGAAACCGGCACGGTGAACCAGCCCGGGTAGGTGCTCGTGTAGTGGCTGAAGGGCGTGTACGGGGTACTCGGACCGACGGGCGGCTGGATCGAGCATCGGTACGTGGTGGGGTCAGCCGACGGGTTCGGATTCAGCTCGCCGGCATTGAGGATGACGAGCTTGTAGACGCTCGGCAGGAGCTCCCCGGTCGCCCAGCTGCTGACGCTCGCCGTGACACTCGCCGTGAGGTCGGCCTTGCCCGTGCCAGTGAGCGTCGACAGCGCCGGGGCCAGCTCCGCCACGGCGTTCTTGAGCTTGCCCCAGTCGGTGTCGATGACGTACTGCTCGGTGGTCAAGGCCGCATTGACGCTTTCAAAGTACGTCTGCAGCGAGCTGCCGATGTTGCTCGCGTCGGTCTGGATTTCGTTGACCAGCGGTGTCTTGCCGTCGATCTCGGTGCCGATGTCGGCGACGAGGAAGAGCGCGGTACCGATCCCCGTCGCCGCTGCCGCGAGCGACTCGGCCGTTCCCAGGCCCTGCACGAGAGTGGCGGCGATGGACAGCGGGTTTCCGTCAAAGGTTCCCTTGCCGCCCAGCGTGTTCAGGATGTTGTTTGCGATGGCCTCGACCGTGTTCGCGCTCTTGCTGTTCGACGCGTCGTAGACGCTGCCGAATTCCTCGAAGTCCTGCTGGATGGACATGATGTCGCCGAGCTCGGTTTGCAGCTGGGTCTGCACGACGCCGAAGTCCGCACTCGTGAATGCCGACGTAGGAACGTAGCTCAGCTGGTTCAGGGCGCCTAACGCCCTCTGAGCATCGGTGCCGGTAACAAAGCCGACCGTGCAGTAGTACGCGCGGATGCCGGGGAGTGCGCCGCCGCATCCGGTGAAACCCGGGGTTAGGTTGAGTTTGCGTTCCAGTTGCGCGGCAATGTAGTTCTGCGCGTTGAGGTAGAACCCGCCCCCTGTGAGGTTGGGGACGTTCGCCGAAAGGGGCCAGCTCTGCAGCGGTTCCGTAGCGATTTGCGGAAGACCGGTCAGGCTGATGCCCGGCATCTGGGTGTAGCCGGTCTCGTAGTTCCAGCTTCTCCCCCGGTGCAGCGCGCCGCTGAGCACTCCGGGGTTGCCGGTCAGCGCACTCACGGATTCAGAGCCGCGGCCTGAGCCGAGCGACGGGACACTTCCCGCCAGCGCGTAGCTGTGCGAGGTGTCAGTCGTGCTTGCCCCGGAGCCGGCGAAGAAGCCCTGCGCCGTCCCTCCGACGGACTGGATCTGATTCGCCAGGGTCACCCAGGCCGTCGCCGGCGCGCCAGAGCCTTGGCGCGGGTTGCCGATGCTCTGGACGAACACCAGCAGCGGCGGACCGCCGACGAGCGCGAACTGCAGGATCGCCTCTTGCAAGGCGGCGCTCATCTGGGTCACGCCGGTGACGTCAGCACCGGCGCATCCGGCTGTCTCGAAAGTCGCCCCGGTGATCGCCGCGCCCGTGGCAGCCGAGATCTCCTCCACCTGATATCCGCCGGAGGCGCAGGCCGGCAAGGTGGCGGAGTAGGCCTTCCCGCCGATCGTCATGGTGTTGGACGTCGGGAGAAGGGACGACGAGGTGGTGAAGGTGGGATACGAGTCGGCCACGAACCGGAAGAATGCATCCGGGTCAGCCTGCAAGTAGCCCGTGACGGTGCTGAGCGGGCCGGTAGCTGATGGCTGGTACTCGACGCTCGCGGCAGGGCTCAGCGGGTAACCGACGAGCGAGAAGCCTCGCTTCCCGTTCGGCGACGCGCCGCCGGCCTCGGTGACGACCTGATCGAACGCGTTGGGCAGCGCCATGCCAGGAGGATTGGACAACAGCACGATCACGTGGCCGGCGTTGCTTTGCGACGTGCTCGTGGCGGACTGCAGCTCACCGAGCAGAGTCGGCGCCTCAGCGGCGCTCCAGCTGTTCTGCGTCAGGCCGATGGGTTGCAGCGTCACCTGGTCGAGGACGACGGCCAGCAGCGAGTCACCGGGGCTCAGGCTGTACGTCACCCCGTTAGCGGTGATCGAGGTTCCCAGCGATACGGGCGTGCCGACCGGTGGCAGGTTGGGGCTGCTGGCGACGGCGATGGTGTCGGTGGAGACGGCGCCGTCGCGGCGTCCGCCGTGCTGGGTGACTTTGACCGTGACCGTGTAGCGGCCGGGGGTCCTCACCACGAGAGTCGGGTGCGCCGACGTCGGATTCGTCAACTTCATCGCCGACGTGGGGCTCGGGGTCCACGAGTAGGTCAGGTGGCCGGTGCGGTCGGCAGTGAGCGCTGAGCCGCCCAGCCTCATCGGTTGCCCGACGCGTACCGAACGATCGGAGCCAGCGGCGGCCAGCGGACCGTCAGCGATCGTGAACGCTTTCGTGATGTCCAGGAAGCGATTCTCGTTGGTCTCGACGTAGACCCGGATCCGGTTGACGCCGGTCCGTAGCCCGTCGTCGGCACCGATGCGGGTGCTCATCCGGCCGGTGGTCTGCCCGACGAAATCAGCCGTGATGTCGTGGCCGTTCAGCACGACCTGAAAGGCCCGGTAATCCGAGCGCGGGGCGGCGATGGTGAACGCAAGCGGCGTGCCGGCTCGGGCCGGGACGCTGCGGAAAGCGACCAATGCGGGGTCGTGGCTGCCGACCAGGAAGATCACCTTTGACGTCGGCGCGCCCTTGACGGCGGCGCGCACCGTCAAGGTGTTGGGCCCGACAGCCAACTGGTGGGCAGCCCGCGTCAGACTCGCCGTCCAGACGCCTTTGCCTGTGCGGGTGAATGCGCGTGAGACGTCGACCCTGCCGACTCGAGCGACCAGAGCCTTCACCGATGCGGCCGTCGTCACGCGTACAGACGCGACGCCGCCCTTGACAAAGGTCAGCGGCGCTGGGCTGACGATCTTCACGGAGGGTAAGTGACTGGCCGGCGTCGCCGCGGCGCCGGCGGACTGAAATCCCGGACCCGCGAGGGCCGCAAGAAGGGCGGCCGCAACTGCGATCGCCAGCAGCCGCAACCGACGCCGCGCACGCACCAACCGCCGAATCTTCACGCTTCCCCCGAAGTCGATAACCGTGCGCGGCGACTGCGCCGGTCACTAAGAGTTATCTATCACGGGAAACATGTCATTTATTGGCAACTAGCAACAATAGCCGGTGTGGACGCGCCTCAGCAGTTGATCCCGTTCGAGCCGGTGACCTTGATCAGGCGCACCGAGTTGATCGGGTAGAGGTCGAAGTGCGGCACCGACTGGGCCGGGAAGCCGCGGTCACTGGTGTAGAAGCCGGTGCCGTTCGCGTGCCGGTAGTAGCACGCCGCCCCGAAGTACTGACCGTTGTGCGGGCTGTAGTAGCCGTACTGGTTATCGACCGTCGAGCCGGCGTACGCGGTGAAGCCGTAGATCTTGTGCAGGCCATAGGTGAAAAGCTCCGCGTCGGGCCGGTTCAGCCCGCGGCTGCCGTGGTAACTGTCGTACTTGTAGAGGCAGACATAGCCGGACGGACAGCCGTGGACTGACTGGCCGGCAGCACCGGCGGGCGCCCCACCAGCGAGGACCATCGAACCGGCCACCACACCCACCGCTGACAAGTGCGCGACCGTTCGCTTCGCCGTGAAACGCCACCCCGCCATGTGCCCGTGCCTCCGAAATCTCCTAGGCTCGCCTGGAGCCCTGCTCATCGCGTGTCGTGCCCGGATTGACGGGGTT
Organism: Frankiaceae bacterium; assembly: GCA_036267695.1. Taxonomy (GTDB): domain Bacteria; phylum Actinomycetota; class Actinomycetes; order Frankiales; family Frankiaceae; genus DATAZK01. The sequence continues at coordinate 19,354 of DATAVO010000199.1, forward strand.
GAACCGGGCAGAATAACGAAAGAAGCGGGCTCCCTCCATGTATGAGATGGAGGGAGCCCGCTCTTGTCAGGCTGCACCACTTCGCCGATTGCTCGGTTCCGCGTGCGTTGCCCGACAGCCACCGGCCTACAGACGCGTTCTCTTCCGTGGCCGGTTACCC
>DATAVO010000200.1:0-17819 GCA_036267695.1 Frankiaceae bacterium
CGCGTTCCTCACCGTGCGGCCGGTCCGACCCGTTCAGCATTGATCGCGAGCTTCAGCGCCTGGTCGGCGAAGGCCGGATCCAAATGGCGGGTGCAGCAGTCGTCGGCTCGTGGTAACGCTGATCGACGTCGACGATGCGGACGTCAGTGCGCACGGTTCACCTCCGGGACAAGTACACCTTCCAGATACCACTGGGTTCGACACCTGTGGTCTCGCCCTTTCGATGCGCCAGCATCAGCTGCGAACCGGTGTCTCGCCGGCCGACGATGACCTCGCGGATCTCCTCTGTCTCGATGGTGGTGATGACGTCCAATCCAAGGCCGTCGCGATAGAAGGCCGTCGATCGCTCGAGATCGCTCACCCAGATCGCGATGCTGCCGATGCTCGTTGCCACGCCCCGCGCCCTCTCCTTCAGCGTTCGTAACATCGTTACTATGTCGGCATGGCTGCGACCAGTCCACCCCCGTCCCGTGTGACGACGCGGGAGTCGCTTGTCGATCTTGCTGCCGAGGTTTTCGCGACCGAGGGGTACGCATCGGCCTCGGTACGCGATCTCGGCCGGCGGATCGGTCTCACCAGCGGCGCGCTGTACGGAAACTTCCGCGGCAAAGCGGACCTCCTGGCGCAAGCAGTCGAAGCGCGGCTCACCACTGATCTCTGGACCCTGCCCGACGACGTGAGTGAACAGTCCCTCAGCGACGTGGTCGCCTACCAGTTCGCGCACTACCGCACCCGAGACCAGTTGACGTCGCTGTTGCTGGAGGCGGCGATGGCGGCTCGCGGCGACGCCGAGGTGAAGCAGCGGCTCCACGACACGGTTGCCGTGCGTCTCGACGCGTCATCCCGTGCGTTCGAGGCGCGCCGGGATTCAGAAGGATTCGACTCGGCAGTGGATCTGGATGCCGCGGTCAAGATTCTCTGGAGCATCGAGATCGGGCTGCGGGCGCTGTCCGCGTTGGGTTTCCAGACCCCTTCAGAAGGCGACTGCGCCGACGTCGTCCGGCGCTTCATGCAGGCGCTGCTGGCGAGTCCGACGCCGATCCCTGCGAAAGCAGCCCCGAAGGCGACCAAGAGGCGGGCCGCAAAGCCTGCGAAGACGGTGGTCAAGAAGAACGCCTCGAAGCGACGCGGAGACTAGGAGTCACCCCGATGAGCAGCCGCCAGCCAGGTTGGATGGCGTATAACGCTGTTACGAGAAGTCTGCCGAGCAGGGGAGCGTGGCCGTGGCCGTGATCGATGTCGACACCCACTGGGAAACCGCCTCGTTCGCGCCGGGTGCCCATCCGCTGGAGCCATGGATGGACAGATTCCCTGGCAATGGCGTGGAGCGGCTTGCTCACGGGATCGCGGGAGATCTGCTTCGCGCCCTGCCCGCGTCACGCCGTCCGGACGGAAGGACGCTGCTGCCGGCCCTGGTGCGCCTGGCGGAGGAGCGGGGCGGGCCGATCATCCTGCATCCGCAGCATGATTCGACTGCCTCGGAGCGGGTCCAGTGGATGGACCGGGTCGGCATCGACCACTGCCTGGTCAATCCGGGTGGGTACTGGCAGATGCTCGAGTACCTCGGCGATGAGCGGCCGGCGGGTGTGGCGCGGTGCAATGACTACCTTGCGGAGCAGCTCGCTGATCACTCAGATCGCCTTCACGGCGTGGCCGTGCTGGATCTGGGCGACCTTTCCGCGGCTGCCGCAGAACTGGCACGGGCGCGAGCTCGTGGTCATCGCGCGTTCTTCCTCTACACCGTTGACGGCAAGCCGCCGGGGGCGGTCCCACCTGGCCATCCTGATTGGGACGTCGTCTGGTCTGCTGCGGTGGAGCTGGGGATGGTTGCGGTCATCCATGTCGGCAACACCGCATCGGACTTCGCCGGCTGGGCCGACATCGGGTGGGACGGCCCGGGCGGCGGTGGTGTTGGTGCGTTGACGCGGCTGGCGAATACCCAGCGAATCCACGCGGCGCAGAACCTGCTCACCTCGATGCTCTACGGCGGCGTCTTCGCCCGCCATCCCGCGTTGACCGTGGTGATCGAGGAGATGAAGGTCGGTTGGCTGCCGACCTTCGTCGACGCGTGTGAGCGCCAGTCGCTGCCTTCGATCGGGCTGGGCGATTGGCCGTACGAGACCAGCGGCGGCGCCATGCTCCGCCGCAACGTCAAGATCACGCCCCTTCCCGGCTTCGGTGATGTCGAGGCCCTCGACGTCCTCGAGCGGCTGCCGGAGATGTGCCTGTTCTCATCCGACTACCCGCACATGGAAGGCAACGCCGACCCGATCACGCTCTACGGGCCGCGGTTGCAGAGCCTGGAGCCGGGCTTACGCGAGCGCTTCCTCGGCGGCAATGCCGAGGAGATCTACACCCGCACCGGGGTGCCGCTCTAACCGATCGGCGCCGACTCATCCGACGGGACCGTCAGCACCGCGCGAAAGCGATTTAGCAGATCGGGCTCGATGTCGGCCGCGGCGAGATAGCCGTCGATCGAACCCCATTCACGGTTCACGGCATCGAGAGCTGCCCCGAGGAAATCGGCATCGACTCCGACCAGCACATCGATGAAGGCGTCGCCGGGAAGGAAGCCGAACACTTCCTGAATCCCTTCGCGGAGCCCGCCGCGCTCGCGGAGGTTCTCGCCGTAGACGTCGGAGCGCAGGTAATCCGCCATCACAACGTCACCAGGCACGCCGACGGCTAGTAGGAGCAGTGCCACCAGCACTCCGGTCCGATCCTTGCCGGCGGTGCAGTGGATCAGGACCGGCGTCTCGCCCTCCACGATGGCCTGGACCAGCTCTCGCAGCCTCGGCCGAAGCGCAGCAGGGGTGACGGCGTAGTTGCTCACGTTTGCACGTTTGAGCGCTTCGACCGAGGGGTCGTTCGCCAGTGTCTCCAGCAGTTCGGTTGCGCTGGCGCGCAGATCGGAGTTGATGTCCAGGTTCAGCAGGCGTGCGGTGTCGCTCCAGTCGTTGGGGGACTTCTGACGTTCCTTGTCGGCGCGAAGGTCGCACACCAGCCGAATCCCCAGTGCCGTCAGTTCTTCTCGGTGGACACCCTCGAAACTCGCCGGACCCTCCGAGCGGTAGATCACGCCTGCTCGAACCAACGACCCGGCTGCCGCCGGCAGCCCGCCGACATCGCGGAAGTTGAGCTTGGCGAGTTCCTTAGTCATGCCCCTGTTCTATCGCGGTCCTCAGGCGACGACGCCCCGAGCCCGCAACCCCGCGATTTCTGAGCCGATGCCGATGCCTTCGAGGATCTCGTCGGTGTGTTCTCCGAGCAGTGGTGAGGGCGTACCGAGCTTGGCCTCAGTGGAGCCGAACCTGGTGGGGTGACGAGGCAGTCGCGCCTTTCCGGCCATGGGATGGTCGAACTCCTCGAACAGCCCCACGTCCCGGGCATGGCGGTCCTGGACCAGGGTCTGATTCGTCATCACCCAGGCGAACGACAGCCCCTCGGCCGAGAGCAGCGCATCAGCCTCCGCCATCGTCATGTTCGCGGCGCGCGCATGCCAGAGGTCGACCACTTCGTTTGCTGCTGCGCGATTCTTCATCCGCTCGGTCATGGTCGTGACGCGTTCGGCGAGGCTGAGTTCGATCCCGAAGACCCGGCAGATCGCGGCGAAGTCCCTGTCCGTGGTCGGCGAGACCGATCCCCAACCATCGGCGAAACGCACGGGGTGCAGGCCCGCGACGGGACTGGAGGGCAGTGAGCCGTCCGATCCGAGCAGCACCTCGTTACCGGCCGCATCCGCCCAGAGGAACGAGACTGCGGCGTCCATCATGGACAGCTCGAGATGCTGGCCTCCTTGGCCACGCTCCCGTGCGAAGAGCGCCGCGGTGATCGCCTGCGAGGCGAACAGGGAGGTGACCTTGTCGGCGCCCGACTGCCGCAGGAAGACAGGCGCGCCGTCGTCGGGGTCAGATTGGTTCATCGCGAAACCTGAGTACGACTGGATCACCGGGTCGTAGGCGGCGCGTCGCCGATAAGGGCCTTCGGCGCCGAAAGCCGAAATGGACGTGTAGATGACTTCGGGATTGATGCGCCGGATGGCCTCGTAGCCGATGCCGATGCGGTCCATCACCCCAGGACGGAAGTTCTGCACGAACACGTCGACGCCGGCAGCGATCCTGCGGACGATCTCCGCGCCGTCGGGCTGCTGCAGATCGACGACGATCGAGCGTTTGCCCCGATTGCAGGCGACGAACATGGCGCTCACACCGTTGACCGAAACGCCCAGCATCCGGGCGATGTCTCCGGTGCCGGGGCGCTCGAGCTTGATGACGTCGGCGCCCTGATCACCGAGCAGCGACGTCGCGAAGGGACCCGACAGCATCACCGAAAGGTCCAGCACGCGGACACCTGACAGCGGCCCGTTCATCGTCATCACGCCTTCCCGGCTGCCTTGTGACACTGGCTATCACACGCCCGCTCCGACCGTCGCGTGCTACGCCGGATCAGGTCCCCGCGGGCACGGATCTATGCTGTCGGCTCATGACACCGGTGACCTTCACACGGATGGACGACGCCACCGCCGACGAACTCGCCACGATCGTCTCCGAAGCGCAGAAACATCTGCACGGACACCTCATCGACTCGTTGATCGGCATGCTCGACGCGCTCAAGGGACCGACGCTCGGCTATGCCGTCGACCGCTACGAGCACTCGTTGCAGACGGCTTCGCGCGCGCATCGCGAGGGGGCGCGCATCGACCTGGTCGTGGCCGCCCTACTCCACGATGTCGGTGACCCGATCGCGCCGGCGAACCACAGCGAGCTGGCGGCGGCGGTCGTCTCGCCCTACCTCGACGATGAGGCGACGTGGGTGGTCCGCCATCACGGCGTCTTCCAGGGCTACCACTACTGGGACCGGATCGGCCTCGATCGCGACTCCCGCGAGAGGTATCGGGGAAGTCCCTACTTCAATGCCGCAGCGCACTTCTGCGGCGCCTGGGACCAGGAGGCGTTCGACCCCGACTACGACACCCTGAGCATCGACACGTTCGTGCCGATGCTGCGAGAAGTCTTTTCAAGGCCGGCAAGCGGCTTCGGCGTAGCGGAGGACTGACGTGAGAGGTCTTGCAGACAAGGTCATTGTCGTGTGCGCCGGAGGCACCGGCACGAACGACGGTCCGAGCAACCGGGCCAGCATCGGCGGCGCCACCGCGCGCCGCCTCGCGCAGGAAGGCGCCCGGGTCGTTGTCGGCGACCTCAGTGAGGCGGCGGCGCAACTCACCGTTGAGCTGATCGAAAGCGACGGCGGCAAGGCCGTCGCGCAGCAATTCGATGCCAGTGACGAGTCGTCCATCAAGGCGTTGATGAAGCGCGCCAAGGAGGAGTTCGGCGGCATCGACGGGGTCCACGCCAACGCCATGGATATGTCGAGCGAGACGCTCGGCGTTGACGGCGAGACGGATCTGCTGACGCTTCCGCTTGATGTCTGGCAGCGGACGATTGACGTTGGCCTCACAGGCTTTTTGCTGTGCGCGCGCCATTCGATCCCGTCGATGCTGGAGCGCGGCGGCGGGTCCGTGGTGGCGACGGTGTCCGGCGCGGTCTACGTGGGTGAGCCGATTCGCCTCGCGTACCAGACCGTGAAAACCGGCATGACCGCCATGGTCCGCCACATCGCCTCGCGATGGGGACACGAGGGCATCCGCGCCAATGCCGTCGCGCCGGGAATGGTGCCGGGCAAGGAGAAGCTCTCCGAGGTCGACGACGCCGGTGTGCAGCGCATGTTGCGGATGGCGCGATCCAACCGGCTGGGCACCGCCGATGACATCGCATCGATGGTGACGTTTCTCATGTCGGACGACGGCTCCTGGGTGACCGGCCAGATTCTGTCCGTCGACGGCGGTGTCTCGATGAGGCCGTGACGCCGTGGCCGACCGAGGTCGCTGAGTTCCGGCCGCAGGAAGGCCTGAAGGCGACCATCTCGGGGCTCGGATCAGTCGAGTCGCGGCTGGCCGGTGTGCTCGAGGCACATCGGGCCACGCGGCCGATGATCGTCTGCGGCTCCAACGTAGTGCGCTCTCCCTCGTTTGCCACGGTGCTCAGCGCGCTGGGCACCGAGCCGGTCGTCTTCGACGGCGTCCGGCCGCACACGCCGGCCGAGGCCGTGCAAGCAGGAGCGGCGTTGGCCCGGGAGCAGCGGGTTGACGCGCTCGTGGCCGTCGGCGGGAGCAGCGCCGTGGACTGCGGTAAAGGCATAGCCCGCCTGGTGGTGTCCGGCGCTGCCGCCGTTGAATCGCTGACGCCGCTGGACTTCGGCCGGTTCGACATGACCGGCAAAGTCCGCGATGACGGGCTCCCGTTCATCAGCGTGACGACGACGCTCTCGTTTGCCGAATTCCTTCCGTTCTGGGGCGCGCGCCACGCGGCGCTGGGCCGCAAGTTGCCCTATGCCGACGACGGGGCGGTGATCCGCACCATCTTCTTGGACGGGTCCATCGCCGAATCCACCCCCGACGACGTGTGGGCGCAGACGGGCGTCAAGGCGCTGGACGACGCGGTCTCGTCCTTCTGCCGCGCGGCTGAAGCCGATCCGTTCCGCGACCCGATCGACATCTCCGCCCTGACCGCCCTGTGCCGTTGGCTACCGCGGTCGCTCGGCCAGGGGCGCGCCGTCGAGCGCCAGCAGGTGCTCACCGCGGTATGGATGACGAAGTTCGCGCTCCCTCGGCTGGCCCGGCCGGCGATAGGAGCGTGGTTCTCCACCGCGGCCCGCCACGCCCTGGGCGGGACGTACGAACTGGCTCACGGCATCGGCTCCTGTGTCGCGCTGCCGTTGGCGGTGCGGGTGCACGCCTTGGCGACCCATGCTCGGCAGCGGCAACTCGCCGAAGCGCTCGGCTGGCCCGCGGGGGAGCCGCCGCTGGAACCCGGCTTGTCGCAGCTGCTCGACCGGCTCGGGGTACCACGGTCTTTGCAGCAGGTCGGGATTCCCTCCGATGGTCTGGATGCCGTAGTGGACCACCTGATCGCCGAGGCGCCTCAGCTTGGTTCCCGTCCGCAGGTGCGCGATCTTTGCGCGCAGCTTTGGTAGCGCGGCCTAGGATGCGGCCTTCGGGGCGCGACGAGGTCACCGAGGCGCCGCTTGCCGCCGCCGATCGGTTGTTCGCCCAAACCGGACCGGCAGATGTCTCGCTACGAGGCATCGCACCTGTATTCATTGACTGCAGCATCCGTGGCATGCTCGGAGCTAGACGACCACGCGGGAGCAGCCGATGACCCCTGTCGCGCCCGTGACGGGTACGGCGCCGTTCGAGCCGCGTGACCCCGGCTTCCTGCGCGACCCGCACGCGTACTTCGCCGGTCTCCGCGAGCAGGGCCCGGTCTTCATCGACCCAGCGAGCGGGCAGTGGTTCATGCTGGGCCACGACGAGGTGGACGCCGGGCTGCAGATTGCGCATGGCGAGCCGAAGATCCCTGAGTCGGAAAACTCCTTTCCGGCCAACCCTTTTCAGCTCGATGGCCCGGGCCACGCGGAGCCGCGGCGGATCATCACGCCCGGTCTGCGAAGCCGTTCAGTGCAACGCTTTCGCGAACGAGCCCAGCAGATCGTCGACGCGGCATTGGCCGGAAAGCCGGGTGGCGGCGAGCTTCGCGTGGTTGAGGAGATCGGCTTTGCCTTGCCGTATCACCTGACGTGCGACCTGCTCGGCATCCCCGACGTCGACAATGCCGACGAGCTGCGCAGCTGGACGTGGAAGACGCTGGACCTGATCGACGCGTTCCCGACACCCGAGCAGTTGCAGGGCAATCTCGAAGCGGCCCGCTGCCTGGCCGATCACATCGAGGCCGTCACAGAGTGGAAGCGGCGCAATCTCAGCGACGATCTGTTCTCCGCCGTCATCGCGGCTGCAGACGCCGGCGAGGTGATGCGGGCGGATCAGGTGGTGCCCTACATCCACACCCTCTATCTGGCGGGCATGCACACCACCGTGAACCAGACGGCCCTCGCCCTCTGGGCGCTGCTCGAGCACCGCGCTCAGTGGGATCTGCTGCTCGCCCAGCCGTCGCTGCTCGAGAACGCGGTGGAGGAGCTGCTGCGCTTCGAGCCGACCGCCCAGTACATGCGCCGCATCCCCGATCACGATGTGACGATCGGCGATGTCACCATTCCCAGCGGCACGAAAGTGGTGTGCTGGATCGCGTCAGCGAACCGCGACCAGAAGCGGTGGGGCCCGACCGCCGACGACCTCGACATCACCCGCCCGGATGCCCGCCAGCACCTGGCGTTCGGCCGTGGAGCGCACGTCTGTGTCGGCAGTTGGCTGGCGCGTATGGAGCTCGCCGTCGTGCTTGAAACCATCCTCGGGCGCTACCCCGCGACCCGGCTGGTGGAGCAGGAACTGGTCTGGTCCAGCAACGTCATCCGGGGGCCGCAAGAGCTCCTCCTCAGCTTGCGGCCCGCGGGGTGAAACCTCGGAGAAGGTGGGCAACCTGATGCATGAACGGACCCTGGGTACGGGCGGCCCGGCGCTGTCGGTCGTCGGGCTCGGCTGCAACAACTTCGGCATGAAGCTCGACGGCGACACGTCCATCGCGGTCGTACATGCGGCGCTCGACGCCGGCATCACGCACTTCGACACGGCGGAGATGTACGGCGGCGGTGCCTCTGAAACGCATCTCGGTACGGCGCTCGGCACCCGGCGCAGCGAGGTCGTCATCGCGACGAAGTTCTCGCCGCGGCCGGCGGATGAGCCGTACGAGCCAGGCGCGCTTGCCAGCCGCATCACCACCGCCTGCGAGTCCAGCCTGCGCCGGCTCGGCACCGACTACATCGACCTCTACTACCAGCACTATCCCGACCCGGATGCGCCGCTAGCCGAGGGCTTCCAGGCGCTGGAGGCGCTGCGGACCGCTGGAAAGGTCCGCGCCTTCGCCTCGTCGAATGTCAGCGCGGAGCAGATCGTCGCCGGCGGTACTGAATTCGTCGGAACGCAGATCGAGTGGAACCTGCTCCAGCGCGCGGTCGAGGCGGAGGTCGTCCCGGCCGCCCGGCAGATCGGCCTCGGCGTCATCCCGTACTTCCCGCTGGCGTCCGGACTGCTGACCGGGAAGTACCGCCTCGGCGAGCAATTCCCGGCCGGCTCCCGCCTCGCCGCGATGCCTTACTTCGCTGCGATCGCCACCACCGAAAACCTCGAGCGCGTCGAACGGCTGAAGGCCTTCGCGGAGGACCGCGGACATACCCTGCTCGAGCTGGCCGTCGCTTGGCTGCTGGCTCAGGACGGCGTCGCCTCGGTGATCTGCGGCGCCACCACACCGGGGCAGGTGACGGCCAACGCTCTCGCCGCCGGATGGGTTCTCACCGCGAGCGACCTTCGCGACGTCGAGCAGCAGCTGAGTCCCCTCGGAGACGGTGCGAGGTGAGTGACCTTCTCGCGGGCAAGGTCGCGCTCATCTCTGGTGCCGCGCGCGGGCAAGGTCTGGCCGAGGTCGAACGCTTCCGCGCCGAAGGGGCGCAGGTCGTCGCCGGCGATGTGTTGGGCCACGACGGCATCCACCTGGATGTCACGTCGGCCGAGAGCTGGGCGGCCGCCGTGGCGCTCACGATGGAGAGCTACGGCCGCCTCGACGTGCTCGTCAACAACGCTGGCATTTATGCGGTCGTGCCGTTGCCCGAGGCGACCGAGGAGCATTTCCGCGGGATCCTCGATGTGAACCTTGTCGGACCGTTCCTCGGCATCCAGGCAGCCGCGCCGGTCATGACCGAAGGCGCCTCGATCATCAACGTGTCCTCATTGAACGGGATCCTCGGCCACTTCGGCACCGCGGCCTACACGTCGTCGAAGTTCGGCGTGCGCGGCCTGACCAAAGCCACCGCGCTGGAGCTCGGTCCGCGCGGGATCCGGGTCAATGCCATCCTGCCCGGCGTGATCGACACACCCATGATCGCCGGCGCGATCGAGGGCAACGAAGCGCGGCTCGGCGCCGGCCTGCCGCTCGGCCGGCTGGGCGAGGCGCTCGACATCGCTGCCGCCGCCGTCTTCCTCGCCAGCGACCAGTCCTCCTGGATCACCGGCACCGATCTGATCGTCGACGGTGGCCACACTGCCCAGACCCCAAAGCTGCTGTGAAATAAGGGGAATCTCAAAATGGAGACTGTCCGGCGCCTCACTCATGTCGAACTGCTGCACCGGCCGGGGGAGCGGGAGCTGGCCCAACGGTTCTTCGACCTCCTGGGCTGCGAGAGCGTCGATCGCGGCGGCCACTGGTTCACCGCGCTCGTCGACCCGGCCGGCGAGCGGGACTTCTCCAACAACGTTTGCTACGCCTCGGAAGTCGGCGAGGAACAGTGGGCGCTCGAACGGGCCATGCAAGCGTCTCCGGCGATGGACCAGTACCGGCAATCGCTACGCCACAGTCCGCAGAAGGCCGCCCATTTCGGCCTCCGGGTACCGACCGAGGCGAAGCTGAACGAGATCGTTGAACGCGTCAGCGCCGCCGGCGAAACCGACGACCTGCTCGCCGGCCGGGTTGCCGTCGACGGCGTCTACCGGCCCCAGGATCCTGGTGCGATCGCGCCCAACATGGTCCAAGCGTTCGTCTGGACCGACATCGTCGCGGTCGGCCTGCTCAGCCTCGGCCAGCACGTCGAGATCCAGTGGCACCTGAGCTGAACAGCCCACCGGTCCAGACAACGGTGTGAGTCGCCTGGATCGGTGGGCCTGTGTCGGCTGCTAGAGGTAGGTCTTCACGGTCAGGACGTTGTTCGCCTCGCAGTTGAACGAGCCCTGGTCCGGTTGGGTGACGTCCTTGGCGTAGACGAAGCCCTTCGCCGTCATCTGCACGATCGTGATGCAGGGGCTGGCGTCAGCGTCGGCCGCGGTGGAGTGCGGCGCGTACAGGCCGCCGGCGTCCCAGTCGGTGTGGGCAGCGGCCTTCTGCAGGATGCAGTCTTGGGTCAGGTCAGCGCCGCAGGCCGTGGCCGACTGTGCCCACAACGTCCAGGCACTCATCGCTGAGAGCGTGAACTCGGTGAGCTTGGCGCCGGGAACGCCCCCCTTGACGATGCTCTCGGTCTGCGCGAGCACCGGGTACTGGTCCTTCAACTCGAAGGGCAGCGCGGGGAACTGGATGTAGCTCGGCTGGAACGTCTTCGCCGCCGCAGCGGCCTGAACGCCCTGCGGGCCGTAGAACTGCACGCTGTACCAAACGAAGTCCGGGCTCCAGCCGGTGTTCTTCATCGCCTGGATCACCGGCGACGGGTCCTGAGCGGTCTCGAGGTACAGCGCCTTGGCGCCGGCGGCCTTGCACTGCTCCATGTAGGGCCGGAAGTTGTCGACCTGCGCTGGCGGCTCCTGGTAGTTCGCCACCTTGATGCCGAGCTTCTGCAGGTACTCCTGGGTACGCAAGCCGACCGGCTTCAACGAGGCCAGGTTGCTGCCGAGGACACACACGCCGGCCGTCTTGACGTCCGGGTACTTGTTCACCAGCAGCCGCAGCGCGCCGTTGTTGATCTGATCCGACGGGTTGGGTGAGGGCTGCACCTGCAACCCGGCCGTCGTCGCTTCCGGCGAGACCACGTAGGCCGGAATCTGGCCGAGCTTGCAGCCCAGCCGCACCTTGACGCCGGTGGCGTCGAGCGCGTTGCCGTTGCCGACCAGCATGAAGTCCTTCAAGCAGGCGGAGGTCATGACCTGGCCGACGTTGAAGAGCTTGGCGTCCCACTTGTCGATCACGACCTTGCGGCCATTGATGCCGCCGGCATCGTTGCACCACTTCGCGAAGCCTTCGGCGGTGTCGAAGAACTCCTGCTCGAGACCCGGCGCTACGGCAGCACCTGGGTCGGCCGTGACGCCGATGCGGATCTCGGTGGCGGTCAGGCCGCGCGCGGTCGTCGTACCAGGCTTGCCGGTGCCGCAGATCGCTTTCAGGTCTCCGAAGTCGCCCTTGCCTGCGGCGGCCGCCGAGGTGGGGGCCGCTGAGGAGGCGGTCCCGCTCGACGGGGCGGTGCCACCACCGCCACCGCTCGATGAGCGCCCGCAGCCCACGAGGGCGACAGGGATCAGCAGGATGCCTGCTAGCGCCACTGGGGCGGCGCGACGACGAGCACGAGTGGTCTTGCTTCGCAACATTGCGAACTCCGGTCTGTCGAGCCCCCGAAGGCGGCATCGCATCCAGCGCCGGACGGGGTTCCGCGCGGCGTGGCGCCACACTAGAGCCTCGTTTCAGTTTGCATGACCTGGAACACACATTTGATGGGCATTTTTCGGCAGGGGATTGCCGGTCGACGCGCAACCAGCAAGAGTCCATGCGAGTCAGAGCGTCGAATGGCAGCTCGAAGCACGGCCCGGCGCGCACGGGCCGCGGCAGCGATCCTGAGCAGGGTTAGATCAGGCCTGTGCCTACTGAAGAGCGCCTGGAAGTCTCCCGTGCCATCGCGGCCGATCCCGCCTCCATTTTCACCTTTCTCCGGGATCCGGACGGGCACGTCGCCGTCGACGCCACCGGCATGCTGATGTCGGCAACGGGCGAACCGGCGACGGCGGTCGGTGACAGCTTCGTCGTGCACATGGATCGTGATTCGCTGCGCGACTTCGATCTGGGCGAGTACGACGTCGTCGTGAGCTACGTGACCTACGAACCGGACCGCGAGCTGGCGTGGACGGTCGGGATGGCGCCCGGTCAGACGTTCGGTCACGTCTACGGCTATCGCCTCGAACCGATCGCCGACGGCACGCTCGTCACGCACTACTACGACTGGTCCGAAATCACCGATGACATCAAGGCTTTTGCCACGTTTCCGGTCATCTCCGAGACCGCCTTGCGGGCGACGCTGGGGATCTTGGCCCGGACCGTCGCGCCCGGCGCCAAGCGTCCTTCTGTCTGAGGCGACCGGCTGCTTCGTCAGTAGGAGCGGGTCAGTCCGAGAAGCCGTTCACCGAGGCCGTTGCGGACCATCTCGTTGGTGAGCGGCGAGAACGTCCAGAGCCTGGCGTCGCGGAAGAGGCGCTGCAGCGCTACGTCCCGGGTATAGCCGAGGCCGCCCATCAACTGCATTCCGTGCTGAGCGATGGACACCGCCGCCTCGCTCGCCGCCAGCTTGGCCATCGCGCCCAATGCTGCGCAATCGCCACCACCGATCTCTATCGACGCCGCGCGCCACAGCAGACCTCGTGCCGCCTCGAGCGCTAGCGCTCCGTCCACCAGCCAATGTTGCGGTACCTGGAAACCGCCGATCGGACGGCCGAAGACGACGCGTTCCTTGGCGTAGGCGACGGCGGGGTCGAGCGCGCCCTGCCCGGCTCCGATGCAGGCCGCCGCGGCGTGCAGGCTCTCGCCACCGACCGTCGCGAACGCGGCGCGCAGGCCGCCATCGATTGGCCCGAGCACCGGCGCGACCACCTCCTCGAGGTGCACCTCACACGTCGACATTCCGTGAATGCCGAAGGTTCGCAGGGGCCGAATCGACAGCCCTGATGCGTTCCGCGGTACCAGGAACATCGTGATGCCGTCTGCCGGCGACCGCTGGATGGGGGAGGTGCGGGCGAAGACGACAATGGCGTCAGCTTCGAGCGCACCCGACGTCCAGAGCTTCGTGCCGGTGATCCGCCACCCGTCGCTCGCCTGCGCCGCACGTGTCTGCATCACCCGGGCCACGTCGGTGCCGCCGTCGGGCTCGGAAAGGGCGAAGCTGATCCGTGCCTCGCCGCTCAACGCGGCGTCGACGAGGTCGGCCGGACCGCCGAGCCGGCCCACCAGACCCACTGCTGCGTAATGGGAAATGAGGAACGCGGCCATCGACGTCGGACCGGCGCCGAGCTCTTCGATCGCCACCAGTTGGTCACGCAGATCGCCGATACCGAGCCCGAGCCGCAGCACGTCGATGCCGGCCAGCGCTCGATGCAGTTGCTCGTCGAACTCCTCTGCCTCGTCGAGGCGGGCGATGCGCTCGGGCGGTGACGTGTCGGCGATGACGCGTCCCAGGGTCGCGCGGAGTTGGGCTCGCTCGGGTGAGTCAGCGATCGGGTCGGTCGGGCTGCTGCTCATCACACTGTGAGGGAATCACGGTCGGTCAGCCGCTGGTCGAACTGAATGACGTTGCCGTCCGGGTCGCGAACGAGAAACGTCCGCACCTGAGTCCCGGCGGCTTCGCCGTATCGGACACTGTCGGTGGTCACCGGCCCCGAGATGACCGGGACGCCCGTGGCATGGGCGCGACCTGCGATCTCATCGATGTCGTCCACCCAGAAGCCGACGTGGTGCACGCCGAGATCGAACATGGCCTTGACCTCACCGGGGGCGGCGCCCTCGCACGGCTGGTCGAGGACGAGGAACGGCTCGTGCGCACCCTCGCGCTGCCGCAGGTACACCGCGCGGCGGCGGAAGGGCCGGGCGGACATCGCGAATTCTTCGATGGTGTCGAGAGTGACGTGCAGCCCGACCACACCGGTCCAGAACGGGAGCGCCTGCTCCACGTCGCTTACGGCGATGGCGATGTGCGAGACGTTCGTGACGGCCATGACCTGAGTCTCGGGCCTGCCCCGCTTTCGAGGGTCGGCGGGTCGCCAGGCGCCGGACCGACCGAACGGTAGCGGCCGGCATCCGACTCTGCGAGATCAGCAGGGGGGCACCGGCCCGGGTGGCGGCGTGATCTCGAGAACACCCGCGGCGATGAGGTTTTCGACCTCAGACGGATCCATCCCCAACAGGTCTGTGCAGATCTCAGTCGTGTGCGCGCCGATCTGTGGGGCCGCTGTGATGCGCGGCGGCTGCATGCGCGAGCCGTGGAAGCCTGGGCCATCGAGCACGATGCGCTCGCCGACCACACCCGGCTGGTCGATCTCGACGCGAAAGCCGCGGGCGACATAGTGGTCGTTGCTGATCGATTCGATGGATGTGAGCAGTTCGCCAGCCGGCACGCCGGCGTTCTGCAGGAGCGCGGCCACTTCAGCTTTTGAATGGCCGGAGGTCCAGGTGCCTACTCCTTGCTCGATGGCGTCGACGTGGGAGCTGCGGGCCTGTGCACCGGCAAACTTCGGGTCGATCGCCCAATCCGGATTGCCCAGCACGTCGGTCAGAGCTGCCCAGTCGGCATCGTCGCGACAGCTGATCGCCACCCATTGATCGATGCCACTGCACGGAAACAGGCCCCACGGAGTTCCGCGCTCGCGCCGGTTGCCCGTCGCCTTCACCGAGCCAGGGTCGAGCGCTTCTTTCGTGAGCAGTTCGCCCACGATGCCAAGAGTGGTCTCCACCTGAGCCAGCTCGATGTGCGCCCCGGTCCCATCTCCGCGTCGACGGCCGATGAGCCCCGCCAAAATCCCCACGGCAGCGATACGGCCGCAGAGCTGATCCGGAAAGATCGAAGCGCCTCCGGCGGGCTCGTTGGTATCGGCGTAGTTCCAAAGCATCTCGATGCCCCCGGCGGCCCGGGTACTGGGGCCGTATCCCTTGAACTCGGCCCACGGTCCGCGAGAGCCCATCAGCTGGCTGGAGAGCATGACCAGGCCGGGGTTCACACGCGCCAGATCGTCGTAGCCAAGCCCGAGCTCGTCCATGGCACCCGTCGAGTTGTTCTCGATCAGTGCATCGCATTTGGCGATGAGGGCGGTCAGAATATTTTTGCCTGCGGGGAGTTTCGCGTTGGCCGCAAAGCCGAGCTTGGAACGATTCGACGAGGCGAACGACGGTGACATCTCCCCGCCCGTAGCCTGCCGGATAAAGTCCGGGTAGCTGCGGCTTTCGACCTTGATGACCTCGGCGCCGTACTCCGCGAGCATGCGGCCGGCCTCGACGCCGACCCCGCCGATGCCGAAGTCGGCGACGCGCAGTCCGATCAAGGGAGCCGACGCCGCGGGCGCTACAAAGGGCCTGTGACGTCGCTTTCCCAAGTCAGCGAAGACGGCGTCGGTGTGTTCCCCGACGGCGGGCGGTCCGATCGCCGGGCCGGCCCGCACCCCGTCCACCTCCCAGTAACCAGAGGGGATTGGACCGTGGATCCCCTTTCCGAGATGAATGTCGATCAGCGAGTTGCGCGCCTTGAAGTGTGCGTTGACGAGCACGTCTGCAGGCGTGGCCAGCGGCGTGCAGACGATCCCACGACGCTGCGCTTCGGCGGCCAGATCGTCCTTGGTCTGTTCCGCGAAAAGTTCAACAATCAGAGGGTTGATGACCACGTCTGCGATACCCAGCCGCCCGGGCAAGTGATCCAGCTCGGGGTCCTGTAGGTACTCGGGTTCCCCGAGCCATGCGCGCATGGCGTGCCATTGGCGCGGCGAGAGGATCATCGGGCGGACGAAACCGTCAGCGCACGGGAACGACGGCCAGAGCGAGCCTGTCCCGGCACGTGTCTCCGAGGCGTCCTCGCCCGCCATGAGACGAACGAAGGCATTCGGAAGTGACCAGTCGCCCATGTTGGCCGCTGCCTCGTTGACCGAGCAGTCCAACACTTGGCCGGCTCCGTGGACGTCGCGTTGCCACAGTGCTGCGAGTGTCGCGAATGCGAAGGTGGCGCAGGCGCCGTCGTCGACGAATGAGGCGGGCGGGAAAAGTGGCTCTCTTGAAGGGATTCCGGCCTTATAGGCGATACTGCCTGTCGACGAGAGGACTGCGTCCGTGGCCAGCCGGCCCGACCACGGACCGGTCAGCCCATAGGCGGTGATAGAGGTGACGACCAGATGCGCGTGGCGGTCTGCCGTCTCTTGCGCGTCGAGGTCCGAGTCGGCCTCGCTGGATTGGATCAAAACGTCTGAGTGGGCCAGCAAGTCGTGCAGGCGACCGCGATCGGCGGCCGTGTTCAGATCGAGCGCGATGCTCTTCTTGCCCGCGTTGCGGACCGCAAACGCAAGGCTGACGCCTTCATGCAACGGAGGGAGTGCCCGCCCCGCCGAACCCGACGGGGGCTCGACCCGGATGACCTCGGCGCCGAGATCCGCGAGTAGCCGGCCGCAGAGTTCGCCGCGATCAACGGTCAGATCGACGACCCGGATCCCGGCCAGCAGTTGAGAATCCAGCTCCCTCAACGCCCTTGCGCGCGAGCAGCATTCATCATCTCGGTGCCAAGCGCCGGGTTGTAGACGTCCTCCTCGTAGCACCACTTGCCGTCCCCCGCGTAGCAGAGGATTGTGACGACTGGGAACTGGAAGGGCGTCGAACCGTCACGCGGCAAGAAGCGGTTGAGAATGTAGGTGAAGACGACGTCACCGTCGATCGTGTAGTAGTCGACAGGGAAATCCATGTACCGCGCCGGCCCCACCATGATGGTGGTGATCCATCGTCTGATGGCCGCCTGGCCGCGCATGACGCCGAAATGGTGTTCGACGTAGATCGCGTCGTCGGTGAACAGGTCGGCCCACGGGTGCCAGTCGCCGCTCCGCCCCGCTTCGGCGCTGACCTCTACGTAATGGGCCAGGGCGGCATCCACCTCTTCGCGGCCGGCTCCGGTGTCTCGCCGCACCTCCGGGATGAGCGAGCCGAGCCCGCGTTCCGGGTGCTCGCCGCCCACTTGTTCGAAGAGCTCTGTTTCTGTCATGTCGTCAAGCCTTTCGGTGCGAATCAGTCTGTGAGTCGGGAGCGAGGTCAGCTGACGGGAAACGTCTTGCTGGAGCAGCTGAACGGGATAGCGGTCTTCCACGCAACGCCATCGGTGTCGTCAAGGAGCGCGTTGCACACGGGGGTGGTGGTGACCGTCGATGCGGGATAGCTGACGGGCCCGCCGAGGCCGGGCATGCTCCAGGTCATCGTGGAGAGGACCTTCTGCATGTTGCTCGCCGTGATGTAGTCCTTGCCGTAGCCATCGAGCTTTTGCAGCGCCTGGATGAACATGTCAGTGGACATGTAACCGACTGTGGAGCCGGCTTCGACCGGTTGCTTCGGGTT
>DATAVO010000201.1:0-41374 GCA_036267695.1 Frankiaceae bacterium
ACGGCACCGTCCCGGCGGGCCGAAGCACTCGTACAGATGGCCCGGCATGCCAGCGCCCACGCCGAAACCTGCCACGGTGAAGGCGGCAGCCGGCACACCATCATCGTCGGCCTGTCCCACCAAGCCCTCTTAGACGGACTCGGCACCGCTGGAACACCTGACGGTCAAAGGCTTCCCGCCGCTACCGCCCGCCGGATGGCGTGCGATGCCGGGATCATCCACGCCGTCTACGGAGCCGCCTCCGAAACGTTGGACTTCGGCCGCCGCACCCGCACCATCGGCGCCGGCCTCCGGCATTTCCTCATCTCCCGAGACGGCGGCTGCGTCTTCCCCGGCTGCGACCGGCCAGCATCGTTCACCGAAGCCCACCACCGGGAACACTGGGCGAACGGCGGCCCCACCGACCCCGAGCACCTTGAGCTGCTCTGCACTTTTCACCACCACAAAGTCCATGAAGGCGGCTGGAAAATCACCATCGGAACCGACCCCGACCGCACCCCCTGGTTCTGGCCACCCGACAGCAGACCACCCCTGCAAGGCCAACGCCGAAAACTCTTCACCCCACCCGCACACACACCCCGGCCTGAGCCCGCGTAGGTGTCGTCGCCCTCGGCGGTTGACGAAGTGCTGCTAGAAGTAGGTCGGTTCGCGTGGGGTGTAGTGCGCCTCCAGAGCGGTGACCTCATCTGCGGTCAGTTCGATGTCGAACGCGCCGACTGCATCCGTGAGGTGATGGCTTTTGGTCGGGCCGACGATGGGCGCGTCGACCACCGGATTGCGCAACACCCATGCCATGGCGACGGACGCCATCGCGACGCCTCGCTCCTGCGCGATGCGCTCGACCGCGTCCACGGTTGCCTTGTCGCTCTCGAGGTAGAGCGGGCGTCCATGCTGGTCGATCTGAGGGTTCGTGGCACCGCGGGTGGTGCTCTTCTCACCCCACGGCCGGGCGAGCAGTCCAGCTGCCAGCGGGCTCCAGGGAAGGCTGCCGACGCCTTCGTCGGCGAGCAGCCCGAACATCTCGCGCTCTTCCTCACGCTGGATCAGGCTGTACTGGTCCTGCATCGAGATGAAGGGCGTCCAGCCGTACGTGCGGGCGGCTTCCTGCATCTTGGCGAAGCGCCAGGCCCACATCGAGGAGGCGCCGAGATAGCGCACCTTGCCTGCCTTCACCACGTCGTGCAGCGCCTCCATGGTCTCCTCGACGGGGACGTCAGGGTCGAAGCGATGGATCTGCAGCAGGTCCACGTAGTCCGTGTCCAAGCGGACGAGGGAGGCGTCGATCTGCTCGAAGATCGCGCGGCGTGAGAGCCCGGCGCCCCCGGGACCGTCGTACATCCGCTGGAAGAGCTTGGTGGCCAGGACGACGTCTTCGCGGCGGGTGTAGCTCTTGATCGCGCGTCCGACGACCTCTTCCGACGTGCCGTAGCCGTAGATGTTGGCGGTGTCCCAGAAGGTCATGCCGAGCTCGATCGCTTGCCGGAAGATCGGGGCCGCTTCGTCGTCGTCGAGGATCCAGGTCATCCGTCCCGCGTTCTTGTCGCCGAAGCTCATACATCCGAGCGCCAGCCGGCTGATCTGCAGGCCGGATCCGCCCAAACGCGTGTACTCCATAGGTGTTCCTCCGGTCATGGTGCTCAGATGTCCTGCTGTTCCGCCATCACCAGCGATTGTCGATCGCGGTGACTCGTGCGCGCAGTTTGATTCGGTCTCGATGCGGCAGATGGTGCAGGACTATTTCCAGCCAGCGGCGCAAATCGGGGACATCGCGGCAGCACTCACCGATTCCGCAACCGTAACGTTAGTCCACGAACCGCTGGGCAGGATCGTTGGCTGCTCGTGCGTATTGATGTAGCGCAGCGGCGGTCGCACCGCGCCGGCGAGTACCAATGCCCCGAATCTCCGCGCCCCTCGACCGCCCAGTGGTTCGCCACCGGCTTCGGCCGGAAGCCGACGAGCGACCAGACCGACTGAGCAGCCGGTAGTAGCACCCGGTAGTTGCGCCCGGTAGTCGATGCGGGGGATATCCCCCGGCCGAAATCCGGGTGGTAGCCGGATTTTGAACAAGTCCCCACATTCCTAACGTGTTTTGACGAGAGAGATACCTCGTCAACCAGCTCACAAGGCTTAGGAGTTCCGGTGATCGACGTTCGCAACCTGACCAAGCGATACGGCCTCCAGGCGGCCGTCGACAACCTGTCCTTCGACGTCCGGCCTGGCGCCGTCACCGGGTTCCTGGGCCCCAACGGGTCAGGCAAGTCGACGACGATGCGGCTGCTGCTCGGTCTCGATATTGCGGACAGCGGTGCCGCGCGCATCAACGGAAGGGCCTACCACGAGTTGGCCTGGCCGATGCGTGAGGTCGGTGCCTCGCTGGAGGTGCGGGCGTTTCACCCCGGCCGGACGGCCCGGGCCCACCTCCAGGCGCTGGCCGCCAGCAATGCCATCGCCTCCGCACGGGTCGAGGAGGTGCTGGAGATGGTCGGGCTGAGCAGCGTGGCCGGCAAGCGGGCTGGGACGTTCTCGCTCGGCATGGCCCAGCGGCTCGGACTCGCGGGCGCGCTCCTCGGTGACCCGCAAGTGCTGCTGCTCGACGAGCCGGTCAACGGACTCGACCCCGACGGCATCCGCTGGATCCGCAACCTGCTGAAAGAGCTTGCCGCGCAAGGGCGAACGGTCCTCGTCTCCAGTCACCTCATCAGCGAAATGGCCATCACGGCCGAGCACCTGATCGTCATCGGCGGCGGGCGCCTGCTCGCCGAGACCACCGTCGCTGAGCTCGCCGCCCGCTCCGGATCACTGGAGCAGGCCTTCTTCGAACTCACCTCGGGCAGCGTCGAGTACGCGGGAGCCCTCTCCGGAAAGGTCTTCTGATGGCCACCATGACCGCCATGCCAGTGACAACCGCCACGCCGCCCCGCGACGGCTACCGCTTCGGCAACGTCGCCAGGATGGAATGGATCAAGCTGCGCAGCCTGCGTTCCACTTGGTGGACGCTGGCCTTCGCAGCAGCCGGCGCGGTCGGCATCGGCACTGCGGTGGGCGTCGAGACCAAGGGCACGTCGGGCGATCTCACCAACAACGTGCTCTCCGGCGTCGCCCTCGGCCTGCTGGTGACCGGTGTCCTCGGGGCGCTCGTCATGAGTAGCGAGTACGGCTCCGGGCTGATCCGCACGACTCTCACGGCGATCCCGAACCGTCGACTCTTGCTCGCCGCGAAAGCTGCCACGTTCTGCGCGGTCGCTCTCGTTATCGGCGAGCTGGCTTCGTTCCTCTCCTTCGCCGCCGGCAGCATCGCCATCACCGCCCGTCACCTCACCGGACCGTCGCTGACCGATCCTGCGGTGGTGCGCGCGGTCCTGCTGGCAGGAGTCGGCTACCTGCTGATCGGCCTCATGGGCATGGGTATCGGTGCCATCGTGCGCCACAGCTCGGCGGCGGTGGGCGTGCTCGTCGGCGTCGTGTACGTGCTCGGTCAGGTCATCGGCGGGGTCTTCTCCGCAGCCATGGGCTACGTCCCGATCTCCCTGGTCGCCAATTCGATGAGCACCGTCAAGCGCTTGCCGCACGCGCCGGATCCCTGGGTGGGTCTCGCCGTGCTGAGCTTCTACGCTGCAATCGTGCTCGGTGTCGGTGGCTGGCTGCTCACGCGGCGCGACGCCTGACTGCCGTGAGCTGGTGGAGGGGCACAGTCGGCCGACGGATCTGGAGCGAGCTGCTCTACGTGCTGCTCGCAGCGCCCTTGGGTTTGCTGGGATTCGTCGTCATCGTGGTCTCCTTCGCCTTCGGACTCGGGCTCGCGGTGACCTTCATCGGGTTGCCGCTGCTCGCATTGAACGGCCGGGTGGCGCGCGCGTTCGGCAACGTGGACCGGCGGTTGGCACGCCGCCTGCTGGGCTTGGAGGTGCCCGACCCGCGCCCGTTCCGCAGCGGCCGCGGCCTCTTCGGCTGGCTGCAGGCGGCCCTGCGCGACCCGGTCAGCTGGCGGGCGCGGGCGTACCTCGTGGTGAAACTCCCGCTCGCACTGATCGGCTTTCATCTCGCCTTGGCGTTCTACGGGCTGGGCCTGTTCTGGCTCAGCTACCCGCTCTGGTGGCAGCTCTCCGGTCCCGGCACGTTGTACAAGAACGTCTTCCTCGACCCGGGAACGCTGGTGTTCCGCGGCCATGACGCTCCGCACCGGCAGGTCGCGCATCAGCTGACCGTGCACTACGGCGATCACGCGTACGTCGATACCTGGCCGAGGGCCGTGCTCCTCATGCTCGGCGGGGTGGCCCTGCTGCTGCTCGCCCCCGGGGTGGTCCGCGGGCTCGCCGCACTGCACCGCCTGCTGATCCGCGGACTGCTCGGCCGCACTCGGGGTGACGAGCGGGTGCGTGAACTCGAGGCGGCGCGCACGCAGGTGGTCGACGACTCGGCGACGACACTGCGCCGCATCGAGCGCGACCTGCACGATGGCACCCAGGCACAGCTGGCCGCGCTCGCGCTGACCCTTGGTCAGGCCAAGGAGAAGCTCGAGCACCGTCCCGATGTGCCGTTCGATCCCGAGGGTGCGCTCGATCTCGTCGGGCTCGCCCACCAGCACGCCAAGGAGGCGCTCGTCGAGCTCCGTGATCTCGCCCGCGGCATTCACCCGCCAGCGCTCGACCTCGGGCTCGACGCCGCGCTCGCCACTCTCGTCGCCCGCAGCGCCGTCCCGGCCACCCTGCACGCTGATATTCCGAGCCGGCCGGATCGGGCCATCGAAACCATCGCGTACTTCAGCGTCGCGGAACTCCTCGCGAACGTCGCCAAGCACAGCCAGGCCACGAAGGCCACGGTCGACGTCGGGATGAAGGACGAGATGCTCGTGCTGCGGGTACGCGACGACGGTGTGGGAGGTGCCCGCATCGGCGGCGGCAGCGGGCTGCTCGGACTCCGCGGCCGGGTGCGTGCCGTCGACGGCGAGCTGATGGTGCACAGCCCGGCCGGAGGACCCACGGTGGTCGACGTCCAGCTTCCGGTCCACTCATGAGCGCGGCTGCCTCGAAACGCCCGGTGCTGCGGGTGGTTCTCGCCGAGGACGCCGCCATCTTTCGCGATGGGATGAGCCGGCTCCTGGCCGATCGGGGGCACGAGGTGGTGGCGGTGGTAGCCGACGGCGAGGCGCTGGTCGCGGCCGTCGACCAGCACCTACCTGACGTCGCGGTCGTCGACATCCGGATGCCACCGACCTTCACCGACGAGGGTTTGCGTGCAGCGCTCACGCTTCGCCGCCGCCATCCCGAGGTGGGCGTGCTGGTGTTCTCCCAGTACATCGAGACGCGCTACGCCGCCCAGCTCCTCGGCGACAACTCCGCTGGCGTCGGCTACCTGCTGAAGGACCGTGTCGCGGAGACCAGCGACTTCGTCGACGCTCTCACCCGGGTGGCGGCCGGCGGCACCGCGCTCGACCCCGAGGTGGTCACCCAGCTCATGGCGGTCGGGCAGCGCGCCACGACGATAGGTGCGGTGCTCACGCGCCGGGAGAGCGACGTGCTTGGCCTGATGGCGGAGGGCCGCTCCAACGCGGCGATCGCGGCGCACCTCGTCGTCGGTAACGGCGCGGTCGAGAAGCACGTCGCCAACATCTTCGCCAAGCTCGATCTGCCGGCCTCCGGCGATGACAACCGCCGCGTGCTTGCGGTTCTGCGGTATCTGAACGGTTAGCGCCCTGCCGCGTGCGAGGCTGACGCATGGCTTTGCAGGCATTGCGCGACCCCATCGTCGAGCCGTATGAGGGCGCACCCTACGAGTGGCTAGCGGCAATGGCGGAATTCACCGTCGACCCGTCGGCACCCGCCAACGCCGGGATCGTTGACCTCGACCGGGCACCACGGACACCCGACGGGCGCGTCGAGTTCGGGGCGGATTTGCGGGTGCTTCGCCCGATCGACCCGGCGGCCGGCGGCAACGGCAAGCTGCTGTTCGTGGTCGCCAACCGCGGCCTGCTCGGCGGTGTGCCGTTCAGCGTCGATGCGCCGCTGCAATTCGGGCCGTCGGAGAAGCTTCATCCCGGCGACGGGCATCTGCTCGAGCAGGGCTGGACGATCGCCTGGTGCGGATGGCAGTGGGACGTGACCCGAGGGCCGGGTGTCGTCGGCCTGCAGGCGCCGCTCGCCGACGTCGGGCCGGGTTGGGTACGCGTCGAGTTCAAGCCGGATGCAGCGCAGCCCGATCATCCGCTGTCCGACAGCATGATGATCTTCACCTTCGCCGACTACCCGACGGCCGACCTCGACGACCCTGAGGCTGTGCTCGCCGTACGCGTGGCGCCGAACGACGAACCGGTGCCAATCGACCGGGCGCTGTGGAGCTTCACCGACGACCGGACCGTCGCGCTCGACGGCGGGTTCCAGGCCTTCCACTGGTACACGCTCACGTATCGAACGAACCTGTGCCCGGTGACCGGCACCGGCCTGCTCGCGGTCCGCGACGCCGTCTCCTACTTGCGTCGCGAGGGGAATTTCACGCACGCCTTCGGCTACGGGGTCTCGCAATCCGGCCGGCTGCTGCGCCAATTCCTGTACGAGGCACGCAATCTCGACGAGCAGGGCGATGTCGTCTTCGACGGGGTCTTCGCGCACATCGCCGGTGGCCGCCGCGGCGAGTTCAACCACCGCTACGCGCAGCCCTCGCTCACGCACGTGATCGGCTTCTCCAACGTGCCGCCCTACGACACGTCGGCCCTCCTCGCCCCGCAGCGCGCGGCGGGTGGCGTCCCGAAACTGCTGCTGACGAACACCTCGTGGGAGTACTGGCGGGGCGACGGCGCGCTGGTGCACATCGACCCCGAAACCGGCGCCGATTTGCCGCCCGATCCTGACACCCGGACCTACCTGCTCGCCGGCACCGACCACATCGGCGGTTTCTCCATCAAAGATTTGATGCCGACCGCCAACCCGATCCACACGCATGACACGAGCCCGATCCTGCGGGCGCTTTTCGCCGCGCTCGTCGAGTGGGTCATGGGCAACGTCGAGCCGCCGCCGCAAGCCGTGCCGAGCCATGCCGACGGCACCGCCGTAACGCGGGAAGAGGTGCTTGCGAAGTTCAAGCCCTCCGGTGCGCACCTTCCGGATGTCTCCAAGCTGAACGTCACCCGCGACGTTGACCTCGGCCCCGACGCGGCCGCCGGAATCGGCCGTTGGCCGCTGAAACTAGGAACTCCCAAGCCCGCGATCGTCTCCGCCATCGACGAGGACGGCAATGAACGCGCCGGGATCGCGCTGCCCGCGGTGGCCGTGCCGGTCGCGGCCTACACCGGATGGAATCCCCGCCGGCCTGAGCCCGGACTGCCCGACGTCCTGTACGAGTTCGTCGGCAGCCGGCTGCCACTGCTGACCGGCCGCCCGCCCGCCAGCCGCGATCAGTACGAGATCGCCGTCCGCGCCGCCGCCGACGCGCTCGTCGCCCGCCGCCTGCTCCTGACCAAGGATCGCGAGCGCACCGTGCGCGAAGCGCTGGCGGTCTATGACGCCTACGACGCCCCCGACGTGGTCCCCCGCGCGTGAGCGCAAACGATCCGGTGCTCGCCGGGGGTGGGTGGCTCTTCGGCGAGGCACACGATCCGGCGCCCGCTGCTCGCGCATCAGTTTTCGGCGAGGCAAACGATCCGGTGCGGGGGAGTGGGCGATCGGCTCGCACTGCTTTGTGTGCCTGACGGAAAAGCAGTCCTCGCTCCTGGGGCACCGCTTTGTGTGCCTGACGGAAAACCAGTCCTCGACCCGGGGGCACCGGATCGTTTGCCTACCCGAAAAGTGGTCGTCCCGCCGCGGGCACCGTTTTGTTTGCCCGCGGGCTAGACCTCGCGCGGCTGCTCTGCTGCCGCGGCGCGGCCGGCGAGGTAGCCGAAGGTGAGGGCTGGTCCGATGGTTCCGCCGCCGCCGGGATACGCGCGACCGAAGACGCCGGCCGAGGCGTTGCCCGCGGCGTAGAGGCCCGGGATCACCCCGTGCGCACCGAGCACCCGGCCGGTGGCGTCGATGCGGGCGCCGCCGTTGGTGCCGATGGTCCCGTTGATCAGTTCCATGGCGTAGAAAGGCGCCTTGGCGACCGGGCGCAGGCACGCCTCGGGGGTCGGGCCGCCGGTCATGAACGCCTCCCACCAGAAGGTGCCGCGGTGGAAGTCCGGGTCCTCACCGGCAGTGACGTGGGAGTTCCAGCGCTCGACGGTCGCTTCGAGCCGCTCGGGCGGCGCGCCGATCTGGTCGGCGAGTTCGCCGATCGTCGGTGCGGTGAAAATCCAGTCGGGGGTGGGCTGGCCGGGCAGCACGGTCGGCAGCACCACGGCGGTGTCGCGCACCCGCTGGTCGAAGACGATCCAGGTCGGCGGGCGGTTGGGGAAGTCGACCGCGACCGGGTCGTACGTGGCCATCGCCTTGGGCAGGTCCTGGTAGGTCGCGCCCTCGTTGACGAAGCGGTCGCCGTAACGGTTCACGATCATCACGCCTGGCATGCTGCGGATCGATGCCATCTGCGGCACGGCCCGGCCGTCGATCTCGAAGCCGGGCTCGAGCAGCGCCGGCTGCCCCCAGAACGACATCATGTTGGCCAGTTGCGCACCGGCCTCCATCGCCATCCGGTGGCCGTCGCCCTCGTTGTAGGGCGGGCTGAGCGGCATGATCTCCTGGCCAATGAAGCCGGCGACCATCTGCTTGTTCCACTCGAAGCCGCCGGTGGTGAGGACGACACCGCGCCGGGCGCCGATGTACTGGTGACCGTCGGTGTTGCTGACCCGCACCCCGACCACGGCGCCGTCGACCACGATGAGCTCCTGCGCGGCCGTCCCGGTCTGCACGGCGACCCCGCGGTCGAGCAGTCCCTTGAACAGCGACGCGGCGAGCGCTGCCCCGAGCACGCGGGTGTCACTGTCCTGCCGCTGCTGCGCGAGGTTGGCATCGGGCAGATCGCGTCCGGTCAGGAACTTCCCGCCCTCCTCCATGGTCAGCCACGGCAGGTGCGGCCCGGTGCGGACGCGGGGCGCCCACTCGCCGAGCTCAGCGCCGGCGTCGAACGGCACCGGCTCCACCGAACGTCCCTCGGGCTTCCCGCCCGGCTGATCGGCGTAGTAGTCGGAGAACCCGGGGGGCGCCGACATCTTCAGCGGCGTCTTGGTCTCCAGGTAGTCGAGCATTTCCGCCGCGGTGTCGACGTAGGTCTCGATCAGCGCGGGGTCCGGCTCGGTGCCCAGCGAGAGCCGGCGGATGTACGTGATCGCCTCGTCGCGGGTGTCGCTGACCCCGAGCTCGGCCAGGTGCTTGTTGAGCGGGATCCACGGCATCCCGCCGGAGACGGCGGTGGTCCCGCCGATCAGGTCGGACTTCTCCAGGAGCAGCACCTCGGCCCCCCCGTCATGGGCAAGGGTCGCGGCGGTGAGGCCTGCGGCACCGGAGCCGAGAACGACGACATCGACCACCTTGTCCCAGGCGGCCGGGCGGCTCGTGATCATATGTTCCTCCAACAGGCAGGACGCGATGTGGGACTAGGGCGGTAACTAGAGCGCGACGCTAACCCGCATCGCGCCGCGAGGTCGACAACAGGGGTGTTTTGGATGAAGTTCTGGCAGGCAGTGGCGTTCCTGGAAACCGACCAGCTGCTGGACGTGGCGCAGGCCGCCGACCGGCTGGGTTTCGACACGATCACGGTGTCCGACCACGTCTTCTCACCGAAGGACCGCAAATCTAAGTACCCCTACACCCCGACCGGTGAGCCGTTCTGGTCCGCCGAGACCCCCTGGCCCGATCCGTGGGTGCTGATCAGTGCGATGGCGGCGGTGACCACCCGGCTGAAGTTCTCCACCAACGTCTACATCGCTCCGGCGCGCGACCTCTTCACGGTCGCCAAGCTGGTCTCGTCGGCGGCCGTCATCTCGGGCGGACGCGTGTCGCTCGGTACGGCAGCGGGCTGGTGCCTGGAGGAGTTCGAGGCGGCGGGCCAGGACTTCCACAACCGCGGCAAGCGGCTGAACGAGATGATGGTGGCGCTGCGGGCACTGTGGGCGGGCGGATTCCAGGAGTTTCACGGCAGCTACTACGACTTCGAGCCGCTGCAGATCTCCCCGGTTCCGCCCGCACCCATCCCGATCTACATCGGCGGCGATTCCGAGCCCGCGCTGCGCCGTGCAGCGACGCTCGCCGACGGCTGGATCGGCAACGCCTATACCCCTGAGGACGCCGACGCCGTCCTCGACCGCCTGCACGGCCACCTCAAGGCGGCCGGTCGCCCGATCGACGGCTTCGAGACCGTCATGGCGCTCTACGCCGAACCGACACCCGACGTCCTGCGCCGCTTCGAGGACCGCGGGGTGACGGCCCTGATGTGCGCGCCGTGGATGGTCGCGCAGACCGAGCAGGGCAACTTCACCTCGCCGGTCCAGGACAAGATCGACGCAATGGAGGCGTTCGCGGAGAAGGTCATCAGCCACGCATAGACATCAGGCGCGCATAGATGAGTTCGGGAACGCGTCGACGTCACTACGGGTATGGACGTCACTACGGGTATGACAGTTCCCGACCTTGCCCCCGCGGCTCAGCGGATGGCCGATCTCGTCCTCAACGTGCCCGATGCGCTGCTGGGCGAGCCTTCGCCGTGCTCGGACTACACGCTGGGGGACCTGCTCGATCACGTCGGCGGGTTCGCGATCGCCTTCACCGCCGCGGCCCGCAAGGTGACCGGCGAGGATGCGGCGCCGCCGGGACCAGGTGATGGCTCGCAGCTCGAGGACGGGTGGCGCACCCGAATCGCCCGCGACGTGCAGGGCATGGCCGTGGCGTGGCGCGATCCGCAGGCCTGGACGGGGATGACGACGGTCGGCGGCGTCGACCTGCCCGCCGATGCCTGCGGGATCTTCGGGCTGGACGAGCTGGTGGTCCACGGCTGGGACGTGGCGCGTGCCAGCCGGCAGCCCTTCGACTGCGACACCGCTTCGCTCGAAGCCCTCATGAGCTTCGTGGCCCTGGACTCGCCGTCGGGCGAATTGGCCCGCAGCAACGGCATCTTCCAGGCCCCGATCGCGACGCCCGATGCCAGCCCGCTGCTGGACAAGGTGATCGGCCTGACCGGCCGTCAGCCTGCCTGGTGAACCGGTACCACCTCCTCGACCGCTGAATCGGGCAAGGACGCTTCGGCCGCCGGTGATCGGCGGCGCAGCAGGAGCATGACGACGAGCATGGCCAGCAGCACGATGCCCGTCGCTACGCGAAAAGACGCCTGATAGCCCGCGACGACGTTGCCGCCCGTGGCATGCGTGCGCGCCGCGGCGATGGTAGCGAGCACGGCCAGCCCGATGGCGGCGCCGACCTGTTGCGCGGTGACGAACAGGCCGCCGGCGAGGCCCTGATCGCCGGCCGCGACCCCGGTCGTCACCGCAACGGACGCCGCGGGGATCGCCGTTCCCATCCCGAGCCCGGACAGGAGCAGCGCCGGGAAGACCCGGTAGAGGTAGCTGTCGCTGGCCGACATTTGAGACAGCCAGATCTGGGCCAGCAGGATCGAGGTCAGCCCGATCATGAGCATCACCCGGGTGCCGAAGCGGGTGAGCAGGCGCCGTGCCAGCAGCGCCGAGGACAGCAGCACCGCGATCGTGCTGGGCACCAGGTAGACCCCGGCGCGCACCGCGGAAAACCCCAGAATTCCTTGCAAGTACAGGGTGACGAAGTAGACGTATGCCACCAATACGGCGCCGGTCAGCATGAGGGTCGTCAGCGCGGCGCGACGGGCGGGGTCGGCGAGGATCGACAGCGGCAGCATCGGCTCGGCGACCCGCTTCTCGACGACCACGAACATCGTAGCGAGCAGCCCGGCGACGGCGAGCGCGACCACCGTCGTCGGGCGGCTGAAACCGTTCTGCTGCCCGTCGCTCAGTCCGAAGATCAGCGCGGCGATTGCGGCGGTGACGAGGATGGCGCCGGTGACGTCGAGCCGCTTGGCGTCGGGATTGCTGCCGTGGCGTACCCGATCGCGCGGCAGGACGATCGGGGCGAACGTCAGCAGGATCGCGATGATCGGCAGGTTCACCAGGAAGACCGCGCGCCACCCGATGTACTGCGTCAGCAGGCCGCCGGCGAAGATTCCGGTGGCCGCGCCGGCTGCCGTGCTCGCCTGAAACGCCGACAGCGCCCGGATCCGCGGCTGGCCTTCGTCGAAGGCGCGGGTGAGCAGCGCCAGCGCTGAGGGAGCGATCAGGGCGCCGCCGCTGCCCTGGACGAAGCGTGCGCCGATGAGCACGACCGGCGAGTTGGTGACGCCGCAGACCAGCGACGACAACCCGAAGACGACGAGGCCGACCATCAGCAGGTGGCGCCGCCCGACGAGGTCGCCGATGCGTCCGCCGAGCAGCAGCAGCGATCCATAGCTCAGCGCATAGCCGGTGATGAGCCACTGCAGACTGGCCGCAGCGATGTGTAGCTCGAGCTGGATCGTGTGCAGCGCGACATTGACGATGCTGAAGTCGAGTTGAAGCACGAACTGGGCGGCGCAGACCAGGATCAGGACCGAACGCGGCCGTTGCGTGTCCGCGATGCTGGGGCCTGTCTGGCGTCCGTGGCCCACACCGGCGATGCTAGTCGGCAGGACTTCTGACCTGGCAGCGCGTGAGGCGAACGGGGTGCTCTGAGGCTGCGCCTAACCCGTCGCGGCGGCTGGCCGCAGCTGCGCGTCCAGGAACTCCTTGACGCGATCGAGCGCGGCGCGGGTGGGATGGCCGGGCTCGTCGACGAGATCGACCGTGAGCACCGAATGTGCGCGTGGCTTGTTGCCGTGCGGGTTGCCCTTCGAGGAGTCGATCTCGATGCCCTCGAACGCGTCGCCGAAGGTCTTCCGCAGCGTCTGGAAACGTTCCGGCGGGCAGGCCTTGTCGCCGGTGAACCGCAGCCCCAGCAGGCACAGTCCCGACGCCGTCCGGCCCTTGATGGCCGCGACGTCTGCCGGGTCCAGCCCGAGGGACTTCTTGCGCCTGGCGCCCAGCGGGAGCGGCAGCGACGGCTGGCTCATGACGGGGGCCAGCACCGCCGGCTCGACGGCCATGGCGAGCGCGAAACCTCCGGTGAAACACATGCCGATGGCGCCGACCCCGGGCCCGCCGCATTCGGCGTGAGCCCGGGCGGCGAGCGAACGTAGCCAATGGGCGACGGGGCTGGTCCGATTCGCGAGGACGGCGAACTCGCGGGCCACGCACGCGCGCGGGAACGAGCGGGCGATCTCGCCGGTGGTCGCTTCCTTGCCGGGGCGGCCGAACAGCGACGGTAGGTACACCGTGTAGCCGTCGTCGACGAGGCGCTGCGCGAACTCGATGACGCCCGGGTGGATGCCGGGGATCTCTGGGATGACGACGATGGCGGGTCCGCTGCCGGCCATGAACACCTGATGGCTCAGCCCGTCGTGCTCGAACGCGAAATCCTCGAAGCCCTCGATGTGCGCGTGCCCGGGGTCCTCAGCCATGAGGTGATCTATACACCGTCGTTGCCAGTGCCACTGCGGCGATCAGCCGGTGAACGGCACCGCCGGATGCAGGTCCTCGGCGAACACCGCGTCGGCTTGCGCGCGCGTGAGGACGTGGGTGGCGACGAGCCGGTCGAGCACGTGATGCTGGCGCGATCGGGCGAGCGTCAGATGCGCCGTCGGGTCATACGCGGTCGGCGCGTTCACCAGTCCGGCGAGCAGGCTGGCCTGCCCCCAGGAGAGCTGACTCGCGTCCAGCCCGAAGTAGACCCGCGACGCCTTCTGCACTCCCCAGGCGCCGTGGCCGAAGTACGCGGCGTCCAGGTACATGGCGAGGATCTGGCGCTTGGAGTAGGAATCGTCGAGCTTGAGGGCAAGCATCCCTTCCTGCGTCGTCGGCCAGACGCCGGTGTGCTCGCCCGAATAGAGGAGCTTGGCGAGCTGCGCATCGAGGGTGGCGCCCTGCAGCGTTCCCTGCGTCACGAAGTGGTAGACCCCCCGGGCGATGCTCTGCGGGTCGAGACCGTGATGGGAGTAGAAGCGGCTGTCCTCGGTGGCGACGAGCGCCTCGCTCACCCGCTGCGGCGGCACACCCTCGTCGCTGATCCCGCCGTGGGCGGCGACGATGGACGCCGTGCGCGCCTGTGCGTCGGAGACGCCGGGCGTCAGATTCCAGAGCGTGATGAACGCCAGCACGAGTACGAGCAGCAGGCTCAGAAGTGTCAGAAGGCTCCGCTTGACCCAGCGATGGCGGCGAAACCACAGCCGAAGACGGGTCCTCCGGCGCACCGGGGCCACGACCACCGGCAGCCCGGGATGGGTGGGCTGCTCGGCGAGGGTGTCGCTGACAGTCGGCGCGGACATCCTTTCGAGGAGAGCACGCGTAGCTGTGAATCGGGCGAGAGCCGCGCCTTCCCGGCCGGCTACTTGAACCGGAAGTGGACGAACACCCGGCCGAAATTGTCCGAGTCCTTCTCCACCCGGTGATACAGCGCCTTGATCTCCTTCTGGTCGAGGAAGCGCAGCACGTGCTTCTTCAGCTGGCCGGAACCCTTGCCAGGGATGATCTCGACCGTCTTCACCTTCTTCGCGAGGGCCTCATCGATGACGGCACGCAAGGCGCGGTCGATCTCGCCGCCGCGGTTGTAGATGTCGTGCAGGTCAAGCTTCAGCTTCACGGCCGCTCCTGACGGGTCTCCGGCGGCAAGGCCCGGCGCGCGTCAGTCGGTCGGGTTGTCCTCATCGACGACGTGGATGGCCGATTCCTCGGCGGAGTCCGCGCCGCCGTCGTAGCCGACATCGGTACCGACAAGCTCGGGCTCGTCGTCCTCGCCCAGACCCTCGTTCTCGGCGACCAGCCGACCGCCCGGGTGAGCGGTGGTGAAGTCGCGGACCCCGTCATCCTTGTAGGGGTCGACGTCGGGCTCTTCCTCAGCGAGCAGCTGGTCGAAGCTCTCGCCTTCGCGCTCTTCGGCGAGCGTCGTGCCGAAGCGTTCCCCGGCCGAGTAACGATCACCGGCGTCGATGCCCTCGTCGAGCGGGTCGTCCCCATCGCCGCCGACCGGACCCTCGAGGGTGTCGGACGAGTCGAGCACACCGTCGTCTTCGAGCTGGGCGTCAATCGAATCGGACTCGAACGGCTCTTCTGTCATGCCTGCCAGTCTGCCAGTTCCGCCAGCGCATTCGGCAAATCGGGCATCGGCGCAGTGGCCACTGAGTACGCTGCTCCCGTGGATGTCATGACCCGCAACAACGTCATGATCGCGGGACAGGATGGCGCCCAGCCGATGCTTTTCGCCCACGGTTTCGGCTGCGACCAGCACATGTGGCGTCATGTCGCTCCGCGCTTCGAAGCCGATTTCCGGGTCGTGCTCTTCGACCATGTCGGCGTGGGCGGATCCGCCGCTGCCGCGTTCGATCCGCAGCGTCACGCGAGCCTGCAGGGCTACGCCGATGACGTGGTCGGGCTTTGCCACGACCTCGGGCTGTCCGACGTCATCTTCGTGGGTCACTCGGTTTCGGCGATGATCGGCGTCCTCGCCGCGCGCTCGGCACCAGGGCTGTTCTCCAAGCTCGTCATGATCGGACCTTCCCCGCGCTACATCGACGACCCGGAAGGCGGGAGCTACGTCGGTGGCTTCAGCGAGGCCGACATCAACGAGCTGCTGGACTCCCTCGAGAGCAACTACCTCGGATGGTCGGCAGCAATGGCCCCGGCCATCATCGGCAATCCCGAACGTCCGGAGCTCGGCCAGGAGCTGACGGAGAGCTTCTGCCGCGCCGATCCGGTGATCGCCCGCAGTTTCGCCCGGGCCACGTTCCTGTCCGACAACCGCGAAGATCTGGCGAAGGTCGACGTGCCGACGCTGGTGTTGCAGTGCTCCAACGACATCATCGCGCCGGTGTCGGTAGGCGAGTACGTCGCGAACGAGATGCCCAACGCCACGATGGTGCAGCTGGCGGCGACCGGGCACTGCCCCAATCTCAGCGCTCCGGAGGAGACGGCCGAGGCGATCGCAGCGTTCGTACGCTGTGGCTGACACCCGGGCCACGAAAGCCGCCGACGCCGCGCACGAAGCGTTCTACGCGGCCCTGCTCGACGACGATGCCGACAAGCTCTACGAGCAGGCGCCGTGCGGGTACCTGTCCACCGCGCCCGACGGCACCATCGTCAAGGCCAACCAGACCTTCCTGCAGCTGACCGGATACGCGTCCGGTGATCTGATCGGCAATCGCACGTTTGCGCAGCTGCTGTCGGCAGGCGGGCGGATCTACTACGAGACGCACTACGCGCCGCTGCTGCAGATGCAAGGAAGCGCGCGTGAGATCGCCTTCGACATCGTCAGGCGCGATGGCAGCCGGGTGCCGGTCCTGGTCAACGCCGTCCTCGATCGAACGGCGGACGGGACGCCGGTGGTGGTGCGCGCCGCCGTCTTCGACGCGACGCAGCGCCGTGAGTACGAGCGTGAATTGCTGCGGGCCAAGCAGCGCGCCGAGCTGTCCGAGAAGCGGGCAGTGACCCTTGCGCGAACGTTGCAGCGGACGCTGATTCCTCCGACGCCACCGGCGATTCCGGGCCTCGACATCGCAGCGGCGTACCGCCCGGCGGGTAGCGGCGAGGAGGTCGGCGGCGACTTCTACGACATCTTCCAGATCGGCGACGACGACTGGGTGGTGGCGCTCGGCGACGTGCGCGGTAAGGGAGTGGAGGCGGCCGTCGTCACCGCGCTTGCCCGGCACTCTCTGCGGGCGGCGAGCTTTCAGATGACCAGCCCCTCGCGGGCGCTGCACGCGTTCAACGACGAGTTGCTGGCGCACGAGAGCGACCGCTTCGCCACCGTGCTGCTCATGCGATTGCACGCCGATGCGAGCGGATGGTCGGCGACCCTCAGCGCGGGCGGCCACCCGCTGCCGCTGCTGCGCTCGCCCGGTGAGCGACCGACCACGTTCGGCGAGCCAGGCACGGTGCTCGGGCTGTTTCCCGAGCCGGTTCTGCACGACGCCACCGTGCGGCTGGAGCCGGGTAACTCGCTGGTGCTCTACACCGACGGGGTGACGGAGGGGCGCCGCCGGCGGGAGTTCTTCGGCGAGGCCGCCTTGGAGGCATGCGTAGCCCGGCAGGAGGGCAGCGCCCAGCAGTTGGTCGACGCGATCCTGGACGAGGTGATGGCGTTCCAGGATGACAATCCGAGCGACGACATCGCGGTCGTTGGCATCCGCGTCCCGCGGTAATTGTCCGGCTCCAGTCGTGCGGCGCTGGCCATCCGGCGCTAGCCGTCCGGCCCGGACGCTTCGGCAAGGTGGGCCTCGGCGTCGTCCACCCGCTGGCCGGCTTGCTCGGCGGCGGTCTGCGCCTTGTCAGCGGCTTGCTTCGCCTTCGTGTGGTCGTTCTCGGCCCGACGCATGGCGGCCTTCGCCTCCGCGACGGCGGCCTCCGCCCGCTCCAAGCCGGACTCGGCGTGCTCGAGCGCGCTGGCCGCCTGCCGCTGCGCCGTCCTGGCTTCGCGAAGGTCGGCCTGGGCGCGTTCGACCTGCGCCCGGCGGCGGCGCTCCTTCAGCTCATCGCGCTGCGGGGCTTTTGCCGGCGCCTTCCTCGCGGGCTTCGGGGCCGATCCGGTGGCTGATCCGGTGAGGGTGCCGGCGAAGCCGACGTGCTCGAGCGCGCTTGACAGTTGTCCAGCGCTGAGCTGAGCGGCCAACTCCTCGTCCGCCAGCGCTGCGCGCAACGTGGCTTCCAGCCCGCGCTCGGTCGGCTCCGACATTGCTTGCCCGGCGGCCTTCGCCAGCGCCCGGCCCTGCGATACGAGGGCGGCGATGACCCGATTCTGCTGCTGCGACAGGCTTTTCAGCTGCTCGCGTTCGAGCGTCGCGGTGGCTTCGCGCAGACCCGCTCCGAGCTCGCCCAGCCCGGCGATCTCGTCGGGGTGCTGGCGCACGAGCTGATTCGCTGCCCAGGCTGCGGCGGTCGGCTTGGCCAGGGCATGGATCTGGCCCGCGAGCTCACGGTCGCCGGCTGCCCGGGCGCGCTTCTCGGCCTCCGTACGTGCCGCCACGAACTCTTTCGGCGCGAGCCCGTAGAGCTCGTTGGCTACATTTTCCAGGCTTTCCAGATCCACGCGCGCCCGTGCCTTTCCTGACTCGGGACCAAGGTCCCAAAGGCGTTGGCGGGCAGGCTACCTGAGGCGCCCGAAGCTCCCCAGCTGTTCGAAAATTCAGCTGCCGAACAGGTACGCGAGGATCTCATCGAGGATGCCCGCCGTGCGCTCGCGGATGACGTCGTCGGCGTTCTCCAGGTAGTCGTCCGCCACGATGACGAGCGGGATGTCAGGCAGCCCATGGATCCGCGCGAGCGTGCGCGCAGCAGAGGCGAACGGCGCCGTCACGAACGTCACGGTGGGGATGCCCAGCTCCTCGAGCCGTACCGAGTCGAGCAAACTGCCCGACGTGCAGGAGCCTCATTTGGCGAGGCCGTTGATGACCCCTTCGTATTCGAGGAATTGCTCGAGCATGTCGGGCTCGGCCGGCCGGGAGAGCACCGGCTTGATCTCGCGGTGCACCTGCAGGGGGCCGAGCCGCTCGCTCAAAGATGCCTCGAGCACCCGGGTGTAGCCCGGGAAGTGAGGGCCCGTCAGGTGCTCGCCTTCGTTGCTCAAGAAGCCGATCCGGCGCACGCCATCGGCCCCACCGCGACGCGGCGCCAGCTGCCGCTCGACCACAAGTTCCTTGCCGCGCGGGTCGATCAGCTGCATCAGGAGGCCTCCTTGGCGTCGGCAGGTTTGCCACGTTCGACATGGATCGGTTCAGGCAGGGCCCGGGTGACGGCGAATCCACCGAGATTGCCCCACGAGGGAAACACTGCCGCCGACGGGATGCTGTCGGCTCCAGTGACGATGACATGGATGTCGCCCGGCGCCGCGGTCACCGGCACCCGGGTCTCGGGATCGCTCTGGTCCACCCAATCGGGCCACCATTCGTAGCGCGATGCGGCAT
Organism: Frankiaceae bacterium; assembly: GCA_036267695.1. Lineage (GTDB taxonomy): Bacteria > Actinomycetota > Actinomycetes > Frankiales > Frankiaceae > DATAZK01. The sequence goes on from DATAVO010000201.1 coordinate 18,949, forward strand.
CGACAGCCGGCGTGCCGTCCACGTGAAGGCGGATATCGCCCAGCCGGCGCCGGGCGATCTGCCACAGGTGGGCCTGGATGCTCTCGCGGCTCCAGCCCTGCTCCGCGAGTGTGCGCGCCATGGACGGGGTGAAGGCGACCAGGACCTCACCCATGGTGTGGGTGTTGTTGTTGCCCCGGGTGCACATTTGATCGGCGACGGTGGACAGCCATTGCTCACCGATGCGCGGGTTGCTCGTGGTCGAGAACCCCCAAGGGTTGGTGATCTGCGGCGCCTCGCAGGCGAACACCGTGACCGCCCCGTGCGGCGCCGGCACGCCGCGGGCTTCGTGCAACGCGGGCCAGGGGGACGCCGGGCTCTCGGCGACGCAGTAGCTCAGGCGCCCGGGATGGCCGAAGATCTCTTGCACCGGCTCGCGCGGGCGGCCGCCGCCGACGTTCCAGATGACGAGCTTCACTGCCCGGCCGATGGCGACGTTGGCCCGCACTCCGCCGCCGCTCATCACGGACTCGCCGGTCGCCATCCCGAGGCCTTGCACGGCCGCCCCGGAGACGATGACCAGGGGCCAGCAGGGGTGAGTGGTGGCGACGACCCCGGCCATGTTGAAGCGCGGCTCTTGCATGGCCTCGAGGGCCGCCAGCACGGCGGGCAGGTGCTCGGGCAGGCAGCCGGCCATCGCGGCGTTGGCCGCCACGTCGAGGACCGTGGCGGTGCGCCCGCTCGGCGGGATGACGCCGACGATGTCCTCGGGTGCCCGGCCGCTGCCGGCTACGAGCGCGTTTACCACATCACGGCTGGGCGGAAAGGTCGGCAGCCCATCAGTGAGGCCGAGGCGGTAGCTCAGCTCGGGCCAGTCAGCCGGATCGATCTCCGCCGGGAAGGCCGGTGACGTGAGCGGCGCCGGGCTTGCCGTCATCGCGCATCCACTCGTCTTTGATCCACGCGTCCTTGGTATCAGCCTGCCTGCCGCCGTCAGCAACCGCCTCTCCCTTGGAGAAGCGCTGCCCGGGCTTCAGCTCGAAGGTCCACCGGGTGCAGTTGGCATTGCGCGAGTAGTCGGCGGCCAAGAGCTTCTGGACCTTGCCGGAGGGATCGGCTGTCAGCAGCGTGTCGAAGACGTTCTTCGTGACGAGCTGGCCCTCGGATTCCTGGGAATTGAACGGGTCGATAGCGACCGGTTCGCCGATGGCCATCCGGAAGGTGCCGCCGGGGTTGCCCACGCGGTTGTCACGCGCGCTCGTCGGCAGTGTCTTCAGGGTCACTCCGTGGCGTGCACCTGCATGGCTCGTCCCGCTTCCGGCGCTCGCCCATGCCATCCCGGCGCGGCAGGACCTTCGACTCACCGGAGCAGGCGATGCGGGGGTCAAAACAACGTTGCGATGCGGCAGAATGCCGTTGTCGGCGCCGTAGCCTGTCGTGGCAGCCGAGTCCGAGTGCCTGCCCGGAGGTGCGATTTGTCCGATGTGGTCGGGTCTGAACCCACGCCCCTCGTCGTCGGGATCATCTATCCGACCGACTGGGAGACGCGCCCGCGCGAGCTCCTCGACGCTGATCTCCAACAGCTTGCCGCTCTCGATCCGCGCATCGAAGTGCTGGAGGCGCGTTACCTCGAAACGTCTGAGTTGCGCGGGCAGCGCGGCGCCGATCCGACGCTGGACCTGCGCCACCTGGCCCCCGCGTTGACGTTTGAGCAACGAGAGGCGTTCGCTCGGGTCGAGGTCGTCGTGGCGATGGATCTGCCGTTCGACGTGGGCCAACTCGCCCCACGGCTGCGCTGGGTGCAGGGGATGGGCGCCGGGGTGAGCCAGCTGGCCTCGGCCGGCTTGGGTGACGCGGGGATCCGGCTGACGACGGCCGCCGGCGTCAATGCCGTCTCCATCAGCGAGTTCGTCATTGCGCGGCTGCTGCAGATGTGGAAGCGCCTGCCCGAGATCGATGCCAAGGCGGGCGAGCACAACTGGGAGGCGACGTACGGACGCGAGGTCGCGGGCCTGACCCTGGGCGTGGCCGGGCTGGGTGCCATCGGACGCGAGGTGGCCCGCCGCGGCCGGGCCCTGGGCATTAACGTTCTCGCGCAACGACGCTCCGCGCGCCCTGGCGACGTCGACCCTGATGTCGACGAACTCTTCGGCCCGGGCGGCCTGCCCGAGGTCCTACGCCGCAGCGACGCGGTCGTCGCGGCGTTGCCCGAAACCGCAGACACCATCGACCTTTTCGACGCGGAGCTCTTGGCCGAGATGCGGCCCGGTTCGCTGTTCGTCAACGTCGGCCGGGGCAGCGCCGTCGTCGAGCCGGCGCTCATCGAGGCGCTGCAGTCCGGGCATCTGGCGGGTGCGGCGATCGACGTCGCTCGCACCGAGCCCTTGCCATCGGACTCGCCGCTGTGGGAGGCGCCCAACCTGCTCATCTCGCCGCACAGCGCGACGGCGCCGGGGAAGTTCTGGGGGAACCTGCACGAACTCTTCCGCGACAACCTCGATCGTTACCTTCGCGGCGATCGATTGCGCAATGAGGTGGACGCTCGTGTCGGCGGCTGACGTCTCGGGCGGGCCGGCCGTAGCGCGCGCCGTTGCGCGTTCGATGTCCGGCCGGGTGGCGGTGGCCACACACGAGGTCGAGCAGCTCGTCGAGGCGACGTATCGGATCGTCTCGCGCGACGGCGCGGTCGATCCGCGGGTGCGCGACATCCTGCTCGAAGCCGGGCTGTCGACGCAGGTCTTCTACCGCCATTTCCGCTCCAAGGACGATCTGCTTCTCGTGCTGCTGGATGACGGCCGGCGCCGGCTCGCGGACTATCTGACCCACCGCATCGCGAAGGCCCGCACTCCGGCGGCACGCCTGCGGGCCTGGATCGAAGGAATGCTCGCGCAGGCAAGTGACCCGGAGGCGGCGGCACGTACCCGGCCGTTCCTTACCGGATTGCCGCGGCTGCGCGAGGCTTTCCCCCGCGAACACGCGGAATCCGAAGCGGTACTGGTGGGAATGCTCGCGGCCGTGATCGAAGACGGCGCGGCGGTCGGGCTGATGGCGAGCGCTGATCCGTCGCGTGACGCCCAGGCCATCTACACGATGACGCTGGGCACTATGGAAGCCCACCTTTTCGCCCGCACGGCGCCTACCCGCAGCGAGACCGCACACCTCGTCGAGTTCGCGCTGCGGTCACTGCGCCCCTGAGCCTGTAGGCCTTGAGAGGGCTGCCGGTCTTGCGGGTTCAGTCCTTCAGCTCGACGATGATCTCGTAGAACGGCGCGCTTCCGACGTTGTGCGCGCGCTCGCGGCCACCCTTGCCGGCGAAGAGGACGAGGCCGTTGGCGACCTCGCCCTCGACGTAGCTCTCGCCCCCCCAGGGACCGCCGGAGTCCGGCTCGAACTCGCCGGCGACCTTGTCGCCTTCGATCTGAATCATCACGTAGTCATGCTTGTGCTCATGGAGGGCTTCGCGCTGGCCGGGCGCGAGGCGCAGCTCCCACACGCGTACGCGCTCGTTCTCGAACAGCAGCTTGGAGCCGACACGTTCGACACCGTCCGGAACCTCGAGTCCGGATACGACGGGGGTGGTGGTCACGATGCTTCCTCCTTGACGAGGGTTTCGACGATGAGCCGACGTTGGAGCTGTCCGGTGGCCGGGGTGCGTGGCAGCCGGTCGATGAAGCGCAGCGCGCGCGGATGCTTGAAGGGGGCGAGCTTGCCGGCGCAGCGTTCGCGCGCCATGGCGAGGGTCGGCGGCTCGCCGTCATGGTGGGCAACGACGACCGCGCACACGACCTCGCCCCACGTGGCGTCAGGAAGGCCGACGACGGCGATCTCAGCCGCTCCGGGAAGACCCGCGAGGACGGCCTCCACCTCGCTCGGTACCACCGATTCGCCGCCGCTGCGGATGACGTCGTGTGCCCGCCCGACAATGCTCAGATAGCCGTCGTCATCCACTGATGCCAGGTCTCCGGTGCGATACCAGCCGTCCGCAAGCGCGCCCGCGGTCGCGTCGGGATTGCCGAAGTAGCCGTCGAAAAGGAGCGGACCGCGTACGCACAACTCACCGTTGGCCGGGTCGATCCGCGCCTCGGTGGCCTGGCTCGGCAGGCCGCAGCTGCCAGGCTTGGTGAACACGTCGTCGCCGGTGAGCGAGGCGACGTTGCCGGCCTCGGTCGAGCCGTAGAAGATGCGGATGAAGGCGTTGGGGCACGCCTTGGCGATTTCCGCGAGCAAGGGTGGAGGAGTCGCGGAGGTACCGCTGTCAGCGAGCTGGAGTGAGGGCAGCTGACCGCCTTCGGCCGCCAAGGTGTCGAGCACGCGCTGCCACACAGCCGGCAGCGCATTCAGCCGCGCGGCGCCATGGCGGCGTACCGCCTCGATGACGGCCGGGCCATCCGCGTGCGGCAGGTACACGACCGCATCACGCGCCTGCCACTGCTGCAGCGAGATGGTCCACGCGCCCATATGGAAGAGCGGGAAGATGCACACCATCGCCCCGCGTGCCTCCTCCTGCGAGCCCGGATGGCTGCGCAGGTAGTTGACGCGATGGGAGAGCACCACGCCCTTGGGCGTGCCCGTGCTGCCCGACGTGAAGAACAGCACATGGGTATCGCGTTCATCCGCCGCATCGGGTACGGGCTCCGCCGACTGGTCGCGGGCTTCGGCGGCGAGCTCCTCGAGTGTCGCCCAGGGCAGGTTGAGCTCGGCGGCCAATTCTCCTGCAGCCCCGGCATGTTCGTCGTCGACGATGAGGATCGCGGGATCGGCGACCCGGGCAATCGCCGCCGCCTCCACGCCGCCGAGCACTCCGGGCAACGGGCAATAGACGACGCCGAGTCGGGCCAGTGCCGCGAACACCGGTACCACGTCGAGCGTCGTCGACGTCCAGCACAGCGCCCGGCTGCCCGCTTGCAGCCCGCGGGCCATGAGCGCTCTCGCGACGCGATCGGCCTCAGTGTCGATCTGCCCGAAGGTGAGGCTCTGCCCGCCGAGGATTGCCGCCGTGCGATGCGGGACCGCCCGCGCGGCATTGCGGAAGACCGTGCCGATCGTCAGCCCTGGCAACTCAGGCCGCCCCCGGCCCACCGGTGACAGCAGCATCTTTCAGCACACCCATGGCGTGAACCGCGGCGTGCTTGTCGGCGAGGTAGTCCGGCGCCTCGGTGGTCTCGATGAACCATCCGGTCGGGCACATCGTGAGGATCTCGACGAACGAGAAGCCCAGCCGCTGCTGCTGAACCTGCAACGCCCGCTGAATCATCTTCTTTGTCCGGTTGACATTGACGTGGCTGTTGACCGCGCCCCGGGCGACGTAGGCGACGCCTTCGAGCCCGGCGAGCAAGTTGCTCATCAGGATCGGGTAGCCGTGCGCCTCGGCGTCACGACCGTCGAGCGTGTTCTTGGTGCGCTGGCCGAGCACGGTGGTCGCCGTCATGTGGCCGCCGGTCTCACCGAAAACCCCGTTGTTCAACATGAAGCAGGTGACCTGCTCGCCGCGGGCCGCCGCGTGGACCACCTCTTGCAGGCCCTCGTTAACCATGTCGCCATCGCCTTGAACGGTGAAGACCAGGAGATCCGGCCGGGCGCGCTTGACGCCCGTGGCGAGCGACGGTGCGCGCCCGTGCAGAGCCTGCAGGACCTCGCAGTCCAGGTTGTTGGAGAACGCGGTGTAGCAACCGATTCCGAAGACCGCGATCGCCCGTGCAATGGCGTCGGCTTCCGCTACGGCTTCGAGGATCGAGCGCATGGCGATCGGTTCGCCGCAGCCCGGGCACAGATGGTGCGCACCGACCTCGATCAGGTCGGGTGTGAAGTCGTGGATGAGCCGCGACGCCCGCTCCGGCGGTGCATCGGTCGGCAGGATCGGCAGCATGCGCCGCGGGCTGGCAGGGCTTGCATCGGTGCTCATGCGGCGCCCCTTTCGCCCGAAGCAGCAAGGACTTCGGCGATCCGATCGGCGAGCAGGCCCACCTCGAGGTCCGGCGCGATCCCGAAGCCGGAGCTGTCCATCGACAGGCCGCCGATGAAGGTCACCGGAGCACGCCCCAGCACGGCCAGCCTCACGTCGTCCACCATCTGCCCCTGGTTGTTCTCGTAGACGGCGACAGCCCGACAGCCTTCGGCCGCCTCGGCGATCGCCTTGCTGGGAAAGGGGACGAGGGTGATCGGGCGGGCGAATCCGACCCGCTCGCCGGACTCGCGCAGCTTGCGCACCGCGTCGCGGATGAAGCGGGCGGGAGTACCGAAGGCGACGACGACCACATCCGCATCGTCACACCACAGCGTCTCGATCCGCGGCGGCTCACCGGCGAGCATCGCCTCGGTGTTGGCCACCCCGCCGGCATAGTGCTCGGAAAGGTCGTAGCCGACGCCCTCGCGCTGCTTGGTGCTGCCAAGCGAGGAGACGAGCTTGGCCTGGCCGGTACCGCCGCTCTCGCCGGTGAGAGCCCATTCGGGCCGGGGTGGCAGCTCGCGCATCGGCGGGAGCTCGACGGACTGATAGGTGTGGGCCAGGAAGTAGTCCCCGAACAGCTGCACGGGATTGCGCCAGCGCAGCGTCATGTCGACCGCATCGGAGGCCAGCGCGACCGCTTCCGTGACATCGGCCGGAGCCAGCACGAGATGGCGGTAATCGCCGTGACCCCCGCCGCGGGTGGACTGCCAGTAATCGCCTTGTGCCCGGGCCATGTTGATGACCACGAGCGGCAGCCTGGCCAGCGTGATTTCCGAGAGCGATTCCTGCATGAGCGACAGCCCCTGCCCGGTCGAGCCCGTGGCGGCAATAGCGCCCGTCGCCGCCGCGCCCCAGGCCATCCCGACGGCTTCGAGCTCGCTCTCGGCATTCATGCAGACCCCGCCGACGGCGGGCAGCCGGCGTGCCATGTGCTCCAGCACTTCCGTGAACGGGGTCATCGGGTATCCCGCGAAGAATCGCACCCCCGCGGCCACGAGCGCGCCCGAGATCGCTTCCGAACCCTCCATGAGCTGCATCTCAGGCCCCATCGTCCGCGCTGGTCTCCAGCGATGCTTCGAGCTCGACCGGCTCGTCGTAGCGATAGACCTGGAAGACGAAATCCGGGCAGATCGCGGTGCACGCCTGGCAGGCGATGCAGCCGGCGAAAAGCTCGGGATACCGGTAGCCCCGGCTGTTGGTCGCCGTGTCGGTCATCACCAGGACCCGCGGCGGGCAGGCGTCGATGCAGAGCTCGCAACCTTTGCAGGCCTCGACGTCGATGACCAGTGTGCCGCGGGTCAGCACCCGTCCTGGGGTGTCGGCGCTCACGCCTGGGCCCGCACTTCCGCGGGCCACGCGGCTTCGAGGACGCCGTATCCGGCGGCGGCATCGGCCCCGGCGTGCAGGGCCCGCTCGTTGCTGGCGACGTGCTGGCGGCGATAGCTGGGCAGGGCTTCGGGCAAGGTCTCGACCAGCTCCGCGATCGCCAGGATGCGGGTCACCGCTGCGTAGGCGCCGAGGGCCACCATCGTCGCGGCCGCGGGGGAGCCCAGCTCGATCGCGAGCTCTGACGCGGGGATGGCGGCCGTGCGCACGCCGTCCGGTACCGGCGGAAGAAGCTCCCGCGTGACCACGGCCGTGTTCAGCACCAGGATGCTGCCCGCCCGCAAGCGGTCCAGCGTGGGCACGGCGAACTCGTGATGCATGACGAGCGCCGACCACGCGCTGCCCACCATCGGCGGCGCTTGGACCGGCTCCTGGCCGATGATCAGCGTGGCGTCGGTATTGCCGCCGCGCATCATGCCGCCGTAGCTTCCGAAGAGCTGGGCGTAGCGCCCGCTGCGGGTGGCGGCCTTCGCCAGCAGCTGAGCGGCCAGCTGTACACCCTGGCCGCCGATTCCCGTCATGAGCAGCTCTCGCTCCACGCGGGTGCGCCTCTCCTAGAACAACGTTTTGGATTTCCTAAAACGTTGTTCTAGCACGCCGAGGGTGCCGGGTCCAGCATGCCGAAACCGTCCATCGGTTCGCCGCTCTCGTCCGGCTGGAAGGGCGCAGTCGGTTCAGCGGGTGCGGGCGGCAGCCGGTGCGGGCTGCCCAGGTAGAAACCTTGCGCCCATGGCACGCTAATCGCGCGAAGCATGTCGAGCTCCTCCTGCTCCTCGACACCCTCGGCAATCACGAGGGCGCCACATCCTTGGCGAAGGCCACCAGGGCACTTGCCGTTGCGCGCTGTCCGCTGCTGCGGTGGATGCCGCGCACCAGGGACATGTCGAGTTTGATGAGGTCGGGGCCGAGCGTCACCAAGTGGCGGAAGCCCGCGTGGCCCGAGCCCAGATCGTCGGCCGGCAGCCGGGCGCCGTAGGAAGGGACGGCGCAGAGCGCAGGCTGCAGCACCGAGTAGTCCTCGAAGAAGACCTGCGCGCGCTTTCGGACTCCGCCGTTCCGCCCGACTGGCTCTGCCTGGACTGCGCCGGCATCGCCGACATCGATTTCACTGCTGCCGAGACACTGCGCCGCATGCGGCCGGAAGCTGCCCGCTTCGTTGTCTCTTCGGTGTCGCCAAAGGTGTGCGCACAGCTGGTGCGTTATCAGCTACTGGCCCATCCCGACGCCGACATCTACCCGACCCCCGGCGCCGTGCTCGAGGCGTACGAGGCGCAGGAGGGCAATGGCAGCACACCGGCGGCGCAGTAGCGTGCTGGCGTGGATCCGGCGCTCGCTCGTGAACGGTTCGCGGCTGCCCGCGTAGCCCGCCTCGCCACGGCCGACGCCACCGGACGCCCCCATCTGGTGCCGATCGTCTTTGCGGTGGCCGGCGATACGGTCTACAGCGCGGTCGACGCGAAACCCAAGCGCAGCAGGGCATTGCGGCGTCTGGCGAACGTCAGGGCGAACCCGGCGGTGGCGCTGCTCGTCGACCACTACGACGACCACGACTGGAGCACGCTCTGGTGGGTCCGGGCAGACGGAACGGGCCGGGTGCTGGACCTGCAAGCCGGCGCCGCAGATACGGAAGCCCGGCGCGCCGTCGAACTGCTCGCCGGGCGTTATTCGCAGCATCGGCTGCAGCCACCGCTGGGGCCGGTGCTGGCCGTCGACGTCGAGCGCTGGTCAGGCTGGTCTGGCTAGCTCACCTGTTCCCACAACTCCGGCTAGTCCAGACGAGGCTCGTCCTCGGCGAGATCGAGTTCGACGCCAATCTGGCGGGCGGCGCGATGGTCTAGCTCGAACTCGTCCCACAAGCCCTGCTCGTCGCCTGCCTCGGCCTCGACGTCATGTAACGGCGCAACCCCGTCCTGCTCGAGACATTGCAAGCCGAACAGATCCGTCAGGAGTCTCCGGGGGATCGAGGAGCGGAATCTCAGCCATGACGTCATTCTGATCCGCTTTCCCTTACACCAGGGACTTTGGTGCCGCGCGAGGGCGTCATACATCACCCTCGCACGGCACCGCTAGGTGCCTTCCGTCAGGAGGCTCGAGCCAGGCGGGTGAGGGCCACCAATTCCTCGTCGAGCGTGGCAGCGACAGCAGCCGGATCACCGATCACGGGAACGGTGATGACGACGCTGCTGCCGCCGCCGATCAAAGGGGTGACGCGTAGATACGCGCCGCCGGTGAGCCCGGGCGCGATGTCGCGCAGGTAGTCGACGGTGCACGCGTCCCGCTGGACGACGACCCGGATCTCGAAGGCATCCGCGTCCTTGGTGACCGTCCACCCCTGACGCTCGTCACCCTCGACCGTGTCGGCGAAACCCGGAGCCCACTCCGGGAGCCGCCGGGCATCGGCGAGCAGCGCCATGACCGCCTTCGGTTCGACCCTGCTCTCGATGCTTCGGGTCTGGGTCTGAGCGTCCATGGCGTGCTCCATTCGCACTTGGGCCGGCTTATTCGCTGTAGGTCGTGACGCTGGCCAGCCGGCGGGGTTCCGCAGCAACATCGTTGGGCAATTCGTCCTGCGGGGCCAGGGAATTTCCGCCTTCCGCCTGTCCCACTCGCGGCAGCCACTGCAGCCAGCGCGGCAGGTACCAGTTGCGTTCACCGAGCATGACCATGGCCGCTGGAAGGAGCACGGTGCGCACGATCGTCGCGTCGACAAGTACCGCGACACCAAGCCCCACACCCGCTTGCTTGATGGAGACCTGGGAGAGCGTGGCGAAGATGGCGAACACCGCGACCATCACCGCGGCGGCACTCGTGATGACCCCCGCCGTGGAACGGATGCCTTCCCGGATCGCCGTGGCATTGTCCAGCCCCCGATCGTGGTGCTCCTTGATGCGGCTGAGGATGAAGACGTGGTAGTCCATCGACAGCCCGAACAGGAGCGCGAAGAGGAAGAGCGGCAGCCAGTTCGCGATCGTGCTGGTCGAGGTGAAGTCGAGGATCCCTTGTGCCCACGAATGCTGGAAGACCAGCACCAGCACGCCATAGGCGGCCCCCACCGACAGCAGGTTCAGCGCGATCGCCAGCAGTGGCACCACGATGGACCGGAAGGCGAACAGCAGCAGCAGGAACGCCAGCGCCAGTACGAAGCCGGTCACCAAGGGAAGGGCATGGCGCAGCTGCGCGCTGGAGTCGACCGACTGCGCCGTCTGCCCCGTGACGCCGACCCACCCGGCGCCCGAGCCGGCGAACGTTGCCGGCACGATCTCGTTGCGCAGGGTGCTGAGCGCCTTGCTGGACACCGAGTCGGTGCCGTTGCCGATCAGTCCGACACTGGCCACCGCCACGGTGTGCGACGCGTTCACCTCGACGGTGAACGGCGCCCGTAGCTGATCGTCGGCGAGCACGCGAGTCCGCAACGTTTGCAGGGCTTTCTGCACCGGTGCAGATGTGACATCGCGCGCCTGGACGACGATCTTTGCCGGGCCGGTCCCGCCGGGGAACGCCTGCTGGATCCGGGCGTAGGTCTGCATGATCGGCAGGGTTGCCGGGATGTCCGTCGCTCCGGGACTCGCGGTCCGCATGCCGAGCGCCGGAATCGCCAGCGCGACCAGTACGAGCACCGCGAGGGCAGCCGAGCGGGCCGGCCGGCGCAGCACGAGTCCGAGAATCGCGTCCCAACGGCTGCGCTTGTCGCCCGGGTAGGCCCTCGTGTCGCTGGCGCTTGTCTTGCGGCGCCGCGACCAGAGGCGGCCACGGTCGACCCTGTCTCCGAGCAGCGACAGCAACGCCGGCAGAACCGAGACCGATCCGGCGACCGCTACCAGGACGACGAGGATCGTGGCTTCGGCAACGGCCGAGAAGGTCGAGTCTCCGGCCAGGAACATGCCCGCCATGGCGACGACGACGGTCAGACCGGAGATGAGCACCGATCGTCCTGACGTCGCGGCCGCTGTGGCCAGCGACTGCTCGGGCGAGCGTCCACTGCGCCGTTCCTCGCGTTCGCGCCGGAGGTAGAACAGTGAGTAATCGACGCCCACGGCCATGCCCACGAGCAGCATGACGGTGGAGGCGGTCTGATTGGTGTGGATGAGCTTGCTCAACGGCGCGAGGAGGCCGGCGGCGGCCAGGAAAGCGGTGAACGCCAGCCCGACCGGCAGCAAGGCGGCGACAAGCGCACCGAAGGCGAAGAACAGGATCACCAGCGTGATCGGCAGCGACAGAACTTCGGCGTGGTGCAGGTCGCCGCCGAGCGCCTTGTTCAGTGCCTTGTTCGCGCTGGCGTCGCCGAACTCCTCGATACGGATACCCGGATGCGATTGCTGTGATCGGGACACCGCGGCGAGCACGGGATCGATCCGTGAGTCGGCATTGTCGCTGTCGCCCTTCACCGCGAAACGGATCAGCGCCGAGTGACCGTCGCTCGTCGTGGCGCCTGCGCCGGCCGGAGTCAGCGGGGAGCGCACGTCTTGCACGAGCCCGGTGGCGTCGAGCTGAGTGACGGTTCCGTTGATCGCGGCCCGAAACGCTGGACTGCTGACGGTGAGGTCCGTCGATTGCACCAGGATGGCTTCGGACGCATGGGCGTCGAACCCGGCGGCGTGCAGCACGCGATCGGCCCGGCCCGACTGGCCAGGCTCGCCTGCGGGGCCCTTGGTCTGGGTGGTGCCGACAACGCTGCCGATCGCGATCGCGGCGAAGACGAAGACGAGCCAGAGGCCGACCGCCGTCCAACGGTGCCGCGCGCTCCAGGCGCCGGCAGCGCCGGCCATGTTGCGCACGCCGGCGGAGCCGGCCATGGGGCGCTTTCTTTGAGGCTCGTGAGCCATCGGTGGTGTCCTTTCGTATCAGCGCCGCACCGGCATGCGGCGGCCTGATCGACGCTAGGAACGCAGCGCATCCGGGTCACTCCGGCGACCCCACGGGCGGTACGGGGGATAACCCCACGGCCGATCCGTCGGCTGGCCGGATGGGTGCGGCATCTGCTGCTGGCTAACGTTGTCCGCGACCCACTGCAACGAGCGGTGACGTGAACTGAGGCCGGAGGTGAGCCCCGTGAGTCAAGCGAATATCGCGGCGAGCACGGAGCCGGATCTGTCTGCCCAGCCGGCACAGTCCTCGCGGCTGCTGCGCGGCGGGCTACGCATGGTGATGCCGCTGACCGATCTGATCGTCGCGATCGTCGGGTTCACCCTCGTCGTCGTCGGCCTCACCGTCTCGCTCGGTACCCTTCCGGCGTTCCTGCTCGGGCTGCCGCTGTTCATCGCGTTCGGCTTCGCCTGCCGCGGGCTCGCGCGCCTGGAACGCCACCGGATCCGCCTGTTCCTGGGCATTGAAATTCCGGACGTTCCCGGACCCGCCAAGGGATTTCGCGGGCAGTTCGTGCATGGCCCCACCTGGCGCGCCGCCGGCTATTTTCTGCTGCATTTCCCGCTCGGGGTCGTCACGTTCAGCGTGGTGATCTCGGTGTGGGGAGCGGCCGGTTCCCTGCTGGCGATGCCTTGGTGGTTGCACCGGGTGCCGAGCCGGCGCGCGGACCTCGGTGCTCTTACAGTGACCGATCAGCGCACCGCTTGGTTGCTGGCGGCCGCGGGGTTGCTGGTCCTTGTGGTCGCCGCGTTGCTCACGTACGGGCTCACCAGCCTGGAAGGAGCACTGGCACGCGCACTGCTCGGCCCCACCTCGCGTGATCTTGAACGTCAGGTCGATCAGTTACGCGACAGCCGCAGCCGCGTGGTGGACTCGGTGGATGCCGAGCGCCGGCGTATCGAGAGGGACTTGCATGACGGGGCGCAGCAGCGGCTGGTTGCCGTCGCGATGAACCTTGGCCGGGCCCGTTCGCACTACGACGAGGATCCCGCCGTCGCCCGTGGACTCCTTGACGAAGCTCATCGCGATGCCAAGCAGGCACTGGCCGAATTGCGCGATCTGGCGCGCGGGATTCATCCCGCGGTGCTGACCGATCGCGGTCTGGACGCTGCGCTTTCGGGACTTGCCGGACGCTCGCCGGTTCCGGTCACGGTCAGCGTTGCCGCCGGGCCGCGCTGCACTCCCACCATCGAGGCGATCGCGTACTTCGTCGTCAGCGAAGCGCTCGCCAATATCGCCAAACACGCCGAGGCGTCACGCGCAGCCGTGAGCGTGCACCGACGCGGTGACCGCCTGCTGGTCGAGGTGACCGACGACGGTCGCGGCGGCGTCGATGCCAGCCGCGGCAGCGGAATCGCGGGTTTGCGCGACCGCGTCGCCGGAGTGGACGGGACCCTCGAGGTCAGCAGCCCGGCCGGCGGCCCGACGACATTGAAGGCGGAATTGCCATGCGGGTCGTGATCGCCGAGGATTCGGCGCTGCTGCGCGAAGGTCTCTCTCGACTGCTCGTCGAGGCCGGGTTCGATGTCGTCGCTGCCGTCAGCGACGGCGAGTCCGCCATCCGCGCCGTCGCCGAACACCAGCCGGGCATAGCCGTTCTCGACGTGCGGATGCCGCCGACCTTCACTGACGAGGGTTTGCGCGCGGCGCTTGTGATGCGCAGCCAATGGCCCGACCTCGCCGTGATGGTGTTCTCCCAGTACGTCGAGGAGCGTTACGCGACCGAGTTGCTCGCCGGTCAGACCCGCGGGGTCGGCTACCTGTTGAAGGACCGCGTCGCCGATGTGGACGAGTTCATCGACGCTTTGCGCCGGGTGGGCGAGGGCGGCACGGTGCTCGACCCCGACGTCGTCGCGCAGTTGCTGGCCCGTAGCCGTCACGGCGACCCGCTGGGGCGGCTAACGGCCCGCGAACGTGAGGTGCTCGCGCTCATGGCAGAGGGACGCTCCAACGCCGCCATCGCCGCCGCGCTCGTCGTCGGTGAGGGCGCGGTCGAAAAGCATGTGACCAACATCTTCGCCAAGCTCGACCTGCTACCCGCGGACTCCGATCATCGCCGGGTGCTGGCCGTCTTGCGCTACCTCGAGAGCTGAGGATCTCCCGCCATGACATTCATCCGCACGACATCCGGCCGGGTCGCCGCCGTCGCTCTTGGCCTGCCCGTCATGCTGGCCGGCGCTGCCTTCGGCGCGTTCAGTCTCGTCGGCCTGCAGGCGCACACGAGCGAGCACCATCACGCGTCGTACCCGTGGTCCGGCGGCACCGTCTCACTCGATCTCGGCGCGGGCAATGCTCAGATCCGCGCCGGCGACACGCAGGTTGTGGACGTCTCTTACACCGAGCACTATGAGCTCAAGCGGCCGACCGCACAGGGCGCCGCCGCAGCCGGCGGAGTGTCGCTCAAAGCCCATTGCCCTGGCGGCCTGTACGGCTCGAACTGCAGCATCAACTACGTGATCACCGTTCCGAAACGGGCTGCGCTGAACGTGCATATCGGAGACGGAAACCTGTCGTTGCAAGGCATCAGCGCCCCCGTGACGGCGCGCGCGGGCGATGGCAACATCAGCGGCTCGGCTCTCGCGTCGAACAGCGTTCAGGCCGACATCGGGGACGGCAGCATCCACCTCCAGTGGGTGTCCGTGCCCACCCAGGTCACCTCGAGCGTCGGCGATGGAAGCATCGACGTCGTGGTCCCCGACGGCAGCGGTCCGTATGCGATCCGCCAGTCCGGCGCGGGCAGTTCGAACATCGAGGTGGCCACCGATCCTGGTGCCGGCGCGGCAATGGTCTTGCACACCGGCGACGGCAGCATCCACGTTGGCTACGGCGGCTGAAATACGGGGCTGAGGTAACGGCGGCGCTACCGTCCGCGCGAGCCCGTGCCGGCAGTGCCGAACCCGCCGCCCACTCCGGCGGTAGTGCCACCGAAGCCCGTACCGGCGACACCGAAACCGGTGCGCGGAGCCACGGCCGTGGCCGGGGTGCTGACCACCGCCTGCCGGCTGGGCGTGACGATCGCCGGTCGGGGTGCCGCCCTGGCCGGGGCGGAAGCGCGTGGGGCGACGGGCTTGGTGGTGGCCGCCGTCACCGTGATGCTTCCGCTGCTGACGCCGATCGACCGGGCGCCGACCGCCGTGAGAATGCCGATGACGTCGTGACTGGTCGGCTGGGGTCGGACGAGCCGAGGGCTGAGGCGGGGCTCGGTGAGGCACCGGTCCGCGGCGCCGCGGATGAGTCCGCCTCGACCGCCTCGCGATGGGGACCGCGAACTCATCGGTCGGCCGGTCGGCAATCGACAGTTCCGCCGTCGACACCTGCTCGGCCGGTGGTTCGGCGTAGGCGCTCTTCATGGCTTGTCTCGCCTTCCTCTCAAACCGTCAGTGGTGGCTCGCGCCGCCGCCGTGACATGCGGTCCCACCGCCGCGCACCGATGCCGCCAGGGTCGGACTCCAGCCACCGGGCAGCGGCCGGGCGCCGGATACGAAGGCCGGGTGCACTGCCGGAGTCGAACCCGCAGCTACGCCCGATCCGGTGGACCCCGTAGACCCCGTAGAAATGGTGGATCCGGTCGAGGCGGTGCCTGCCGACGCCGGTGTCAGCGACGTCGAGGTCGGCGTGGAGGCGCTCGCCGACGAGGAGCCCGCGGCCAGCGAACCCCAGCAGGATTCGGACGACACCCATGGCGTGGCGCCTTCCTCGTCGTAGAGCTCGAGGGCGGCCGCGTCCTGCACCGCCGGGGGAGCTGCTGCGGCGGTGGCGTATCCGGCGGCCGCGCTCAGCGACTGCCAGGTGCTCGTGAGGAACTGGTAGGCGCCGCTCGCCCCGCTCGTGGGATTGACGGCGGCGTAATTGCCGCCGCTCTCGCACTGCTTGATGGCGGACAGGACCGCGGGGAGCGTGGCCGCCGAAGCCGCTGCGGCGCCGCACAATTGCACGGCGACGAGCACCCCGCCGACCCCCGTGGCCAAAGCGGCCGAGCGACCGGCCGATCGCGTGAAGCCCTTCGATCTGAACATCAATCGTCCTTTCCTTCCGCCTGCGAGGGAAGCTGTCGGGTTCGGCCGGAAAGTGGCCGGCCGGCGCGAGTGGCGCCGGCTTCACCCCGAGACGCAATGTGCTGCGCCGGTGCCGCTGCGTATGCGAGGCCGCAGGGCGGTGGGTACCCCGATCCCGTCCTCGATCCTTCGGGGCCGGCAGACCGGGACGGGACTCGGCGGCGGCTGCGGGCGCCCGGCCTCCTGACCAGGCGAGACGGAACCATAGCGGGCGTTTCGATGAAATCGCGATGAGCGCGTGGAGCAGCTGGGAGGTTGATCACGGAGCGTGACGCCGGCCCCTTCGCGGTTTCGGCGCAGACGTCATGACGCGCCGGGACAGCGCTGGTGGAACGCCGCCATAGGCGCGGCGCAGAGAGTGGACAGCTACGCAAGGTGGCTTGCTCTTTTTTCGCTGAACTTTGGCTATGAACCTGGCCAAAATCCGTAGCGAAAGCATGCGCGAAGCACAGGTTCCACAGGGTCTGTCGATCCAATGCTCTTGCTGTGGATTGCACACCGGTCCCGGCGAGCGGCCTGCCTGCCATTCGGCGGCCTGACGGCACCCGCGTGCGTGCGCTCGTCGTCGATGGTGACCCGGACGTCCAGGATCTGCTCGCCACCGCGCTGCGCTTCGAGGGCTGGGACGTCGCGAGCGCGTCGAGCGGAATCGAGGCTCTGCGCCTGGCCCGCGACTACGCGCCTGATGTGGTGGTGCTGGAGGTCGCTCTGCCCGATCTCGACGGGCTGGCCGTGATCGGCCACCTGCATGCGTACCGGCCGGCACTCCCTGTCCTTTTCCTCACGGCCAAGGACACCCTCAGAGACCGGATCGCCGGCCTGACCGCAGGCGGCGATGACTACGTCACCAAACCGTTCAGCATCGAGGAGGTCATCGCCCGGCTACGCGGATTGCTGCGCCGGGTGGCGCTCACCATTCCGCTGGGATCGCGTCTTCTCGCCGGCGATCTTGTGCTGGATGAGGAGACGCGTGAAGTCGTTCGAGGGGGCAGGCTGGTCTCGCTGACTCTGACCGAATTCGAATTGCTGCGCTTTTTCATGCGCAATCCGCGACGAGTGCTTTCCAAGCAGCAGATCCTCGAACGCGTCTGGCAATACGATTTCGGAGGGCGGGTGAACGTGGTCGAGCTGTACGTTTCCTACCTGCGACGCAAGCTGGACGTGGGCCGCGAGCCGATGATTCACACCGTGCGCGGGGCGGGTTATGTCTTGCGCCCGCCCCAATTGCCCCCAAGCCCCCACGACACGCGCAGATCCCCATAACTAGCGCACAAGATCAGATCTCGCTAGCCTGCCCTCACCGCGCTGGGGGCTACGCGGCCGTCAATCCGCGTACGGAGGGGGCAGGTAGCCGGTTGTGAGTGCACTGGGCCGCAGGCTGGCAGCAGAATTCGTCGGAACGTTCTGGCTGGTGCTGGGCGGCTGCGGAAGCGCCGTTCTGGCCGCAGCATTTCCCAATGTCGGCATTGGTTTGCTAGGTGTTGCGCTGGCATTCGGGCTGACGGTCTTGA
The DNA here is from genome assembly GCA_036267695.1 of Frankiaceae bacterium. Taxonomy (GTDB): domain Bacteria; phylum Actinomycetota; class Actinomycetes; order Frankiales; family Frankiaceae; genus DATAZK01. Next base: position 36,690 of record DATAVO010000201.1, read on the forward strand.
CAATGGCTTATGCCTTTGGACACGTCTCCGGGGGGCATTTCAATCCCGCCGTCACGGTAGGCCTGTGGATCGGTGGCCGCTTCAATGCGCGTGACGTGCTGCCGTATGTCATCACCCAAGTCGTGGCAGGGATCGCGGCGGCCGGTGTGCTGCTGGCGATCGCTGATGGCAAGCCGGGCTACTCCGTCAAGCACGACGGGCTGGCCGCCAATGGCTATGGCAAGCATTCACCTGGCGGCTACAGCCTCGGCTCCGGCCTGCTGACCGAAATCCTCATGACCGCAGCGTTTCTCGTCGTCATCCTGGCGGTGACCGGTCGCGGCGCGCCCGTCGGATTCGGGCCGCTGGCCATCGGCTTGGCGCTGACGCTGATCCACCTCATCAGCATCCCGGTGACCAACACGTCGGTGAACCCGGCGCGTTCGACCGGACCGGCGATCTTCGCGCAGAACGGGGCGCTAGGCCAACTCTGGCTCTTCTGGGTCGCGCCATTGGTCGGCGCGGCCATAGCGGGCTTCGGTTTCCGCTACATCTTCGAGGACAAGAAGCCGCTGGCTTCCGAGGCTCGCGGTCCACGCGATACCCAGGTCGCCTGACCGCGAGAGATGACGTCCCCACGTTTCGCGAGAGGCTTCTTCGGACTCAACGGCCTCGTCGTGCTCGTGGGGATGATCATCCAGCTGTCGGTCTCGGCGGGACTGAAGGGCACTCAGTTCCATAGTCCCGGTGCCCGGATCTTCAACGTTTTCTGCTATTTCACCGTCTGGTCGAACATCGCGGTCGGCGTCACGACGGGGATGCTCGCCTGGCGTCTGGAACGCCCTTCGGAGGTGTTCCGGGTCGTCCGGCTTGCCGGCCTGATCTCGATCACGATCACCTTCGTGCTCTTTCACATCGCCCTGGCACATCTGCAGGAATTGCAGGGTTCGGCGAAGGTCGCCGACACGCTGCTGCACACGGTCTGCCCGATCATGGCGCTGGTCGGGTGGCTGGCCTTCGGTCCGCGGGGCATGCTCAGCCCCCACGTTGTGCTGCCGTCCTTGCTGTTCGCCGGCACCTGGATGGTCTTCGCGCTCATCCGCGGGCCCATCGTCGACTTCTACGCCTATCCTTTTGCTGACCCGCGCAAGCTCGGCTACTTCCGAGTGGCTGTCAACGCGGTAGGCGTCGCTGCTTTGTGGCTGCTGCTCGGGACGCTCGCCAGCTACTGCGATCGATTCCTGCCGCCTCGGAAGCCGCAGGCGCCGCAGGGGGCTCCGGCGCAGGTGACCCCGTGAGCGGGCGGCGCATCGCCGCCGCGGTGGCCGCAGTGCGGTGTGCGGTAGGCGCTGGATTGCTCGCCGTGCCGTCGGCGGCGACGAACGGCGATTCCGGCCGTGCCGTCCTGGTGCGCACGGTCGGCATCCGCGATCTCGTCGTCGGGGCCGGGACGCTGGCGGCACTGCGCGCCGAACCGTCCGCGGCGCGGCTTTGGGTGCGTTCAGGGCTGCTGAGCGATGTTGCCGACGTGCTGCTCGCGCTCGGCTCCTACCGGCGATTGGGTGCGCGAGGCACGCTTATCGCCGCCGGGGCACCGCTGCCGTTCATCGTTGCTGTGACGTATTGCCGCGATCAGCTGTAGTAGACGGTGGCGACCCGAGTCGAGGCCAGCCACGTGATGTGACCGTGCTGGAAGTTGCTCTGCCGCCCACCGGGCACGGAGAACTCGTCGGTGGTGGGAAGACCGAGACGGCCGCCCTCGTGGCCCAGCTTGGCCCAAAGCAGCCGGATGGCGCCGTTGACCGCATGCGGTCCCGTCGCGGCGCTCCACAGCATCTCGCCGTTCGCGAAGAGGTTGTAGCGGGCACCAGCGATCGGGGATGCACTCTCGTCGGTGAGGGGGAACCCGAGGAAGCCACTGGCGCCGCCCAGAGCGAGCCAGTGCAGCCGGATCTGGCCGAGCACCTCATACGCCCCATGGGCTGGCGTCCAGTAGAGCGAGGAGCCGCCCGTGCCGCTGAAGTTTTGGTAAATCCCGCCGGCCATGCTGGTCTCATCGGTGGTCGGGAACCCGAGGTAGCCGAGCGAACCGCGCAGAGCGCGGTAGCGCGCCAATCTGGCCCCATGCACCGCGTGCGCGCCGGTGGCGGCCGAATAGTAGATGTTGCCGTTCTTGTAGTTCCGGCCCTGCCCACCGGTCACCGCGTAGAGGGGTGACGTCGCCGCGCCCAGGTAGCTCGAAGCGCCGCCGAGCGAGGCGTAGTACGCGTCGATGGGGGTGGGTGCGGGCGTCGCCACTGGGGGCTTGGCGGGAGAAGGTGTGGGGGTCGGGGTGGGCGTGCTCCCCGCCGTCCCGGCGAAGGCGAGCAGCTGCGCCGCCGACCCGTTGAAGACGTCCGCGTCGCCGGGGAAGGCACCGTGGTCGTTGTACTGCCAGATCGACTGGTAGGCCCAGCCGGCCGGCATGGCGCCCACCGTGCTCGCGTAGCGGGCGATGAACAGCGGGTTCGTGCTGCCGAAGGTGGCGTTGGACCCGGTGCAGGTGTTCCACCAGTCCGCGGTGCTGTAGATCACCGGATAGCGCGTGGTCAACGAGTGCACGGTGTTGGAGAAGTCACGGATCCACCCCACCATCTGCGCCGCGCTGAGCCCGTAACAGGTGGAGGCGCCGTACGGGTTGTACTCGACGTCCAGCATCGGCGGGAGCGTGTGCCCGTCCGCCGACCAGCCACCGCCGTGAGCGACGAAGTACTGCGCCTGCGTCGCGCCGCTCGAGCGGTCCGGCAGCGCGAAGTGGTAGGCGCCCCGGATCATGCCCACCGCGTACGAACCGTTGTACTGCTGGGCGAAGTAGGAGTTCTGGTAGGTCGTCGACTCGGTGGCCTTGATGTAGACGAACGCGGCCCCGGCCGCCTTGGTCGCGGCCCAGTTGATGTTGCCCTGGTAGTTGCTGACGTCCATGCCGTACGGCGGGGCGACGACGGCGTTTGCACTGAGGCTCAGCTTGGGGGTCACCGTGCCTTGACTGACGGCGGCGGGATCATGGGCGCGGATCGTGGAGCCGAGCGAATCGCTGTCGGGATGGGTGATCGGCGCGAGCGTCGAGGCCGGCGCCGGCGTGGACGCCGTGGATCCGGCGGACGCCAGCGGTGCCAGACCCAGCGCCATCGCGCCGCTGACCAACAACGTGCCGGTCACGGCCGACCATCGCCTGGCCGCTTGACTACGCCTCACGTGTTGCCCACCCTCGTTGCCCGTCGCTGAGCTGGAATCAGCCGTCTCGGTTAAGGACATCGGCCTCGCGAAACTCGTCCTTGACGCCACGGACGGGTCTGCCGCGTGCGACACGGTTTTGCCGGAGTGTTGGCCATGAAGCCCGGCACTGATGCAAGATCCCAACGTGGACTGGCACTGGCTCTTCGGCAGCTACCACGATGAGATCGTCAAATCGGGCAAGCAACCCCTGCTGCTCCTGCTGCTCGGCCTCATCGGGGGCTTCGTCTTCATCCGTACCAGCACCCGCATGATCCGGGCGCAGGTGAAGTGGTGGCCTGGCAACGTCTCCGCCGGCGGCATCCACCTGCACCACGAGGTCTTCGGTGTGATGCTGATGCTGATCGCGGGGGCGGCCACCTTCGCGGTCACCACGGTCCACCCGTGGCGTGACATCCTCGCCATCGCCTTCGGTATCGGTGCCGGTCTTGTACTCGACGAATTCGCCCTGCTGCTGCGGCTGAAGGACGTCTACTGGACAAAGGAAGGCCGCACCTCGATCGACGCCGTCATCGTGGCGATCCTGGTCATCGTGCTCTTGCTGGTCAGGGCCGTGCCGTTTGGAGCAAGTGACCCGCGGCCCGGTGAGTTCTCGGCCCGCTGGGTCGTGGTGGCCATCGTGTCCGTGAACGCCTGCCTGACACTCGTGACCGCGCTGAAGGGCAAGCCGTGGCTGGCGTTGTTCAGCACCTTCGCGACGGTCATCGGGCTCATCGGCGCGCTCCGCATGGCCACCCCGGAGAGTCCGTGGGCGCGGCGGAGCTACAGCGCCGAGAAGTGTGCTGAGGCGGCCCGGCGGAAGGCGCCCTGGGCGCGTCGCAAGAACCGGCTGATCAGCCTCATCGGGGGCAAGCCGTCGCCGACACCTGACGCGCACGCTGAGGCCCATCTCGCCACCCATCCGACAGATCACCCGGCGCATCACGCCGCGGCTGCGTCCGTCGCCGAGCCCACCGCCGTCCCGGTCGCCGCTCCGGCCACTCCGCCGGGCGGCTGACGGGGTGGGTTAGCGTGCGGCCTCATGGACGCCAACGACCTCCCTCGCGACGCCAGCGACCCAGCCGCCGACCGCCCCGCCCGACCGCTTCGCACCGTGCTGTTCGCCGCCGGCGACGATCGCGATGACGTGGATGCGGCTCTTGCGTCCGGCGCCGACTCCGTCGTGATCGACCTCGAGGAGCCGCGCACGCCCTGCACCGACGCCGTGCGTGAGAGGGCTCGCCGGCTGACCCGCGAGGCCATCGACAACCTGGTGCCGGGGCCGGGCGTGCCGCTCGTCTTCGCCCGCGTCCAGCCGCCGTCGAGTGGCCAGTCCCTCGCCGATCTGCGCGCCGTCATGGGCCCGGCACTGGCCGGAATCCTGCTGCCCAAGGTGCTGAGTCCGGCCGACGTGCACGGTGCTGACGCATTGCTGACGAACGTGGAAGGCGATC
>DATAVO010000202.1:0-18295 GCA_036267695.1 Frankiaceae bacterium
TCGCGGAAGAGCACGTTGCCTACACGGGAATCGCCCCACGAAAGCACCGTCGGCCCAGGATCCTGGGGCCAGTGCTTCTCGAGCCACGCGAAACCGCGCTCGACCAGCGGCGAGCGCACGCCCGAGGCGACGGCCCACTCATACCAGGCGCGGGTGCGCGCCACCTTGCGATGCAGCGGGGTCGGGCCGGCGGCCATCTCGGCGGGGGTGAACAGGAAGCCGAAACGCTCTTCGGCAGAAGGGATGTCGTGCAACTGGGCGAGGACGTCCACCACTGATCGCTGCATCGTCCGGCGTTGCTCGGCGGTCGCGTCAGCGAGCCAGTTGCCGCCGAACGTGTACGGCGGGTTGTCCGGCGGTGCCGCACCGTCGATGCGGTCCATCAGGAAGAACGGCGTGCCGATCAGGCTGGTGTCCTCCTCGAGCCAGCGCACGTTGGGCACTGGCACCGATGTCAGCTCACCGACCATCCGGATGACCTCGAATTGGCCGCGCATGTCATAGGACGGGAACACCGGCACATCACCCGGATGCGGCGCGATCCGGCACACCAGGTCCTCGGTGCGCTGCTCGCTGCCATCGGTCCAGGTGGCCGGGAAGAGGACCGTCTCGCTGGACATGCCGGTAGCTGCCGAGGACGACAGTGCCGCGATCTGCGGGTCGGCTCCCGCGGGCAACTGGCGCGCGAGCCACTGCTGGAGCACCAGGCGAAGCTGGTCGCGATCGCGACTGGTCCGCCGGATCTCCGCGCCTTCGGGGGACGGACCCGTCACGGGGCGACGGCGAAGAAGTCAGCGAACCCGTAGGGGCTGTAGCGCCCGATGAGCCCGTGCTCGAAGAGCCCGTAGCCCTCATCGCCGTTGCAGCGCGCCCGGGCGACGTGGTCGAGCAGGCTGTACGGGACGCGCCCGGCTACTTCGGGGTCGTTGTAGTCCAGGCTCGAGCCGTTGGTCCAGCCGCGGCCCTTCCATGTGCCGTGCTGCCATTCCGGGTCCGCGCCGTAGCCCGGCCCGCAGTTCAGCGAGATCCAGCCGAGCGAGTCGATCTCGATGTCGAGTGGCTTGCCGTCCGGCTCCGTCAGATGGATGACGGCCGTTTCGGGGATGCGCGTGCCGGAGCGGTACTGGATTTCGGTGCGCGGCCAGCCGAGCTGCTCGGGCTTGCGTCCCGAGGAGGCCGGCCAGATCCGGCTCGCCTCGTTCAATGAGCGGTGCCCGTCGGCGTCCTCCTGCACGATGATCACGATGCCGTAATCGTCGAAGCGCAGCGGGACGTAAAGCCAGTACATGCCGTAGTCGGCGCCTTGCTCCGCGGTGAAGCGTCCAGGCGTCTCGCCTTCGCTCACCGGGCGGATACCCCAGGACCTGTCCCGGCTGCCGACCCAGATGTCCGGCGTGACCGCGATCTCGCGGCCATCGACCCGGATGACGCCCTCCCAGGTGCCCACCTGAGCGAAACGCTGCGCATCGACGAACGGCCGCACCCCGCCTTGCAGGATGACGTGCCGCGGCTCGTCGACCGCTGGGTAGGAGCCCTGCCACGTGAGGTCGAAGCTGACGCCGAGCCCGGCTAGGGCTGGTGCGTCGCCGGTCAGCCGGATCGTGTTCAGTGGATCGACGACCTCCTGCCGGTAGAAGCCGACTTCCTGCACGAGACGGTTGTCATCCAGTGCGTCCGAGGCCCTCACGGTGAAGGACCGGTCGCCGATGCGGATGGTGAAGTACGCGTCTTTGACGCCCAGATTGGGATACGCGCCGTACCCGGAGATGAAGAAGATCTCCCCGGTCCGGTCGTGCCCGTTGAAGTAGCTGCGGTCATAGAAATTGCGATCGCTGGTGCCGACGCGGGAGAACGAGACGGGGTGCTGGTGCAGCGGAAACTCGTCCATGGGGACGGGCATCGATGGCCTCCGAGCCGGCGGGCGGGGGGCCGGCAAAGCTGGAAACGAGCGAACGGCCGCGTGCGTCCGCGGACGGCGTCCCGCCAAAGCGGACACTCCCTGCAATCTGACGGGCCGTCAAGTCGCGCACCAGGTCCCGCCGACACTCACACTGTCAGCAAGGGGGAGTACTGCCGGTCGGACCGAATCGGGGGGCGCATGTCAGGCCACGCGCTACCCCTACGCCAGCCTGACGGCGCGAAATCAGGGATCATAGGACCGTGGTGATCTCGCTGGCGGATCGCGAGCGCCCCCGTGATCGCCCCCCAAAGCCCGAACTCCAGCTGAACCTGCTGGGCACGCTCGCGGCCACCTCACTCGCGCTGCTGGCGTATTTGATCGCGCTGCTGGCTCACCTGTCCCTGCCCTCCGCGTTCGCGATCGTGCTGCTGGCGGTCGCACCTGCCTGCGCGATCCCCGCAACCGTGCTGATGGCGATCCGCGCCCGGGCCGAGCAGGACGAGGCGCTGCGTGCCGTCACGGCGGGCCTCGTCATCGCCTGTGTCGGCATGCTGCTGCAGCTGATCGCCTTTCGCGGCCTGAGCCCCGGCGGCGGCATCTTTGCCACTACGCCCGGCGGCAGCGCCCTGCTCAACCTGACCTGGCACCTGGCGTTCCCGGCGGGGGCGCTCGCGGCGACGCTCGGGCGGCCGCGTTCGACGCGCCGCCGCATGGGGCTGGTCGTTGGAGTCGCCATCCTAGTCGTCTTTGCCACGACCGTCCCAGGCTCCTGGGTCGTCGTGAAGGACGACGGCAGCTATAGCGCGCTTTACATGGGTTCGCTGATCACGGTGACGGTCTTCACCGTCGCGGTCGTGCTGCGCTGGATCCGGCGCAACGGCCTGCGCCCCACCGCGACCCGCGGCTGGATCACGATCACGATGGTGCTGTCGGTCTACGACCTCGTCCTCAACGTCCTCGGCCATCGCCGGTACAGCAGCATCTGGTGGGCCAGCCTGGGCATCCGCGCCGCGACCTTCGCCGTCCTGCTCAGCGGACTGCTGGTCAACACCGCGATCCAGCTCCAGCGCCTCGAGCGCTACGCGACGACCGAGCTCGATCGGGCCGAGGGCGAGGTGAACAGCTGGGCGGAGGTGACCGAGCGGCTGCTCGCCGCCACCTCCGCGCTCTCGGCAGCGGTGACGGCCGACGACGTCGCCGTGCTGCTGACGGCCGCCGGTGCCGGCGCCGTCGAGGTCGACGATGCGGTCATCTACCAGCTGGAACGCGACGGTCCGCACCGCTTCCGGCTCATCGGCGGCTTGCGCGACGGGGGGCTCGGCCCGACCGCGGCCGATGTTCCCGGCCACCCGTATACGGACGTGTTGCGTACGCGCACGCCGATCTTTCTCGAGAACGCCGCGCAGATCGCCAAGGCGTATCCGAACGGCACCGGGCAGCCCTCGACCCGGCCGCTGCAGAGCCTGGCCGCACTCCCGCTCGTCGCAGGTGAGACGCCCGTGGGCGCGCTCGTCCTGACCGGAACCCGACCGCGCGAATTCCGCCGTCTGGAGCAGGAACTGCTCGGCGCGCTCGTACGCGTGGGAGCCCAGGCGCTGCACCGCGCGCTGCTGTATGAGGAGCAGTCTTCCCTGGCGACCACGCTGCAGTCGGCGCTGCTGCCGCAGAGCCTGCCCATGCGTGACGACGTCGATCTGGTCGGCCGTTATCTGCCCGCCACAGTCGGCGTCGACGTCGGCGGGGACTGGTATGACGTGCTCGAACTCGGCGGATCGCGGCTGCTGCTCGTGGTCGGCGACGTGATGGGCAAGGGCGTTCCCGCGGCCACACTGATGGGTCAGATGCGCAGCGCGGTCCGCACGCTGGCCGCCGTCGATCCGGATCCGGGCGCGATCCTCACCGGCCTCGATCAGCTGGCCCGCGGCTTCGCCCTGGACGACATCGTGACCTTGGTGATCGTCGCGCTCGACGTCGAGGGAGGAGCCGCGGTCATCGCCAACGCCGGCCACCTCTCGCCGCTGGTCTTCGCGCCGGGGGCGCCCGGGGAGCTGGCGACGCCAGAGACCCAGGCCTCACCGCCGATCGGCGTCCCGGTCTCCGGCCCGCGGGCGAGCGCGCAGCTGCGGCTGGCGCCTGGGTCCGGCCTGCTCCTGCTGACCGACGGGCTGGTGGAAGAGCGGGCGAACGACCTCGACGTGGCGCTGGCGGCCCTCACCCAGCGTGCTGCCGGGCTGCTCGAGGATCCCGAGGCCGACCTCGAGACCGTCGCCGATGCCCTGGTGCAGCCCCGGGTCCATCGCGACGACGACGTGACCGTGCTGCTGGCCCGGCTGCCGACGGCTCCGGTCGGGGTGGCCGCTTCGAACGTCGGCGTGCGCTGCCTGCTCCACGTCCAGCTCGACCAGGATCCCGGCGGGGTCGCGACCGCCCGGCGGCTGGTACGCGAGGCGGTCCTGGCCGACGGTCCCGACCTCCCGGCGGAGCTGCTCGACTCGATACTGCTGGTGACCAGCGAACTCGTCACCAATGGGCTTCGGCACGGCGAACCCCCCGTGCTGCTCACGGTCGACCGCAAAGGCCACCGGCTCAGGCTCACCGTCACCGACGGTGGATCGAAGATCCCGCGGCCCCGGATGGCGGGCCCGGAATCGACCGGTGGCCGCGGATTGTTCTTGGTATCGGTGCTCTCGACCGCCTGGAAGATCGAACCGCACGGCAACGAGCGGCTCGGAGCGGGCCCGGGTACCTCGGTCTGGGCCGAGTTCGCCCTGTAAGAGCTCTCCCGGGCACACTGGGAGTGCTGTCGGCTGAGATTGGCTGATGAAAGGGCTGGGGTGCTCGCTTCCGTCGTCGAGTGGTTCGCTCGCCGCACCACCGCGGCGTCGAAGTACCCACCTGCCGTTCTCGCGACGCTGAAGGCAGCGCAGAACGCCCGCGTGAGTGTCGTTCTGCCCGCCCGCAACGAAGCCGCCACCGTCGGCGCGATCGTCACCGAGCTGCGGCGGCTGACCGAGATCGGCCTCGTCGACCAGATCCTCGTCGTCGACTCCGGATCCAGTGACGCAACCGCTGACGAGGCGAGCCGCGCAGGCGCCGAGGTCGTTCGTCAGAGCGAGGTGATGCCGCAGCTCGGCGACCGTCCGGGCAAGGGTGAGGCGCTCTGGAAGTCGATGGCCGCGTCGACGGGTGACCTGATCGTCTTCATCGACGCCGATCTGGTGGGCTTCACCGCGGACTACGTCACCGGCTTACTCGGCCCGCTGCTCACCGACCCTTCGGTGGCCTTCGTCAAGGGCACGTACGACCGTCCGCTGGCTGTGGGGGGAACGGTCGCTCCGACCGGTGGCGGTCGCGTGACGGAGCTCGTTGCCCGCCCGCTGCTGAACCAGTTCTGGCCCGAGCTCGCCGGCTTCGTCCAGCCGCTGGGCGGTGAGTACGCCGCGCGCCGGGAGGTCCTGGAGCGGGTGCCGTTCGCCGGGGGTTACGGGGTCGAGCTCGGCCTGCTCGTCGACATCTTCGAGCTCGTCGGCCTCGACGCGATGGCCCAGGTGGATCTCGGTCGCCGCCAGCACCGTCACCAGAGTGACGAGGCGCTGGGCACCATGGCGGGCCAGGTGATGCTGACAGCCTGGGGGCGGCTCGACCGCCAGGGCCGGATCGTCGAGAGTGCACCTCCGTCGACGACCCTGACCCAGTTCCGCCGGGATGAATCCGGCTTGCGCTGGCAGACCTGCGAGACCGCCGCCGCTGATCGCCCGCCCTTGGTCGACGTCCTCGAGTACGCGGATCGTCTGGTGTTCGGCAGCGAGTTGGGCAGGGGCGGCTGCTGACCGGCCTGCCTGACCCTCCGAGACGACTGCTGCGTGGTACACCCGAGGACATGCGGGAGCAATCGATGACCGCCACTGACTCTCCAGAACCGCCAGAACCGCCAGCGACCTCCTCTACGCCGCCCGAGCCGCCGACGGTGCCGGCGGGCGTGAACCTCGCGCCCCCGACGGCCGCCGCGCCACAAGCGTCGGTGCCAGCGTCGGTGCCAGGGCCGTCTGCGGTCTCCCGGCCGCCGCGTCGCCCCTACGCGGCACCCGTTCGTTCGGGCCGGCGCTGGCTGCGCTGGCTCCGGGTGATCGCGCTGGTGATCGCGTTCCCACTGGTCGCGCTCGGCATCGGATTGCTGGTGGCCTGGATCGTGCATACGGCCCGGGGGAATCCCACGACCAGCGCGCCACCGTCCGTTCCCGAACCCTCGGCCTCCGCGGTCGCCTCTACGCCCCCGTCAGCGAAGCCGTCCGCGGCGCCCGCCGCCGTCCCGGCCGACTGGATTGCCGAGACCGACCCGCCGGCCGGGGTCACCTTTCGTCACCCGCCGGGCTGGATCCGCCGGACTTCGCTACCGGAGATCCTGCGCTTCGCTCCCGCCTCCGCGGGTTCGACGACGCCCGGCGTGGAAGGCGTCGGCGCGGGGATCGAGCCCGGCGTCGTTCCCACCCAGGCATTGGAGCAATTCGTCACGCGCGCCTACGGCACCCAGCCGCAGCTGGCGAAGGGTGCCGTCACTCCGGTCGTGAGCGGGCGCACGGGAGAGCTCCAGGAAGTCGTCACCTACGCACGCGGCGGGGTGCCGGTTCGCGTGGTGGTGCACGCCTTCCCCTCTGGCGGCGGCAGCGTCGTCGTTCTTGCCCGGGCGGCGAGCGAACCGCTGACGCGGGCCGCTGAACTGGAAGCCTCCGTGGAGGCCTCGCTTCAGATCACCGGTTGATCGGCGCCGCTTCCTCGAGCGAGACGGTGCGCAACAGGGTGACGTTGGACGGGGCAGGTTCGTCGTGGCTGTCGCGTACGCAGGCGCTGTAGGCCTCGAAGGCAGCCGAAGCCTCCGCGACCAAGCCGGTGACCCGGTCGATCTGCCGGCTGACCCGTCGCTCGCCGGCGGGACCGGCAGCTAGCAACTCCGACAAACAGGCGTCGACCGCGCGCTGTGCCCTCAGCCAGCCGAGCAGCAGTCGAGCCCTTTCGAGCGAGACCGGCTCATGGGACTGCTCGGTCACGTCAACTCCTAGAGCACCGCGCAGTCGGGGGGTGGCTGCGTCTCCACACTGCCCGTCCTGGTCGCTGCGCGCAGGCTTTCGGTCGTATCTGTGAGGCGCATGAGAAAGGTGCGCTAACACTGGCCTGCTGGCTAACGTCGACGGGTGGCTGCCGTGCTCTGGTTTCGACGCGATCTGCGGCTGTCGGACCATCCGGCGCTGTTGGCGGCCCGGGATGCGGCCGAGGCATCGGCAGGCGTCGATTCCCCAGGCGTGGTAGGACTTTTCGTCCTCGACGAGACGCTGCGGCGACCCTCGGGTCCGGCGCGCCTGGCCTTCCTTTACCGGTGCTTGCGCGATCTGGACAGTCAGCTCGACGGCCGCCTTGTGGTCCGTCGCGGCGACCCGGTCAACGTCGTTGCCGCGGTGGCGCGCGAGGCCGGCGCGCAGACCGTCCATGTCAGCGCTGACTACGGCCCTTACGGCGCGGAACGTGACCGGCGGGTAGAGGCGGCGCTCGCTGACGACGGCCGGGAGCTGGTGCGTACCGGCTCGCCGTATGCGGTGGCGCCGGGGCGGGTGCGGCGCGCCGACGGCTCGCCCTATCGAGTGTTCACGCCCTACTCCCGGGCCTGGCGCGATGCCGGCTGGCGGCCACCGGCCACGAGGCCCCGCGAGGTCCCCTGGCTGGCGCTCCATGGCATTGGCATTCCGCAGGATCCCAGGCTGGGCACGACCGAGCTGCTCCCTGCGGGGGAGGAGGCCGCGCGGGATCGTCTCACCGCTTTCCTGCGCTCCGTCGACGGCTACAGGGACGGGAGGGACCTACCGGCCGCCGAGGCAACTTCACGCCTTTCGCCGTACCTGAAATACGGCTGTATCCACCCGCGCACGATCCTGCAGAAACTGCCGAATACGGCGGGCGCCAAGACCTTCATGAACGAGCTGGCCTGGCGCGAGTTCTACGCCGACGTGCTCTGGCATCAGCCGCGCTCGGCGCGCGCCGACCTCACCGACGCGTTGGCCGGACTGGACTATGCGGATGAAAAACGAGGTCAGGGGGCGCAGCATTTCGAAGCCTGGAAGCAAGGCAAGACCGGCTACCCGATCGTCGACGCGGGCATGCGTCAGCTGCTGGCCGAAGGCTGGATGCACAACCGCGTGCGCATGATCGTGGCCTCGTTTCTGGTGAAGGACCTGCACATCTGGTGGCGTCCGGGTGCCCGGTGGTTCCTCGAGCGGCTTGTCGATGGCGACCTCGCGTCCAACAATCACGGCTGGCAGTGGGTCGCCGGCACGGGGACCGACGCCGCCCCCTACTTCCGCGTCTTCAACCCCGTTCTCCAGGGCGAAAAGTTCGACCCTGAAGGCGAATACGTCCGGCGTTACGTTCCCGAACTGCGCGCCCTCGAGGGCAAGGCTGTGCACTCGCCCTGGGCAGCCGTGGGTGGGCCTCCCAAGGGATACCCGGCGCCCATCGTCGACCATGCCGCCGAGCGCAAGGAAACCCTGGCCCGCTACGAGCAGGCGCGTTCTACCAAGCGTTGAGGTCGCGTCCGTCCGAGCGGCGGGGCGCTGTTGTGTCAGCCTTGCGACTTTTTTCCTCAGGTTTTTCAGATGTGACGACGATGAACGAACGGAGGCAAGGGCGCAGGGGTTTGTTCTAGGGGGTTGGCTGGCATGAGCACCGTTACGCGTGAAGCCGTTCGCAAGGCGTTGCCGCACACCGGTCGCGGAGACGCGATCTTCGCCGCCGTCGCGCTGGCCGTCTGCCTGCTCGCTCTCGTGCTCAAGGTGTCGGGTATCGCCTGAGCGGACCGCTTCCGGGTAGGCATAGGGGGTGGCTGCTGCTGCCAACCCGCATCCCGGCGCTGGCCCCTGGGTGAAAAAGGGTGCATCTCTGCAGGAAATGGCCCAAGCCCTCCCCAGTTGCCGCGGATGTGATCTTGCTGACAACGGGTCCCGTCCCGTTTTCGGTAACGGACCGGCGGATGCGCGGGTGGCGATCGTCGGGGAGCAACCCGGCGATATCGAGGAGCGCCGCGGTCAGCCGTTCGTCGGACCTGCCGGCAAGCTCCTGGACCGGGCGTTGGAAGCGGCAGCCATCGATCGCTCGCAGATCTGGGTCACCAACAGCGTCCTGCACTTCAAATTCACCCAATCGGCCCCAGGCACGCGCCGGATCCACCAAACGCCTGATCCTTGGCAGGTAGCAGCCTGCAAGCCGTGGCTAGAAGGCCAGCTCAACCGGCTGAAACCGGAATTGGTGATCGTCCTCGGCGCCACGGCCGCAAAGGCGCTCCTGGGTTCGTCGTTTCGCGTCACCAGGCAGCGGGGAACCTTGATTGCGGGACCACCGGGCAGCGGCGCCCAACTCATTGCCACCATTCACCCCTCTGCCGTCCTGCGGGGTGAGGAATCCGAGCGGGATGTCATGTTCGACGGACTCGTGGCCGACCTACGCGTCGCCGCAACTGTGCTGGGTAACTCGTCAAGGTGAAGGAAGTCACAGACCAAAGACCCGTGACGGATGGGGGTGGGGTCAGCTAGCCTTCTCCGGTCGGGCGCACCGAACAGGGACGGAACATCGGCCGTCCAATGTCCGTTGTGTCAGGTGCCGACTATTAACAAAGCGGCCCAACTGTCCGTAACGATACCGCCCGATACCCGAAGTATCCCTGATCACCACTTGCCCCGAACTGTCTGAGAAGAGCCGCCACGTGACGCCCCCTACATTGACTTCTTCTTCCCCGAAAGAGCCCACGACCCGGTCGCGGCGTACCCGTTCCGCTGCTGCTCACGCGCGCGGAGCGGCTGCTACGGCGCCGCCCGCTGTGGGGTCGTCGTCGTCCACCGCGGTCGACGAGGTCGAGGAACTGGAAGTTCAGCAAGTCGTCGACCTGGTCAACCGCGGACGCGAGTCCGGTGAGCTGACGCTTCGCGACCTTCGCGAGACGCTCACAGCGGCTGACCTCGGGTCCGAATTGCTGCCCGCCTTGGTCCGCCGGCTGGCTGACGCCAAGGTCGACATCGTCGAAGACGAGCGCGACCCGCGTCCCGCCGGCCCGGCCGATTCCGGCTCCGGCACCGGTGACCTGGTTCGGCTGTACCTGCGCGAGATCGGCAAGGTCCCGCTGCTGAACGCCGAGCAGGAGGTCGACCTGTCCAAGCGCGTCGAGGCCGGTCTGTTCGCTGACTTCAAACTCGCCAATGGCGGGGAGATGACCCCCAGCCTGCGCCGCGATTTCAAGGCTCTGGTCCGCGACGGGCGTGCTGCCAAGCAGCAGCTCATCAGCGCCAACCTGCGTCTGGTCGTCTCGGTGGCCAAGAAGTACACCGGCCGCGGGATGACCTTGCTGGATCTGGTGCAGGAGGGCAACCTCGGCCTGATCCGCGCCGTCGAGAAGTTCGACTACGCCAAGGGCTACAAGTTCTCCACGTACGCCACCTGGTGGATCCGGCAGGCGATCGGCCGCGCGATGGCCGACCAGGCCCGCACGATCCGTATCCCCGTCCACCTCGTCGAGCAGCTGAACCGGCTGACCCGTCAGCAGCGCCAGCTGGTGACGAGCCTGGGCCGCGAGCCCACCGACGAGGAACTGGCCGAGGCGCTCGACATCTCCATCGAGCAGGTCGCTGACCTTCGCCGCATCAGCCAGGACACCGTCTCCCTGGAGACGGCGGTCGGTGACGATGGCGAGTCGGTTCTCGGTGACTTCATCGAAGACGCTGACGCGGTCGTCCCGTCCGACGCTGCGGCGTTCGGTGCGATGCAGGACGAGCTTCACGGCGTGCTGCACTCGCTGCCCGAGCGCGAGCGTGAGGTCATCCGGCTGCGCTACGGCCTGGTCGACGGTCGCCAGCACACGCTCGCCGAGGTCGGTTCGCGTCTGGGCCTGACCCGTGAGCGGATCCGCCAGATCGAGAAGGAGACCCTGCGCGAGCTGCGTTCGGGTTCCACCTCGCGGCGCCTGCGGGAGTACCTCGACTGAGGTCCCAAGCCCGTCCGACGTGCCCCGCTGCCCAGTGCAGCGGGGCACGTTGCGTTACGGGCCCTGGTCGGTGGTCAGCTCAGCCTCGGCGCCTTCGACCGTGGTGGTCGGCGGGTAGGGCCGCGGTTCGTCGTGCACGCGCGATTGGTAGCGCCGGAAGCTCGGGACGGCTGCCGCCAGTGCGCCAACGCCGACCAGGACCGCGATGCCTCCGCTGAGCACCGCGCCCTGCAAGCTGAAGAGCGACGCAGCGACCCCGGACTCCAGGTCACCGAGCCGCGGTCCGCCGCTGACGACCACGATGAAGACGCCCTGGAGGCGGCCGCGCATGGCGTCCGGCGTCGCGGTCTGCAGGATGACCCCGCGGAAGACGGCGCTGATCGCGTCGGCGGCCCCGGAGATCGTCAGCACGATGAGCGCCGGGATCAGTGAATCGACCAGCCCGAAGCCGACGACGGCCGCGCCCCAGGCGGCGACGGCGACCAGCACGGCCAGCCCCTGGCGGCGGATGCGGCTGAACCAGCCGCCGAAGACCGTGCCGATGAACCCGCCGGCGGCCAGCGCTGTGTACAGGTAGCCGACCGTCCTGGCGCCGCCGCCGAAGCGGTGTACAGCGAGCGCCGGGAAGAGCGCCCGCGGCATCCCGAAGATCATGGCGACGAGATCGACGGCGAACGTCATCGTCACGACGGGTTGGGTGCGCAGGAAGCGCAGCCCCTCGACGACGCTCGCATGCCCGGCCTTGGTGCCGCCGCCCTCAGGGGGCAGTGCCGGCAGCCGCAGCACCGCGATGAATGCGGCGCCGAAGCTGAGCGTGTCGATCCCGTACGTGATCCCGAGCCCGGGCCCGGCGATCAGCAGGCCCGCGACGAGCGGTCCTACCGTGGTCGCGAGCGTCATTCCCGCGTAGCTGAGGGCGCCCGCCGCCGGCAGGTCCTCCACCGGTACCAGCCGCGGGATGATCGCCGAGCGCGCCGGGCTGTCCACGCCGGCGAGCAGCGCCTGGACACCCGCCAAGACGTAGAGCACGGCCACCGAATGCAGGTGGGCGGACGCCTGTACGACGAGCAGCGCTGACGTCATCGCCAGCCCGGTAGATGTGAGCATGGCCAGCCGTCGCCGGTCCATCGAGTCGGCGATGGCCCCGCCGTAGAGGCCGCCGATCAGCAAGGGCACGAACGACACGAGCCCGAGCAGCCCGACCGACAACGAGCTCCCCGTGATCGCGAAGACCTGGACCGGCAGGGCGACGACCGTCAGCTGGGTGCCCGACATCGACACGATCTGGCCGATGAGCAGCCGGCGGTAGGCCGGTGAGCGACGCGCAGGACCGAGGTCGGTGAGGATCTTGGAGTACCAGGGCGTCCCTGATCTGGCGGAGGTCGAGGCGCTCAGGGGCCGAGCCTTTCCCTGATCCACCGCTGCCCCACGCCGAGGCTGGAATGTTGCTCGGTGACGAGCAGGAAGCGCACGCGGTCATGCAGCCGGTCGGGGCGCCCCTGCCAGAACTCGACATGATCCGGAGTGAGCCGGTAGCCGCCCCAGTTCGGCGGGCGGTGGACCGGTCCGTCGCCGAAGTGGGCGGTGACGTCGGCCACCCGCTTGTCGAGTTCCTCGCGGCCACCCGCCAGGGGGTGGGACTGGGGGCTGGCCCACGCCGCCAGCTGCGCTCCGCGCGGCCGCGCCGCGAAGATCGCGTCGGACTCCTCGTTCGAGGTGCGGGTGACCTGACCCTCGGCATGCACCTGGCGCTCCAGATCGACCCAGCTGAAGCAGATCCCGGCGTACGGATTGGCGGCGAGGTCGTCGGCCTTACGCGACTCGTAGTTGGTGGCCCAGACGAAACCGGCTTCGTCCCAGGACTTCAGCAGCACCGTCCGGGCGCGCGGGCGGCCCCGCTCGTCTGCCGTGGCGAGAACGAAGGCCTGAGGTTGATCCAGCGGCTGCGCAGCGGAAAACCACAGTTCGAATTGCTCTCGCCAGGTGGGGGCGACCGCCGAGTCGTCCAAACGATTGGAGCCGTAGTCTCGGCGCAGGTGAGCGGTATCGGGCACAACACCTAGTTTGCCCACCGTCTGCCGTAGCTGACGGTCGAGCACACACGGGACGACAGGAGTGGCACATATGCCGGACACGGTTTTCAAGCCGGGACTCGAGGGCGTCATTGCTTTCGAGTCAGAGATCGCCGAGCCGGACCGTGAGGGCGGCGCCCTGCGCTATCGCGGGGTAGACATCGAAGATCTCGTGGGCGCTTACTCGTTCGGCAACGTGTGGGGCTTGCTGGTGGACGGGAAGTTCCGGCCGGGCCTGCCGCCGGCGGATCCGTATCCGGTGCCGGTGCACTCCGGTGACATCCGGGTCGACGTGCAGAGCGCGATCGCGATGATGGCCCCGGCCTGGGGGATGCAGCAGCTGATCGACGCCTCCGATGAGCAGGCGCGCAACGACCTGGCGCGCATTTCTGTGACGGCGATGTCGTTCGTCGGCCAGGCGGCCCGCGGGCTGGGTATGCCGATGGTGCCGCAGAGCGAGGTCGACCAGGCCGAGACGGTCGTCGAGCGCATGATGATCCGCTGGCGCGGCGAGCCCGACCCCAAGCACGTCCAGGCGGTCGACGCCTACTTCGTCAGCGCGGCGGAGCACGGCATGAACGCGTCGACCTTCACCGCGCGGGTCGTCGCGTCGACCGGTGCTGACGCCGCCGCCTGCATCTCGTCAGCGATCGGCGCCCTGTCCGGCCCGCTGCACGGCGGCGCCCCTTCGCGGGTGCTGAAGATGCTGGATGACGTCGAGCGCGAGGGCGACGCCCGGCGCTACGTGAAGAACCTGCTCGATTCCGGCCAGCGGCTCATGGGTTTCGGTCACCGCGTCTACCGCGCCGAGGACCCGCGCGCCCGGGTACTGCGGCGCACCGCCCGTGAGCTCGGCTCGCAGCGGTATGAGGTCGCTGAAGCACTCGAAGAGGCCGCCCTGGCCGAGCTGCACGAGCGCAAGCCCGACCGGGTGCTCGCCACCAACGTCGAGTTCTGGTCGGCCGTCGTGCTCGACTACGCCGAGGTACCGGCTCACATGTTCACCTCGATGTTCACCTGCGCGCGTACCGCCGGGTGGAGCGCCCACGTCCTGGAACAGAAGCGCACCGGCCGGCTGATCCGCCCGTCCTCGCGCTACATCGGCCCCGGGCCGCGCAAGCCCTCGGAGGTCGAGGAGGGCCCGGCCGATTCGGGCTCCCTGGGCTGAGTCATGGGGTCACGCTGGTACACGATCGTCATCGACGCTGCTGACCCGAAGGCGCTGGGCCGGTGGTGGGCTCGGGTGCTGGACTGGAAAGTGACGTTCGAGGACGAGGACGAAACCGATGTTGCGTCTGGCGTCGGGCCGGATCGCAAGGAGATCGAGCCGTTCCTGACCTTCGTCACGCTGACCGAGCCGAAAGTCAGCAAGAACCGGCTGCACATCGACCTCGCCCCGGACGATCGCGATGCGGAGGTCGAGCGATTGCTCGCGCTCGGCGCCACCCGGGCCGACATAGGCCAGGGCGACGACGTCACGTGGGTCGTGCTGGCCGATCCGGAGGGCAATGAGTTCTGCGTCCTATCGGCCCGCTGAGGCAGGAAACTCATCGGCTCCCGACCGCCGGACTACATACGCTGGAGCCATGCCCACGGCGATCGAGATTCCTGCTGACCTCCTGCCCGAAGACGGCCGCTTTGGCTGCGGCCCGTCCAAGGTGCGGCCGGCACAGGTCGACGCGCTGCACGCCACCGGACGCTCGCTGCTCGGCACCTCGCACCGGCAGAAGACGGTCAAGTCGCTCGTCGGCCGGCTGCGCGCCGGGCTCGGTGACCTGTTCACCCTTCCCGACGGCTACGAGGTCGTCCTCGGCGTCGGCGGGGCCACGGCGTTCTGGGACATCGCCACGTTCGGCCTCGTACGCGAGCGCTCGCAGCATGCCGTGCTCGGGGAGTTCTCCTCGAAGTTCGCCGCGTCGACACGAGGCGCGCCCTTCCTCGGCGAGCCGAGCATCGTCGAGGCGGCGCCGGGGGGCGCACCGACCTTCGCTGCCGAGACCGGCATCGATGTCTACGGCCAGCCGCACAACGAGACTTCCACCGGTGTCGCGATGCCGGTGCGGCGCGTTACCGGAGCCGATGACGGCGCGCTGCTGCTGGTCGACGCGACAAGCGGCGCCGGCGGCCTCCCTGTTGACATCGCCGAGTGCGATACCTACTACTTCGCGCCGCAGAAATGCTTCGCCTCCGACGGCGGCCTGTGGGTCGCACTGATGTCGCCTGCGGCACTCGAGCGGGCCAAGTCGATCGCCGCGTCGGACCGCTGGATCCCGCCGTTCTTCGACCTGCCGACCGCCATCGACAACAGCCGACTGGACCAGACCTACAACACCCCGGCGCTTGCGACGATCTTCCTGTTCGCCGAGCAGGTGGCGTGGATGCTCGATCAGGGCGGGCTGAAGTGGTGCGTCTCCCGCACCACCGAGTCGTCGTCGAAGCTGTACGGCTGGGCCGAGCGCTCGGCCCACGCCCAGCCATTCGTCAGTGACCCGCAGCTGCGTTCGCTCGTGGTCGGCACGATCGACTTCGATTCCTCGATCGACGCCGCGGCCATCGCCGCGACCCTTCGGGCCAACGGGGTTCTCGACACCGAGCCCTATCGCAAGCTCGGCCGAAACCAGCTGCGGGTAGGGATGTTTCCGGCCGTCGAGCCCAGTGACATCGACGCGTTGACCGCCTGTATCGACTACGTGATCGAGCGTCTCTAGCGCCCTTTCCGGTACCGGCGCGCCGCGCCGCCGCTGCCGCTGGGTGACCTGACCACATCTTCCGTGCACCATGTGCTCATGCACGTTCCCGAGCTGCGCACCGCGAGCCGCCGGGCTGACCGCGCTGCGGCGGCCCAGTGGCGCGAGGAGCGCCGGGCGATGCGTGAGGAGGGGCGCGAGGACGGCTGGGCGTTGCCACTGCAGCTGGCCCTGGTCACCGACGGCAGCGACCGCGGGCTCGCCGAGATGGTGCGGGCGGGCGGCGCCGACGTCGTCGGGTTGCTTGCCCCGGAGGCGCTGGAGTCGCTCGTCTGGGCAGCTGAGGCGCAAGCGGATCACGGGTACAGCGCGCTCGATGCGCTGGCCGCCGACGCCGTCGATGCCGCCTGCCTCGACCTTCCGATGGCCGAGTCCTGCCGCGTCGCGAGCCTGCTGCTCGAGGACGGGGTGAGCGTGGTCCTCGCTCGCGCCGAGCTGCCCGAGAGATCGACGGTGCGCGACCTGTTGGACGCGGCCGGCGTCGGCGGCTCCTCGGCAGTCCTGGCGCTGCGCACCCGCGCCTGGCGATCGCTCGCCGACGCCGCGCGGCTGCTGCCTGACATCGGGCCGCTCTCGCAGCTGACCGTGATGGGCTGGCCGGCCGGGAGGGCAGCTCGTGCCGAGCTCTGTGACGTCGTGCGGCGGCTGAGCGGCGACGTCGTCGCGGTCTGCGCCAGCGCCTCGGCCATGCCGGCGCACGAGCTCGCCCCGACGGCGCCGGTCACCCTGTCGTTGCTGACGTCCGGAGGGGCGACGGTCGTGGCGAACGAGTCGCCGAAGTCGGCGTTCTCGCAGGCGCAGCTCACCCTCGTCGGCCGCTCCGGGCGCCTCGTGGTCGGCCAGCGTTCGCTGCAGATCTCTGACAGCAGGGGCGTGCGCAGCATCGCCGTCGCGGCACCCGCCGATCCGATCCGGGTGGCGACGGAGGGCCTGCGTGACGACCTCGCCGGCCATCCCAGTTCGGCGGCGGGCCTCGGCGATGTGCTGGCCGCCGCGCGGATCATGGAGCTCGCCGCCAGCTCCTACGACTCCGACACCTGGGTCGAGGCCTAGCCCCGCACCGCCGGCCGATTAATCCTCTGTGCACGTTGGGGCCTGCAGACGGGATTAATCGGCGCGGATAGTGGGCCGGGCGGTCAGGCGCCGGCGAGGCGTTCCAGCACCGGGATGACGCGGGAGAGCGCGGCGAGATCGTCGGCTGACAGCTCGGTGAGGCGGGCGCTGAGCCACTCGTCGCGGCGCCGCCGATCGGCGGCGAGCAGCTGGCGTCCCGACTCGGTGATGGCGACCAGGACCTGCCGCTTGTCGCCGGGCCGGCTGCTGCGCTCGACGAGTTCGGCTTTGGTCAGCCGGCCGACGACGCGGGTCATCGAGGGCGGAGCGACCTTCTCGCGCGCCGCCAGCTCGCCGAGCGGGAGCGGGCCATGCCGGTCGAGGGTCGCCAGGGCGGCGAGATGTGTGGCGGACAGCCCGACATCGTCGCGTTCCTGTCGCATTCGGCGGGACAGGCGCATCACCGAAATCCGCAGCGCTGCGGAAAGCCCGGGCTCGGGCGGCGTACTCACGCCCCCAACGTAAACGGCTCGCGCCGGCAATAGCGGGCATTCTCGTGGGGTGAGCAGTCCGCCCGTGACGCCTGAGGCGCCGCCTGCCGGGGTGCGCGGTGGGTACCGCCGGGTCTTCGGGGTGCGCGAATTCCGGGTGCTGTTCGTCGCCGCGTCGATCTCGATGCCGGGCAGCATCGTCGCCGGTCTGGCCGTCTCGGTCTTGCTCTACCGGCGTACCGGGTCGGCCTTCCTGGCGGCCTCCGCGCTCGCGCTGGAGTTCCTGCCCTACCTCGCCGGGGTCGCACTTTCGGCGCTCGCCGATCGGCTCCCGCCTCGCGCCGGGATGGTCGGCGCCAGCCTGATCAGCGCGGCGTTCGCCGGCGCGATGGCGATCCCGCATGTGCCGATTTCCGTGCTGCTGCTGATGATTGTGGGCATCGGAACGGTCGCGCCGTTCTTCAGCGGCATCCGCACCGCGGTGCTGACCGAGGTGCTCACCGGCCCGTCGTACATGCTCGGCGTGAGCCTGATGGGGATGGTCGCCCAGCTCTCGCAAGTCGGGGGCTACGCGCTGGGTGGCTTGCTGCTGGCGGTCATCACCCCTGGTCAGGCACTGCTTTTCGACGCGGCCACCTTCCTCGCCGCTGCGGTATTGCTGCAGTTCGGCTGCCGGCGCCGCCCGCCCCGGATGACGTCGAGCGGTCGCGGAGCCTTCCGCGACTCGCTGGCCGTCGTGCCGATGCTGCGCGAGCGACGGGCGCTGCGAAACGTGCTGCTCCTCAGCACTCTCGCGCCCATGCTCGCCGTCATTCCCGAAGCCATCGCGAATCCCTACGTCGCGCAGCACGGCGGCTCGTCCGGTCACGGCGCGCTCGGAGTGGGCCTGTATCTCGCGGCGATACCGGTCGGCACGGTGCTCGGTGATGTGGCGGCGGCCCAGTTCCTGACCCACGCCGGCCGGCTGCGGCTGGTGCGCCCGATGGTGGTCGCGTCGTTCGTCCCCGGGTTGCTCT
>DATAVO010000203.1:0-14544 GCA_036267695.1 Frankiaceae bacterium
CACCGTCGAGAACTTCGACGTTGACCCCGGCAAGTCGCTGCTGACCGCGCAGGTGAAGCAGATGAACGACGCTTCGATCCCGCTGTTCTTCCTTGACGGGTCCAACCTGGCGATCACCCCTCCGGGATCGGACGGCATTGCCAAGCTCGACGGCACCAAGGTCGAACTGACCGCTGAGGCTGCTGACGCCATCAACAAGTACTTCGGCGTCACCGCATTCAAGAAGGGCATCATGTTCGGCATCGCGCACATCCAGGCCAAGGGCTGATCGGCTGACATCCATCAAACCGAGAGGTGGCTCGTCCTCCCTGCGAGGGCGAGCCACCTTTCGTTCGTAGACAGGAAGAGGCAACCAGGTGAAGGTCTCGGACATCATGAAACGGCCGCCGGGACCCTTCCACGCGTCGTTCTGGAAGAGCTCGGCGCGAGCGCGCCGGGTGACGGCGGCGCTTGGCCTGATCCTGCTTCCCATGCTCACGATTGTGATCGTCACGGGCCTGCTGTCGTACGCCGCCTACAACCCCCGGCTGCCCGGCAACGACAACGTTCGCCACGTCGGATTCCTGCACTTCTATCTCTTCGATTGGCCGGTCACCCCGTCGTGGCTGTACCGGTTGAATCAGGGGCTGCACGTCGCGATCGGCGTCGCCCTGGTCCCGATCGTGCTCATCAAGCTCTGGTCGGTTCTCCCCCGTCTTTTCGAGTGGCCGCCGGTCCGCTCCCCCGCACACCTTCTGGAACGGATATCGCTCCTGGCGCTCGTCGGTGGGATCCTCTTCGAACTCGTCACGGGCCTGCTGAACATCAGCTATGACTACATTTTCGGGTTCAGCTTCTACACCGCTCACCTCTACGGCGCGATCGTGTTCATCGCCGGCTTCGTCGTTCATGTCAGCCTGAAACTTCGGCTCGCATACCGCTCCGTCCGGCGTCGTGAACGGCCCGCGGATGGACCCGATGAGTTGGCCGCGCCCGAGCCCCGACCCAGCACCATCAGCCGCCGCGGCGTGGTCGCGATGGCAGGCGGCTCGTCACTCGTAGTCGCCGGGCTCTACGTCGGCCAAACCATCGGTGGACCCTGGCGTGCGACGGCTTTGCTGGCCCCGCGCGGAGGCCCGGGGAGCCCGTCGTTCCCGATCAACCGAACCGCGCGGACCGCACGTGTGCCGCGAGTCGGTGAGGAATGGCGCTTGTCGCTTGTCGGCTCGCGCACTGTGACGCTGAGCCGCGCGGACTTGCTTGCCATGCCACAGGTCACCGCCCAGTTACCCATCGCCTGCGTCGAAGGCTGGTCGAGCGTCCAGACCTGGACCGGAGTTCCGCTGTTGGCACTGGGGCGTTCGGTAGGCCTGCACGGGCCGGTAGGGGCCTACGTCGAGTCACTCGAAAAGAACGGCGCCTACCGACATGTCTCCTTGTCTCATCGGCAAGTCGGCGCAGCGCACACCCTCCTTGCGCTCAAGTGCGCAGGCAAGGATCTCACCCTCGATCACGGGTATCCGGCGCGGCTGATCATCCCCGCCGCGCCCGGGGTTCACAACACCAAGTGGGTCAGCAAGGTGACCTTCGATGTCTGAGCGCGCGCAAGGGGAAGGCCGCCGGCGACTACCTTCGTTTCGCCATGCATACGGCGCGCATCCGGCGCATCTGCTCCTGCTGATCGTCGCTGCGGCCGTCGCCGGCTGGGCGGTCCTGCAGTGGCTGCACGCCCCCACTCCGGTGCGCTTGCTGGTCTGGTTCGGGGCCGCGGTGATCGGCCACGACCTGATCGCCTTTCCCATCTACACGGCACTGGATCGCCTGCTGGTTCGGGCGATCGCGGGAAGTTCAGCGGCGGACGCAGCTGCCTCGATCTCCCATTGGCGACGCGCCGCCATCAACCACATTCGCTTTCCGGTCTTGCTCAGCGGCCTGCTCCTGCTCATGTGGTACCCGCTCATCTTCAAGCGGAGCAATGGCGTGTACTTTGCCGCTTCCGGGCAGCATCAGAGCCGCTATCTCGGAAATTGGTTACTGGCCGTGGCGCTCCTGTTCGGCGGGTCCTTGCTCATCCTCCTGCTGCGGCTGGCCCGCGCAGTTCAGCGGTCACGAACTCTCCCATCCCCTGCTCGAACGTCAGCCTCGGAGCCCACTGAAGAGCCGCCCGCGCACGAGACGAATCAGCCATGATGTGCCGCACATCCCCAAGCCGGTAACGGCCGGTCAGCTCCGGAGTGAGCGTCCCAGCGGATGCTTGGCACAGCGCCATCGCCATCTCTCCAACGGTGTGCGGGGTTCCGCTACCGACGTTGTACGGCTGCATCGATCCAGCAGGCTGATCCTCTAAGGCGCCTAGCGCGGCGGCATTGGACGCGGCGACATCGGTGACGTGGACGAAGTCGCGAAGCTGGCCACCGTCCTCGAAAACCTGAGGATTCTCAGCCCTTTCGATGGCGGACCGGAAGATCGCGGCAACTCCTGAATAGGGAGTGTCCCGCGGCATCCCGGGACCGTAGACGTTGTGATATCGCAGCGCGATCGCCGTCGCACCTGTCTCGCGGGCCCAACCATTCGCGTAGTGCTCCTGCGCGAGTTTGGAGGTGGCGTAGGCGTTGCGCGGGTCCATCGGCGCGTCTTCTTCCACCAGTACTGGTGCAAGCTCGCGGCCACACTCGGGGCACGGGGGCTCGTAGCGGCCGGCCTCCAGATCGGCGAGTCGCCGAGGCGCCGCGCGCACACTTCCGTGCTCGGAGCAGGCGTAACCTCCCTCGCCGTACACGACCATGCTGCTCGCGAGTACGAGCCGGCCAATCCCGACCGCGGCCATCTCGGCAAGCAGTACAGCTGTGCCGAGATCGTTGTGACCGGCGTACAGGGGCAGGTCCGCAGCATCGACCCCTAGCCCCACCATTGCGGCTTCGTGGAAGACAGCATCCACTCCCCGCAAGGCCGCGCCGCAGTCTTGCGCGCGACGAACATCACCCTTCAGGAACTCGGCACGCGGATCGACGCTTGGCTCACCCCGCGGGTGCACGGACTCCAGGAGGGCGTCAAAGGCAATCACCTCGTGTCCGGCGTCGGCGAGCGCGCTCACCACATGCGTGCCGATGAAGCCCGCCCCGCCGGTGACCAAGATGCGCATGCGCTCCAAGTTAGCGGCGAACTGCCGCCCCCGCGTCCGCGGACTGAACCCTCCCTGCTTTCAGAACGAATACCTATGAGGCGGCAGCAGTCGCCGGCGGGACCCGAGCCGTTCAACAAAGGGAGTCGCGTGCCCCACGCAGCTGTCCTCACGTCCGACACTCGCGCCCGGCTCCCCGTGCTCGAGCTTTACGAGCGAGGGCTGGCGACTCACCGGCTGTGGGCGCGTGAGCACGACGGAGCGCGCTTCGGGCTTCCGGTCGCCGACTGGTCGCAGACGGCGATTCCGGGGGACACGACCCTTCTCGAACGATGCAGTGGGGCGACGCTGGACATCGGCTGCGGGCCTGGCCGGCTCGCTGCCGCCCTGAGCACCGCCGGCGTCGACGCGCTGGGCATCGACATCAGCGCTGGCGCCGTCGCCCGGGCCCGCAAGCTCGGGGCGAACGCGCTTCGTCGCTGCGTTTTCGGACCGGTGCCGCGTGCCGGTACCTGGCGATGTGCCCTGCTGGCTGACGGAAACATCGGCATCGGCGGTGAACCAACGCTGTTGCTGCGGCGCGTTCGTCAACTGCTGGCACCAGGGGGGCGGGTGCTCGTCGAAATCGCCCCGCCGGACGTGGCCACCACCGTCAGGGAACTCTGGCTCGAAGACGAGTCCGGGGCACGCTCGGAGCCTTTCGCGTGGGCGGAAGTCGGAGCCGATGATGTGACTCGCCTCGCCCGTGAATGCGAGCTGAAAGTGACGGCAACCTGGACGGCCTCCAGACGGTGGTTCGCCGAGCTGCGCCGGGATTGATCCCCACGCCTCGGGGCCGGACGCCTGAACCGCGTCAGGCCAGGGAGAGAAAGAGCTTCTGCATCTTCTGACTGTCGGCGCTGTCGATCTCACCATCGGCCAGGCATTGCTTGAGACCGGTCGCGATGATGGCGAAGCCCGCTCGGTCAAGTGCCTTGCTGACGGCGGCGACCTGATTGATGACCGCCTCGCAATCGCGGCCTTCCTCGATGAGCCGGATCACCCCACCGATCTGACCCTGGGCGCGCCGCAGCCGTTTGATGATCGGGTCCATCTCTTCGTCCGGCAGCTCCATTGCCCAGTCCTTCCCAGTCGGATCGTCGCGCCGCCAGCCACTATACCTGTGGGGGTATCTGTCAACCCCTCGTTACGTCGCTGCGAGCTGCCTCGCACGTGAGACCCCGGCGAGCCTTATACCCAATGGGGTATGAGGCTACGATTCCCTCGCAGGGATACCGTCAGTGCGCTACTGCGCGAACGGAGCCACTGGCAAGGTGAGCGGCAGTTCGAGCGAATGCGTCAGGCCCGGCGGCGCCGCGCAGACGGCGGGAATGGCGTTCACGATCCGCATCGTCGTGGCGACCATCCCTTCGTCTGTGGCGGTCTCTGGTGAGCCCACCGTGAACTCGCACTGCATGTTGGGATCGCCCTCGACGATCACGCGATAGGTGCCATCTCGCGGCGCGGCCGGCCAGTCCGCCGCGAGATCCGGTGCCATGCGGTTGACGTGTTCGATGACGATCGCGTCATGGCCGCCAACGACACCGATGGTTTCGAATCGGATCGCGCCGACCGTGCCGGCCTCGATGACGCCGCTGGCCGTCTGGAGTTGGCGGTCGGTCAGGGCCCGGTCGTACGTTTCGCGGATCTCCTCCAGTTCGACACCGAGCGCGTCGGCAATCATCCGCACCGGCGGTCCCCAGGTACCCGACTCAGCCCCGCCGTAGGACATGAGTGGCACGTGGCTCATGGGCTGTCCGAAACCGAACACCTCGCGCATCATGTACGCGACCGGGTAGGCCGAATAGTCGAAGAGCTCTTGGATGCGGACCGCTCGGATACCGCGCGACATCGTCAGGATCGTCAGCACGAATTGGTCGGCGGCGAATCCGGGTTCGATGCCCGACGCGTACAGCGTGGCTCCGCCGCCGGCCGCCGCGGCCTGAAGGCGATCGCGGGCCTTCGCCTCGAACGCCGGCGGGTAGACCAGCCCGGCCGACGAGACCGTCACCACGTTGATTCCGGCAGCCAGCAAGCGCACGTAGTCGCGCTCGGCAGCCGGTGAGCCTTCTGGCCCGCTCGCCGCGTAGCAGACGCAGTCGGGCGCAAGGGCGATCAGCGCTTCCGCATCGTCGGTAGCGGCCAGGCCGATGGGCGTGATCCCGGCGAGTGTCCCGGCATCGACGCCGACCTTGTCTGGCGAGTGGACCCACACCCCCGCGAGCTCAAGATCCGGCCGGCGGCTGATCGTCGCAATGGCGATCGACCCGACTCCGCCCGTTCCCCAGACCACCACTCGTATCGGCACAGCGGGAAGCTAGCATCCCGGGTCGTGCGCACTGACTCCCGCCGAGCCTGTGATGCAGGCCAATGAGCACGGCTATCGAGCACGTCTTCGCCCAAGTCGGTGAGCTGCGCATGCACGCAGCGGTGGCGGGTCCCGCGGATGGGCCCGCGGTGCTGCTGTGCCACGGCTTCCCGGAGAGCTGGTACTCCTGGCGGCATCAGCTGCTGGCACTCGGTGATGCGGGCTACCGGGTCATCGCGCCGGATCAGCGCGGCTACGGCCAGACTGACGCTCCGACAGCTGTCGAGGCCTACAGCCAGCTGCACTTGGTCGGCGATCTCGTCGGCTTACTCGAAGCACTGGGCATCGGGCCGGCCGCCGTCGTCGGCCACGACTGGGGCGGACCCGTCGCCTGGCACGCCGCGCTGCTGAGGCCTGACGTCTTCACGGCCGTGGCCGGGTTGAGCGTGCCGTTCAGTCCACGCGTCCCCGGGGCCACCCTGCCGACCCAAGGGCTCCGCGCGGCGCTGGGCGATGCCTTCTTCTACGTCCTCTACTTCCAGGACGTCGGGGTGGCCGAGGCCGAGCTCGACGGCGACATCCGCGGCATGCTTCGCCGGATCCTGTATTCGATCTCGGGTGACATCCCGCCGGAGGACTTCCGGTTCTTTGACCCGAAGGCGCGCTGCTTCAACGATTTGCTGCGCGAGCCGCCGGCTCTCCCTGAGTGGCTGACCGAGGCGGATCTCGACGTCTTCACGAGCGAGTTCGAGCGCAAGGGAACTTTTCGTCACGGCATCAACTGGTACCGCAACATCGACCGCACCTGGGAGTTGCTGGCTCCCTTCGTCAACGTGAAAGTGCAGCAGCCGGCGCTGTTCATCGGTGCGGAGCGCGACGCCATCTTCGGGCTGAGCCGCGAAAGCGTCGCCGCCACCAAGGAGTGGGTGCCCAATCTGCGCGAACCCATTTGGGTTCCGGACTGCGGCCATTGGATTCAGCAGGAGGAGCCGCAGATCGTCAACGAGGCTCTCCTGGACTTCCTCGGATCCCTCTGATCGCCGCCGATGATAGAAAGCCCCAATGGCATCGAGCGGTGAGCAGACATGAAGCTCTCGCAGCAATGCGCCATCGTCGGAGTCGGCAATACCGCTTACACCCGCGGCACCGATCGCACCACGCTCGAACTGCACCTGGAGGCCTCGAGCCGCGCGCTCGCTGACGCCGGCCTCACCAGCGCCGACGTCGATGGCGTGATGCCGAGCGCCACCGCGGGCCGCTGCGCGGAGGACTTCGCGCTCAACCTGGGGCTGCGCGATCTGAAGTTCAGCACCACCGTGCACATGGGCGGCGCGAGCCTGATCGCCTCCATCCAGAGCGCCTGCCTGGCGATCACGGCGGGCATCGCGTCGTGCGTGCTGGTACCGGCGGGACGGCGCGGCTACTCCGGCGAGCGCATCTCCACCGGCAACGCCGTGGTCGAACCGGTGGTCGCTGATGTCACGCAGTTCGAGCTCCCGTACGGAAATGTGGCTGCTGCGCAATGGTTTGCCCAGGCCGCCATGCGTCACATGCATGAGTACGGCACGACGAGTGAGCAGCTCGGTCACGTCGCCGTCACCTGCCGGGCGCACGCGAACCTGAACCCGCAAGCACTCATGTATGGCAGGCCGCTGACGCTCGAGGATCACCAGAATTCACGGATGATCACGACGCCCTTCCGGCTGTATGACTGCTCGCTGGAATCAGACGGCGCGGGGGCGCTCGTGATCACCAGCGCCGAGCGCGCCCGCGATCTGGCGAAGCCCGCAGTGCTCGTCTCCGGCTTCGGCGAGGCCCACGGTTACCCGCCGACTTCGCTGACGCAGAAGCCCAACATGGCCGTGGTCGAAAGCCTGCAGCGGGCCTCCGGCCGGGCCTTTGCGATGGCCGGCATCACCCCTGATGACCTCCATTGCCTGCTGATCCACGAGGGCTTCACGTGGTACGTCCTCGCCGCGTTGGAGGCGCTGGGCATCGTCGGCCTCGGCGAAGGTGGCCCCTTCGTCGAGGCCGGAAACATGGCCCTCGGCTCACGCCTTCCCATCAACCCTCACGGCGGCGCCCTGTCGGAAGGACACGTCTCTGGCGTGAACCACGTCATCGAGGCGGTACGCCAGCTGCGCCGCGAAGTGCCTCCGGAGCGGCAGGTCGACCCATGCGACACGCTCGCCGTCGTCAATGAGGGCAATTTCTTCGATGGCTCCGTCCTGGTGCTGACGCGATGACCCGCCCGGTGCCCACACCGACCCCGATCAGCGCCGGTTTCTGGGAAGCCGCCCGCCGGCGCGAGCTCGTGATCCAGCGCTGCAGCAACTGCCACAACTACCGGCACTACCCGCAGCCACGCTGCCCTGACTGCGGTTCGGATGACTGGATGTGGGCCCCGGTGAGCGGCGCCGGGACGGTCTACACCTTCACGGTCACCCACCATCGCTTTCACCCCGCGTGGGCCGACCAGACACCTTTCGTCGTGGCGACGATCGAGCTGGCTGAAGGCGTACGGATGGTGAGCGATCTGCCGCCGGAGGACACCGCCGACGTGGCCATCGGAGCGCCGGTCGAGGTGTTCTTCGACGATACCGACGGGGGCCTGACGCTACCCCGCTTTCGCCTCGTCCGCCCCTAGCAAGGTGCCGTGTTCGGGCGGCATCCAGCTGCCATCCAGATTACTTGCGTGATTCACGCATTTGTTGGACTCCGGTCATCGGCGGCAAATCGCGGGTGTGGTAGACGTCCTAACACCCAAGGACAGTTTGCAAGGAGCAAAGACAAATGCCCGTCCCTCGACGTACGACGTCGGTCCGATTCGGCGCCACCGCATCCGCGGTGGCCGTCGCCATCGCGCTTGGAGCCTCCGCGTGCGGACGCTCCAGCAACACGCCATCCGGTCAAACCAGCACCGGGCCGTCTTCAAGCGCGGCCGCGTCGACTTCGGCGGCAGCCAGCGCCGGCCCGGGCGATTTCGGAAGCTTGAAAGCCGTGTGCGGTCCCGGTAGCGCGAAAGGCGCCACCGCGCGTGGCGTCACGAATGCCGACATCCACATCGGCGTGACGGCCGACCCCGGCGCCGCTGCCGCGCCAGGTCTCGAGCAGGAGTTCTTCGACACCGCAGACGGTTTCAGCAAGTGGTGCAACGCTGCCGGCGGCATCAATGGGCGCAAGATCGTCGTCGACAAGCTGGACGCAAAGCTTTTCAACGTCGGCCAGGTCATGACCCAGGCGTGCCAGAAGGACTTCATGCTCGTCGGCAATGGCAATGCGTTCGACAGCGCCGGCGTGGGAATTCGCGAGAAGTGCGGGCTCGGCCAGATCCCGGCCTATGTCGTCTCGCCGCAGGCCGTCAACGCCACGCTCCAGGTGCAGCCGACTCCGGTCCCGGCGGACGAGATCAACGACGGCGCCATGCGCCTTCTTGCTGACGCGTTCCCGGCGACCAAGACCGGCGGCGTCGGCATCGGTGGCAGCACCCTCGCCTCGCTGATCCCGACCGGCCTGAAAGCCCAGGAATACCTGAAGGATTTGGGCATCAAGGTCGCGGTGCTGCAGAACCAGCCGGTGCAGGTCGACAACTACCGGCCTTACATCGAGCAGCTCAAGCAGGACGGCGCGGCCGGTCTCTACCAGGTGACCGCGCAGGACCCGACCCCCATCGTGCAGGCGATGAAGAACGTCGGCTACACGCCTTCGTGGATCCTCTACAGCGTCCAGTTCTACGGACCGCAGGCGGCTCAGGCGGCTAAGGCGCTCGGTAGCTTCCCACCGAGCTACGTGCAGTTCACCGCGCTGCCCTTCGACCTGGCGAACAAGTACCCCGTCGTGCAGCAACTCGTCGACATCGTCCACGGAGCGGTTCCCAGCGCGAAGCTCACCAGCTTCACACTCTCGTCAATGAGCGCCTGGCTACTGTGGGCGGAATCCGCAAAGTCCTGCGGCTCGACCCTCACCGTCAATTGCGTGCTGCAGAAGGCCCAGACCAATTCTGACTGGACGGCCGGCGGCCTCTACCCGAAGCAGGATCTGCGTCCGGGCCAGCAGCACGCCTCCCCCTGCATCGCCATGGTGAAGCTGACGACCAGCGGCTTCGTCTATGACGAGAAGGTCACCAACCCCACCTCCGGCGACGCGCCGTACAACTGCAACCCGGACAACGTCAAGAAGGTCAAGACGTACGTCACGGGGTCCTGACCGCAGGGCAGATCGAGCTCGAAAGGGGCGGGTAGGAGGCAGCGTCTCCTACCCGCCTTTCGCGTCCCCGCGGCCGGGCCCGAAAGACGTGGGGACGCTCACATCCGGAACCGTGATTCAGGTTCCGGTTTAGGGTGGGCGAATGAGCTCGCTGGCCGAGACCGGAATGCTGAGCAGCGGAGCCCCCGCGCGTCGCCACTACAACGTCACGTTTGCCGTGCTGGCGCTGGGGGTTTTCGCCTACGCAGTGATGCAGACGTTCGTGACGCCGGTGCTGCCGACGCTGCAAGCGGACCTGCATACCTCCCAAAGCACCGTGACGTGGGTGCTGACCGCGAACCTGCTCTCAGCCTCGATCGCCACCCCGATCTTCGGCCGGATCGGCGACAAGGTCGGCAAGAAGAAGATGTTCGTCTGGTCGCTCGTGGCGCTGGCGGTCGGCTCGCTGATCGGGGCGCTCGCCACGAGCATCGGCGTCTTGATCGTCGCCCGGGTCATCCAGGGAATCGGCGGCGGCGTGCTGCCGCTGGCCTTCGGCATCATCCGCGACGAGCTGCCGCCGCAGAAGGTGAGCTCCGCGGTCGGTCTCGTCGCCGCCCTCGTGGCGGCCGGCGGCGGGCTGGCCATCGTGCTGGCCGGCCCGGTCATCGAGGCACTGAACTATCACTTCCTGTTCTGGATTCCGATGGTCGTCGTCTGCTTCGCCATCGCCTTGACGGTGCTGCTGGTCCCCGAGTCGCCGATCCGGCTCGACGGCCCCATCAGCTTCATCGGAGGCGCGCTCCTGACGGGCTGGCTGGTCGCGCTGCTCATCGCGGTCAGCGAGGGCTCGACGTGGGGCTGGGCTGACGGCAAGACGCTCGGCCTTGTCGCAGTCGCCATCGTCATCGCGATCGTCTGGTACTTCTGCGAGTCCCGCTCCCGCGCACCGCTGATCGACATGCAGATGATGAAGCTGCCGGCGGTCTGGACCACCAACCTCGTCGCGTTTCTGTTCGGCGCCGGCATGTACGCCGCCTTCGCGTTCGTTCCCGGCTTCGTGCAGTCCCCGCGCCACACGGTCGGCTACGGCTTCGATGCCAACGTGACGCAGTCCGGCTTGTTCCTGCTGCCATTGACAGTCTTCATGTTCGTCTTCGGTGCGATCAGCGCACGACTGTCGGCACGCTTCGGTGCCAAGCAGGTGCTCGTCGTCGCCGCCACCATCAGTGCCGTCGGCTACGCCATGCTCGCCTTCGTGCACGACGAGCGCTGGGAAATCTACTTCGCGTCGGCGATCATCGGTATCGCGCTCGGCCTCGGCTTCGCCGCGATGTCGAACCTCATCGTCATGGCCGTTCCGTCGAGCCAGACCGGCGTCGCCACGGGGATGAACGCCAACATCCGCACCATCGGGGGCTCGATCGGCGCCGCTGTCACGGCCACCATCGTGACCGCCGGAGTCTCCTCCGGCGGGCTGCCGCCGGAGTCGGGCTACCGCAACGGTTATGCCGTACTCGCCGGGATCGCCGTGCTCTCGACGCTCGCCACCATCATGATTCCGGTCAAGCGCGGAGACGAAAGCGTGGTCGAGCAGCCGCATGCCGAGCTGGCCCTCGTCGCCGGCGGAACGCTTGCGGGGAGCGAGTCGGAATGAGCGGGCCTGCGGCGGGCGCCCTCACGCCGAAGCCGCTTCGCCAGGACGCCGCGCGCAACCGGCATCTGCTGCTGGAGGCCGCCCGTACGGTCTTCGGCCAGGATGGGCTCGAGACCGCGGTGGAGGACGTCGCCAGGACAGCGGGGCTCGGAACGGGGACGATCTACCGTCATTTCGCGAGCAAGGCCGACCTGATCACCGCGCTCGTCGAGGATCTTTCCGATCAGGTGGAAATCAGTGCAGATACAGCACTTTTGAAGAAGGACGGCTCCGGCCTGTGGGACTTCCTCTACGCCGCGGGTGAGATCCAGGCTCGCAACCAGGGCCTGCTCTGCCGCTTCTGGGCCGGGCGTGCCCGAGCCGCCCAAGTTGCTTCGATACGCGCGAAGATCAGCCGGCTGGTCAATGCCGCCCACAAGCACAAGACGTTGCCCGCCTCCGTCGGGCAGCCTGACGTTCTCCTCGTCCTGCACGGACTGCGCGGGGTCATCGAAGCCAACTACGAGGACCGGCCCGACGCGTGGCAGCGCTACCTCGAACTGGCCACCATCGCGCTCAAGGCCGGGTCCAAACGGAAGTAGCGCTCAGCCGCCCGCAGGAACGGTGGCGATGTTCTGCTCGTCGCAGTTGAAGGAGCCGTTGTTGGGCCGGGTGACGTCCTTGTCGTAAACCCACCCATTTGCCGTCAGCCGGACGATCGCCGTGCAGTCATTGATCTTCGTGGCTGAAGGGCTGGTGGATACCGGAGGGCTGATCCCGCCGGCAGTCCAGTCGGTGTACGCCGCGGCCTTCTGCAGCACGCAGTCCTGGGTGAGGTTGTCGCCGCAGGCCGTCGCTGAGGTGGCGAACAGCAGCCAGGAGTCGAACGACTCGAGCGTGAACTGGTCGTACTTCGGAGACGACACCGCCGCCGAGAGGACGGTCTTGATCTGCGAGATCACCGGCGCGTTGTTCACCTCGAAGGGGAGGTAGTCCAACGCCACGTAGGTCGGCGGGAACGTGCCGAGAGACTTGGCTGCCTGGACCTGCGGACCCGTGTAGAACTGGTAGCTGTAGACCACCGCGTCAGGATTCCAGCCGATGTTCTTCATCGCCTGGATCTCGGGCGTGATGTCCTGGCCCGAGGTCTCCCACAACCCCGCCGTGCCGGCGTCCTTCAACTGCTCCATGTACGGCCGGAAGTTGGGGACGACCACCGGCTTGTCCTGCACCGCGGTCACCTTGAACCCTGCGTGCTCGAAGGCGTACTTCTCCTTCACCGCGCCCAGGGCGAGGGAGGCCAGCGTGGCACTTCCGATGCCGACGCCCTTGGTCTTCAGATCGGGGTAGGTCATGGCGAGGAGTCGCTGCCCGCCGAACGGGATCTGCGTCGCGATGCCCGGCTGGATCTTCACCTGCAGGCCGGCATTGGCAGCTGCCGTCGTCACCGTGTAGGCGGGGATCGAGCCGAGCTTGCACGCCAGCCGCGGCTTGACGCTCGCGTCATCCAGCGCGTTGCCGCCACCGACCAGCATGAAGTCCTTCTGACAGGCGGCGGTGGTCGTCTGGCCGACGTTGAAGAGCTTGGCGTCCCACTTGTCGATGGCGAGCTTGCGACCGTTGATCCCACCGGCGGCGTTGCACCACTTCACGAAGGCATCGCTGGCGTCGAAGAACTCCTGCTCGATACCCGGCGCAGCAGCGGCGCCGGCGTCGGAGTTCACCCCGATCTGGATCGTGCTGGCCGTCAGGCCGCGCGCGGTGGGCCCCTTCGGGGTGCCCGGGCCGCAGACGTTTTTCAGCGTGCCGAAGTCACCCACCGAAGAGGCGCTGGCGGACGGCGAGCTCGTCGATGAGCCGGCGGAGCTCGGACTGCTCCCGCCTCCCGAAGGGGACGAGGAACGCCCGCAACCGACGGCGACCAGCCCCGCCGCTACTGCCACCGTGAACGTCAGAAGCGGCCGCTTGTCGCGCCGTTGGGTAGCCATGCTCTCTCCTTGAGTTCACGCAGTTGTAGCAGATGGGTAATGCCGCTTCAAGGGGACAGTACGCCTGGCATTGGTATTAACATATAGATGTTCGAGAGTCACCTCGACTGGGTGCGCGACACGCGGCGGATCGGCCGCCGGCGCGTGCGAGCGTCTGGCTCTGCGCACTGCGGCGCGACGCCTCAAGGCCGGGTGGGCTGCTCGCCGAGCCGGTCGATTCCGGGTCTGAGATGCTGCCGGGGCGCAGACGGACCGCCCGACAAGGAGCTCGACATGTTGATCCACCCCTGGGACGCGGCACTCGAGGCCGCCGAGTGGCAGGAATGGCTTGCCGGCACCGAGCGCTTCGGGATGCTGGCTGTTAACCATCTCGATCCGGCGCAGGCCCCGCTCGTCTTACCGACGCACTTCACCGGAGCCGGCGAGGAACTGCTGCTGCACCTCGCCCGGCCCAACCCGGTCTGGCCGCACCTCGAGGCTGCCGCGCAGGTGCGCCTCGCGCTCTTCGACGACTACGCCTACATCCCGACCTACTGGCGCGCAAAGGCCGGCGGATCCGATGAAGACGGCGTGCCGACGAGCTACTACTCGGCCGTGCAGTTCGTCTGCCGGCCAACGGTCGTTGACGATCCCGAGGAGAAGGCCGACATTCTCAACGCCCTGTTGGCCGATTTCCAGCCCGAGGGACGGCACGCGGAGGTTGCCGCCGATGCGCCTCCGTACGCACGCCTGCTCCCGGGCATCCGCGGCGTGCGGCTGAAGGTGCTGCGCGTGGACGCGAAGTTCAAGTACGACGATGCCAATCCGGTCGAACACCGCGAGCGGGTTATCAGCAACCTCGAGGAACGCGGACGCGGGCTTGATACCCGGGCGGCCGCGCGGCAACGGCGCCGGCTCGCGTCCATCGGCGTTTGGCAGGGGCGGCGCGCCGATCCGTGACACGGGCCGCCTGTTGCGCAGGCGCCTGCCCACGGTCGAGGGTGGGCGCTGGGAGACGGATGCGGTCAGGCCGTCTCCGCATCCGAACCGTCGCCGCTGTCTGAAGCTGTGATCCGGTTGGTGTACTTGATGGCAGCCAGCACGACCACGATCGGGATAGCCCAGTTCAGGACTAGGTTCAGCCCGCGGCTCAAGTCGTCTTGCGATTCGCGGTACCCGGAGTAGAAGTGGCTGGCGGCCATCACCAGAATGGCGATGCCGAAGGCGGCAGTGATGTGCCGGTTGACTGCCCGAAACACGGGTGAATGCCAGTAGTCGCGAGGAACGGCTTCGCGTGCGTACTGCTCGG
>DATAVO010000204.1:0-33619 GCA_036267695.1 Frankiaceae bacterium
GCAGGAAGAAGACCAGGAAGTCGGCCCGTCCCTGAAAGGGGGTGATCGCGAAGATGAGCAGCGAGAACGCCACGCATACCACGGGAATCGCGAGCAGCACCTTGAGCGATAGCCGCCAGGAAAGCGCCGATGACCAGCGCCTTGATGAAGCGGTCGACGGCGCGCCGGCGACCCTCGACGAGCCCGGAGACCACTGTCTGCACGGTCAAGTACGTCAGCAGGAAGAAGACCAGGAAGTCGGCCCGTCCCTGAAAGGGGGTGATCGCGAAGATGAGCAGCGAGAACGCCACGCATACCACGGGAATCGCGAGCAGCACCTTGAGCGATAGCCGCCGGGTGCTGAGCGCCAAACCGCCGACGGGTGACGCGTTCAAAGTGGGGGTTGTCATACGACTGAACCTGCCGGGATGGCCCGCCTGGCGATGAACCGGGCGAACAGGTTGACGATGAGGGTGATGACGAACAGGACCAGGCCTGACGCGATGAGCGCACCGAGCCCGATCTTTCCGGCGTCGCCGTACTGGTTGGCGATGTTGGCCGCAATGGTGTTGCCGCCCGGTGTGAAGATCTTGTAGACGATCTCGAAGTTGCTCGACAGGACCAGGGCGACCGCGATCGTCTCTCCCAGCGCACGGCCGAAGCCCAGCACGGTGGCACTCGCGACGCCCGATTTCCCGAACGGCAGCACGGCCATCCGGATCATTTCCCAGCGGGTGGCGCCGAGGGCCAGCGCCGCCTCACGCTGGGTCTGCGGCACCTGCAGGAAGACCTCGCGGGAAATGGCCGCAATGATCGGCAGGATCATGACCGCCAACACCAGTGAAGCGGCGAAGACCGACTTCCCGAATCCCCCTTGGGTATTGAGGATCGGGATCCAGCCGAAATAGCGCGCGAGCCATTCCGAGAGCGGAATCAGGTGCGGCACCAGGAAGATCAGGCCCCACAAGCCGTAGACGACGCTCGGCACCGCGGCCAGCAGGTCGACGACGTAGCCCAGGCCCTGTGCGACCCGGCGGGGCGCGTAGTAGGCGATGAACAGCGCGACCCCGATGGCGACCGGAACGGCCATGAGCAGCGCGAGGAACGAGGTGAACACCGTGCCGAAGGCCAGCGCGCCGATCCCGAACTGCGGATGGGCGACGTCATCGAGGCCGTTCTTGGCCGGTATCGTCCCGTCCGGCGTCCAGTTCTTGTAGGTGATGAAGTTCTCGAGGTTCTTGTTCAGCGCCGGGACGGCCTTGACGACGAGAAAAATCGCGATGGCGGCAAGAACGGCAAGAACGAGGTAGCCGGCGAGGATGACCACTACCCCGAAGATGCGATCCTGGACCTCGCCGTTCCTCCAGCGTTCCCGAGGCGAAAGCGCGCGCAGCGGGCGGCTCGCTTCTGGCGCGGTCATCGTGCGGCGTCACCTTTCTGTGGCGTCGTGATCGATCTTCGTATGCCCTGCTGACGCGAGCAAGCGGCCGGCGGGATGGGCCCGCCGGCCGCTGATGCGCTCGCGGTCGTCAGGAGATCTTCGCGACGACGCCCGCCACCTGGGTGAGGATGTTGTCCGGCAGCTGGACGTACCCAGCGGTCGGGAGCACCGCCTGCCCGGTCGCGTTGGACGTGTAGCTCAGGAAGCTCTTCACCAGCCCGGCCTTCTTACCGCCCTTCGTGCAGGTGATCTCGTAGGTCACCAGCGTGATCGGGTAGGCAGAGCCGTCCGCAGTGCTGTAGTCGAACTTCAGCGCGAGGTCGTCACCAGTGCCGGCGATGGTGGCCTTGCCGACGAACGCGGTCACGTTAGCGGCAGTGTCCTCGACGAACTTGCCGCCCGCGTCGCCGACCTTGGCGATGCTCAGCCCGCCCTGCGTGGCGAAGCTGGTCTCGAAGTACCCGATGCCGCCGGCCGTGGACTTCACGCCCTGTGCGACGCCCGCTGAACCCTTGGCACCCTGCCCGCCGGGGGCGCTCCAGGTTTTGCCGAAGTCATACGTCCAGTCGCTCTTGGCGACGTTGGTCAGGTAGTTCGTGAAGTTGTATGTCGTGCCCGAGCTGTCAGACCGGTGGAAGGTCTGGATGGTGGTGCTCGGCAGCGTGACGCCAGGATTGTCGGCCTTGATGGCCGCGTCGTCCCAAGTGGTGATCTTGCCGCTGAAGATCTTGGCGATCGTGCCTGCTGAGAGGTTGAGGCTGCTGACGCCTGCGAGGTTGTAGCTGATGGCGATTCCGCCGGGCGCCATCGGAAGGTCGACAGCCTCGCCGCCGCTGCACACCTTGTCGGCATCCGACTTCTGGGAGGTGGTCAGGGCGAAATCCGAACCGGCGAAGTCGTCGGTGCCGCCCGTGAAGTCGGTGACGCCCTTGCCGGAGCCGCCGCCGCCGTAGTTGATGACGGCGCCCTTGCAGGCGGCCTGGTAGGCCTTCGCCCAGGCGGAGATTGCGTTCTGCTGGGCGGTGGAACCCGACGAGGTCAGGGTGCCGGAACCGTTGCAGGTGATGCCGCCGACGGCGGTGCCGCTGCTCGTAGCGGCAGAGGCGGGGGCGCTGCTGGAGGGGGAGGTGGTGGAGCCTTTACTGCTCGAGCCGCAAGCGGCAACGGCAAGCAGGGCGCTGGCGGCAAGTGCGGCCGAGCCGTACTGACTCCAACGTCGAGTGGAACAACCCACGGTCACGAGACCTCCATTGTGGCGCGACGGCCCACGCGGGCTCATCTGTCACAGGTCACGCTAGAAAGCCGCGGCGACCGATCGGAAAAGCGACTCTGAACGGAGGGTGAACGCTCACCGTCGAGCCTGCCGCAGGTTCAGCCGACCGCTGCGTCGAATCGGTAGCCAACACCGCGAATCGTCACAAGGTGCCGCGGCTGCGAGGGGTCGGGTTCGATCTTCGCTCGCAGCCGTTTCACATGCACATCAAGGGTTTTCGTGTCGCCGAAGTAGTCGGCTCCCCAGACCCGGTTCATCAGCTGCTCGCGCGTCAGCACGCGGCCGGCGTTGCGCAGCAGCACTTCGAGCAGCTCGAACTCCTTGAGCGGCAAGGGAGTCGGCTCGCCGCCGACGCTCACCACGTGCCGATCCGGATCCAGCCTTACCGGTCCCGCTTCCAGGACGTCAGCGAGGCCGCTCGACTGCTCGCGTCGGCGCAGCACGGCCCGCAGCCGGGCGACGAGTTCGCGGCTGCTGAAGGGCTTGGTGACGTAGTCGTCAGCGCCGAGTTCGAGCCCGACGACCTTGTCCACCTCGCCGTCCTTGGCGGTCAGCATGACCACCGGGACGTCGGATCGCCGGCGCAGTTCCCGGCAGACCTCCAGGCCGCCGAGGCCCGGCAGCATCAGGTCGAGCAGCACGATGTCGGCGCCCGCGCGGTCGAATTCCTCCAGCGCGGCAGGGCCGGACGTCGCCACAGAGACCTCGAAACCCTCCTTGCGCAGCAGGAAGGACAGCGCGTCGGAGAACGAGTCCTCGTCCTCGACCACAAGCACCCGGGTCATCGGGTCACTCGAGTTGGCGACGGCAGCTCCAGGGTGAATGTCGAGCCTGAGCCTGGGGAGCTCCACACGCGCACGTGTCCTCCATGGTTGTTGACGATGTGCTTGACGATGGCAAGGCCGAGACCGGTGCCTCCGGTCTCGCGCGAGCGGGCCGGATCGACCCGGTAGAAGCGCTCGAAGACGCGGTCGAGATCTTCAGGCGGGATGCCGATTCCCTGATCGGTCACGGAGATTTCCCACCAGTCGCCCCGCCCCCGGGCGGCGAGCGCCACCTTGGTCGCCTCGGGACTGTAGGCGATCGCGTTCTCCAGCAGGTTGGCAACGGCCGTCACCAGTTGCGACTCGCTTCCGAGCACCTTCCCGCCGCGATCACCGCCGATGACGACGGAGATCTGCTTGGCCTCTGCGGCCGGCGATATCCGGTCGACAGCTTCGGCGAGCACGTCGTCCACGGCGACCGGCGCTGGATCGGGACGGGCATCGCCACCCTGGACGCGGGACAGGTCGATGAGCTCTGTCACGAGTCGAGAAAGACGAGCTGCTTCGTGCCGGATGCGAGTGAGAAAGCGCAGCATCTGCTCGCGATCGTCTTCTGAAGTCTCGACGGCGGCCTCCGCCAGCAGCGCGAGAGCGCCTACCGGCGTCTTGATCTCGTGGCCGACATTGGCGACGAAGTCCCGCCGGACCGCTTCGACCCGCCGGCTCTCGGTGACGTCCTCGACGAGCAGCGCCACCATGCCGTCGGTGAGGCAGACGACCCGCACCCGGACCTCCAGCGGCTGCGAGCGCCAGCCGAAGGAGGGCAGGGTCATCTCCTGCTGAAGCGCCGCATCCGGTCCCTCGCGGCGCGCGGCGCGGGCGAGCGCCAGCAGCTCCTGCGGCGGCGGCTTGCCGGCGACGGCAATTCCCATCTGGCGGCCGGCCTCGTTGTCGAGCATGACCGCGTCGCTGCGGTTCAGCACGGCGACGCCGATCGGCACGTTGGCGAGGATCGCGAGTGGCAGTTCCTCGGGCCGTGGCGGGGACGCTGCCGTCGACTGCTGGCGGCGTGAGGCACCCCGGCGTCGGCGCGCGCCGACGAAAGAGGCGACAGCAAGGCCCCCGAGCAGTCCAATTGCCAGCCCGAGCAGACCGCCGACCAGCCATGCCACGCTTTTGATCGTAGATCCCTAAGAGCCCCGAAACGCGTCTGCGCGCCGCGAGCCACCGGACATTCACCTTGCGTGCACCGGTTCTTTCCCGGCGCACCATGGCTGACCGGGCACGCTTGGGTAGCCTGCGGTCCTGCTGGTGCACCCCGGAGGGTTGAGTCTTGCGCGACGCGTACCACGATGATCTGAACGCTCTGACGCAGTCGATGGTCGAAATGACCCGGCTCGTTTCGAGTGCGGTGGCGCGCGCCACCACGGCTTTGCTGGACGCGGATCTCGAGCTCGCCGAGCGCGTCATCAGTGGTGACGCCGCGGTCGATGCGCAGTACCGGGACGCCGAAGAACGTGCCTTCGACCTGCTCGCCCGCCAGGCTCCCGTGGCCGGTGACCTGCGGCGGATCGTGGCCAGCTTGCGCATGGTGTCGGACCTGGAGCGCGGCGGCGATCTGGCAGTGCACATCGCTGAGGTCGCCCGCCGCCGCTACCCGGCCTCTGCCATCCCACCGGCGCTGCGCAGCACGATGCTCGAAATGGGTCAGATCGGCGAGCGGATCATGACCAAGGCCGGCAGCATCATCGCCACCTCCGATCTGGTGCTCGCCGAGCAGATCGAGCAGGACGATGACGTGGTCGACGGCCTGCACCGCCAGCTGTTCCGGGTGCTGCTCGAGGACGACTGGGACGGCAGCGTCGAGGCGGCCGTCGACATCACCCTCTGTAGCCGCTTCTACGAGCGGATCGCCGACCACGCCGTCGGTGTCGCACGACGCGTGGTCTACCTGGTGACGGGCCTGCAGCCGGCCGAGGCCTCGCTCTAGCTCGCAGCGGCACGCATCCGGCGGACGGCGTCCAGCAGCAGCGGTCCGCTGGTACCGATGTTGAGCCGGGCGAATCCAGCACCCTCGCGTCCGAAATCGGGGCCGGGCGAGAGGGCGACGCGTCCGCGCTCGAGGAACACCTCGGCAGGGTCGGTCGACCCGTTGGCCGCGGGGGCGAGATCGAGCCCGCGGCAGTCGAGCCACATCAGGTACCCCGCATCAGCGGGAGTCACCCTGATCGGCGGAAGCGCCTCGGCAAGCAGCGCCCTGGCCCGGTCGTGCTGGCGCGCCAGGTGCGCGGTCACGTCCTCCAGCCAAGCATCGCCTCCCGTGCTGGCCGCAAAAGCGGCGTTGGCGGCCAGCACCCCGTGGTGCCCGGGATGGCGGAGAGCCACCGGAAGCCGCGCAACGGCGTCGGCGGTGTCGCGATCCCCAGCGAGCAGCAGCGCGCATTTAAGGCCGGCGACGTTCCACGACTTGGAGGCCGACGTCACGGTCAAGGCCCGCTGCTCCCCCAGCGCCAGCAGCGGGGTGAACGTACGGCCAGGCAGCGTCAGGGGGGCGTGGACCTCGTCGCTGATGAGACCGGCGCCGGTGCGGGCAGCCGCGTCGCGGAGCGCAGCGAGCTCGGCCGGGGTCGGGATGCTGCCGGTCGGATTGTGCGGGTTGCAGAGCAGGATGGCGCGGGCACCCGCATCGAGGGCGGTGCCAATCGCATCGACATCCAGTGCCCAGCGACCGGGTTCGCCCGGGAGGTAGCGCATCGGGGCGTCGACGGGCGCCCGGCCCAGGCGTTCGATCGCCTGCCGGAAGGGGCCGTAGACAGGGGGCGTGAGGACGACGCCGTCGCCCGGATTCGTCAGGATCTCAATCGCGCGGGCCACCCCGCCCATGACGTCGGGCACGACCG
The DNA here is from genome assembly GCA_036267695.1 of Frankiaceae bacterium. Lineage (GTDB taxonomy): Bacteria > Actinomycetota > Actinomycetes > Frankiales > Frankiaceae > DATAZK01. The sequence continues at coordinate 6,358 of DATAVO010000204.1, forward strand.
CGACGCGCCCTGGGTCAGGCGTCCAACTCCAGCGGGCCTCCGCGAACGCCGCGAACGTCTCTGCCGCGCCGAGATCGTTCGCGTAGCCCGCGTCGCCGGTCTCGACGGCCTCCAGGAGCGCAGCGGTCACCGCAGGCGCGAGCGGCAGGTCCATCTCGGCGACGAAGGCCGGCAGCACGTCCGCCGGATAGGCCGTCCACTTGTAGCTGCGCCGCCGCCGCAAGGCGGCCACCTCGATCGCGTCGAAACGCGTGGGCGCACCGAGCAGATCGTCAAGCGCGTCGGCCTGCGTCACCGGCCAACTATGCCTGGATGACCTCGGCGGGGCTGGCGGTGCCCTGGGTGGCAATGGCGGCGGTCGAGCCGATGGAGGCGATCGGACCGATCTCCCGGGCGACGAGCATCCGGCTTTGCCGCCGCTGGCTGTCGGCCACCATCGCCGACCACGCATTGCGCCGCGCCCGGGTCTGCAAGCCGTCGGGACGAACCCACATCAGCACCCGCGCAACCTGATGTTGAAGCTGGCCCACCGGCGCGGCTTCCCGCTTCTGCGCAACAGCCTCCATACGCCCGTCCACCTCAACCTTCGTGCTCGTCGTGCCCGACTTCGGCAACCGTCATAACGGACTGAACAATCCGGACAGATCCGCTCTCCGTCCCGCTGCGCTCATCGTCACAGCCGGCCGTTACGAATGGGTGTCCGCAGCATGAGGATTGGTTGACCGTTGTGGGCGTCCGCCCGACCTGGCGCCAGGCCCCCAGCGCGCCAGAGCAACCGCATTTCGGTGGCGCCAGGGAATTGGGAGCTGACGGCCCGGCACGCGAGAGGCTAGGAATGCCGCTGGGGCCCCATCACCAGGGCCGTCACCTTGCGCTCGGCGACGAACGACAGGAACGGGATCGTGCCGGCAAGCATGACCGCGAGCATCACGACGATGTTCATTTTGATGCGACGGGCGAGGTCGAGCGTCAGCAGCAGGTAGATCACGTAGAGCGCCCCGTGCAGCGGGCCGACGATCTTCACGACCGACTCGTTGTCGGCCCAGACCTGAAGCGGCACGCCGATCAGCACGAGGATGATGAGCCCGATGCCGACGACGTACGCGATCACCCGGTAGCGCAGCAGTGCCGCCTGAACCGACTGCGGAACGGCGACGGGTGCGGCGGCAGGCAGATGCGTCTCGGCTTCGCTCACGCGGAACCGCCCGCAGCGTCCGTCACGCGCGTCTTCTCGAGATCCTTCTCGAGATCTTTGTCGTGCAGCGCTGACAGGTAGCGGTTGTAGGCCGCCATCTCGGGATCCTCCGCGTCGTCGACTTGGGCAGTGACCTGAGGTGCGGGCACCCTGAACCGGGGCGCCTCGGGGTAGGCGACCGCCCCCGTGTGCTCGCCCTCCTTGGGCTCACCGCGAAGTTCACCCCGCAGCAGCCGCCACCACAGGACCAGCAGGATCGCTGCGAATACCCACCACTCGACCCCGTAGGCGTAGTTACGAATGCTGCCGCGCTTGAGCCCTCCCACATCCCACTGCCAGTGACCCAGGATGCAGAAGAGCCCGACGCACCCGATGGTCAAGATGTGGAAGCCGATCCACCGGATGGTGAGCAGCTTTCGCACAGGTGAACGTTACCTTCCACGCATGTGAGGCCGCTGCCTGCCATCGCTGGGATTCATGCCGCCGGTGAGGCGCCCGAACGCCGCTGCGACCTGCTGCTCTTCGCCCGCGACCGCAAGGAATCGGTCAGGACGCACGAGCACGATGGCGGAAGGACAACCCTTCCAGAGGGCGAGCAGCCAGCCATCCATATCTTCGACGGCTTCGCAGCCCGACGCGTCAGCGGCAGCCAGAGCGCCTGGCGCGCACACCACCAGAGCACGGCAGCCGCGGGCGCGAAGCGCCTCGCCCAAAGCCTCGCCGATGCCGGCTGCCGGATCGGTGCCGCGACCGAGCAGCGCCCAGCCTGCGGGCAGGACGTCGTCGAGCCGCGCGTGCCGACCATCCCTCGTGCGGACGCGGGGGTTCGGCAGCGGATGGCCGCCCAGATACTCACCCTCCGGCACCGGCAACTGTGGTCTGGCCCTGAGCGAACCCGCCCGGAAGCGGGTGCCGAAGATGGGCGACGCGTTCACCAGCCGGAGCCCGGCGCGAGCCACCGCAGCGCGCGGCGCAGATGTGGCGGTGAGCAGCCGCCCGGCGATCAGCGCGGTACGGGTCATCTCGGCGACCCGGGGCCGACGTTCGTGCTCGTAGCCGTCCAGCAGCGCGGGTGGACCCAGCCCCTTCCGGAGCTCGTCGAGCCGCCAGGCCAGCGCGACGGCGTCGCCGATGCCGGCCCCGAGTCCCTGCCCTCCGAAGGGCGGCATGCAGTGCGCCGCGTCGCCGGCGAGCAGCACCCGGCCATCACGCCAGCGCGACGCGGTGCGGGCGTGATACGCGTACTCGGCCGCCCGCACGATGGTCACGCCCGAGCGGGCCGAGGCCGACAGCGGCGCAAGATACGGCCGTAACCACTCCTGCACCTGGCTGGGCGACGCCATCGCCTGCGCCTCCTCCCCCGCCAGCACCATGAATTCGAACCGGTGACCCCCGGGGCGCGGCATGTTCACGGCAGGACGGCGCGGGTCGAGCAGGTACGTGAAGCAGGGCAGGTGCGCGAGCGGCTCGCGGCATTCGAGGTCGACGACGATCCAGGGCTCCGCAAAAGTCCGCCCCGAGAAGGTGATCCCGCGCTCGCGACGCACCGTGCTGGCCGCCCCGTCGCAGCCGACGACCCACTGCGCGCTGATGGCGCTGTCATCGTCGAGCGAGAGGCGCACGCCACCGGACACGTCACGGACGGCTGTCACGCTGCGCCCGACGCGCTGCCTGACGGTCAGAGCCGTGGACAGAGCCGCGCGCAGGGCACGTTCGAGCGAGGGTTGGTCGAAGAACGACAACCCGGGCACACCCAAGACGCCGCCGTCGAAGGCCACGGTCGTCAGCAGCGATCCGCCGGGCCCGCGCACCTCCACCCGCTGATCGGTGTCGAACAGGCGCAGCGGGTCGGTGAGCCCGGGGATCCGCAGCACGCTGCGCAGCATCTCGTCGTCGGCGGCGATCGCGCGGGGGTACGGGTAGGGCTCGGTCGCCGGCTCCACCGCAATGACGTCCACCCCGCGTTCACCGAGCAAGGCGGCCAGCGCGGCGCCGACCGGCCCGAGTCCGACGACCGCGACCTCGCAGGTCTCCTCCGGCGTGCCCGCAGGATCCCCCGCCGCCACCGCTGCTCACCGGACCTCTCTGGCCCCAGACCCGCGTCCGGGCGTGAAAAGGCATAGCCTGACACGTCCACTTTTTCTGCTGCCGTATCGGAGATGTCTGCATATGGTGCCCGGCGGCCAACCGTTGGCCGCGCAATCCGAGCTCCCACCCACGGGAGCCCGCGACGCCGTCCTCGCTAGTGAGCAGGAGCGAGTCGACCGGATGTACGCCCGGCTGGACAACCAGCGGGAGCTGGCCCAGCGGCAGCTGACGGAGACCCGGGCGATGGGCGCGAGCGGCACCCCGGCAGCGCGCTCCGAGCGAGACGCCTTCGCCACCGAGTACGAGCGCCGCCTGATCCAGCTTCGCGGCGTCGAGAACGGGCTCGCCTTCGGCCGGCTCGACCTCTCCGACGGCCAGCGCTACTACGTCGGACGCATCGGGCTCTCCGAACCTGAAGGGGCCCGGCTGCTCGTCGACTGGCGCGCTCCGGCCGCCCAGGCGTTCTACCGGGCGACGGCCGCGGAGCCGCTCGGCGTCCGCCGCCGCAGGCATCTGCAGCTGTCGGGACGCCGGGTGGTCGGCGTGGGTGATGACGTGCTCGATGCGAACGAGCTCGTGGAACTGGCGGAGACCGATCGCAGCACCTTGTCGGCTGAGGCGTCGCTCATGGCGGCGCTCGCGACCAGCCGCACCGGCCGGATGACCGACATCGTCGCGACCATCCAGGCCGAGCAGGACCGGATCATTCGGGCGGACGCGCAGGGCGTGCTCGTGGTGCAGGGCGGTCCCGGCACCGGCAAGACGGCCGTCGCGCTGCACCGCGCCGCGTACCTGCTCTACGTGCAGCGCGAACGGTTGCGCGGCTCCGGCGTCCTTGTCGTCGGCCCCAACGTGACCTTCCTGCGCTACATCGAACAGGTGCTCCCTTCACTCGGTGAGACCGGCGTCCTGCTGGCCACGCCCGAGGAGCTGCTGCCGGGGATCAGCGTCACGGAGCAGGAGCCGCTGCCGTCCGCTGTCCTGAAAGGCGATGCGCGCATGGCTGCGGTTCTCGCCCGCGCCGTCTACAACATCAAGAAGGTTCCGACGACCGTCGCAGTGCTGCCGTTCGACCGGTATGAGCTCCGGCTGACCCGGGCGCAAGCACTCTCGGCCCGGCGCAGCGCGATCGCGACCCGGCAGCCGCACAACCTGGCCCGGCCACGGTTCGCGCGCGCCGTCCTGCGCCAGCTGGCCCGTCAGCTGGAAGGCACCGACAACGAAGAATCCATGTATTTGCAGCGGGATTTGCTCTCCACCGACGAGTTCCGGGAGGCGCTGAACGCCATGTGGCCGGTGCGCACCGCCGACCACCTGCTCACCGAGCTCTACAGCGATCCGCAGGTGCTCGCCGCCGCTGCGCCGGAACTCACCGAGGCCGAACGCGCGCTCTTGGCCCGGCCCGCTGGCGTTGGGTGGACGACCTCCGACATCCCGTTGCTCGACGAGCTCGCCGAGCTGCTCGGCGATCCGGCGGAGCTGGCCCGCGCCGCCGAGGAACGCCGCCGGCGCGCCAGCGAGCGCGAATACGCCGAGGGCGTCCTGACCATCATCGGCATGTCGGATGAGGTGAGCGCCGACGTCCTGGCCGACCGGTTCAACAACATCGGCGTGGACGGCACCGTCGCCGAACGCGCAGCCGCCGATCGCAGCTGGGCCTTCGGCCATCTGATCGTCGACGAGGCGCAGGAGCACTCGGCGATGATGTGGCGGCTGCTTTCCCGGCGCTGCCCGAGCAGGTCCATGACCGTGGTCGGAGACGTCGCGCAGACCGGGTCTGTCGCCGGCAGCGACACCTGGGCGCAAGCGCTGGACGCGTTTGCGGAAGGACGCTGGCAGCTGGCCGAACTGTCAGTGAACTACCGCACCCCGCGCGAGATCATGGACGTCGCCGCCGACGTGCTGGCCTCCTTCGCGCCGCAGCAGCTGCCGCCGAGTTCGGTACGCGACGTCGGCGAGTACCCGCGGGCGGTTCGGCTCGATCCCTATGCGGATCAGGCAGGCTTGGCGCGGCTGATCCAGGAGGCGCAGCCGGCCGAGGGCACCACCGCCGTCCTGGTTCCCGAAGGTGCACGAGCGGTCTTCGCCGGAGGCGGCGACCCGCTGCTGACCGAGCTTGCGATGGCGGGTCCCGACACCGCAAATCGACTGATGCTGCTGGAGGTTCGGGCCGCCAAGGGGCTCGAGTTCGACGTCGTGATCGTGGTCGATCCGCAGGCAATTCTCGACGGCTCACCGCGCGGCGCCAACGACCTCTACGTTGCGCTCACCCGGGCCACCACGCGGGTGGTCGTGGTGCACCCGAACGCCCTACCGGACATGCTTTCCCGGCTCACGTCGAACTAGGCGATCTCCGCCCGCACCTGCTCGTCGAGAAACCGCCCGATGTCAGTGACTTCCCGGGCGATCAGGCTGCGCTCGGCCTTCGTCACGGCGGCGAACGGCGTGACGTGAAGCGCGTGCTTGCCGGGACGGCCTTGCAGGCGCCATGTGCCGCGCACGATGCCGTCGATCGTGAGGGCGGCGTTGAGGGTGCCGCCGCCCGGGTGGATTGCGCGCCGATGTGCAGGATCAAGGATGAGCTCCCGGTCGCGCCAGCCGAGCAGGTAGTCGTCGTAACGTGGCAGCAGCCGAACTGCCGGTGAATCAACGGGTTTTGGGGAGCGCGTGGTGAGTGTCGCCATCGGGCCGAGGTCCGAGTCCCACCACGAGAGTTCGGTGTCGATGGCCGCGAAACCCTTCCGTGCCTGGGTCAACGGGAGCCCGGACCAGGCCGCGAAGTCCTCGGCCGCCGCGGGAGCATGACCGGCGAGGTAGCGGCGGGCGAGTTCGGCGAGCGCATCCTTCGGTGGCTTCGGGGACTCCGGCACCCAGCCCTCGACCAGTACGTACGTATCCTCTGGACCACAGCAGGTCACACCTGCGGCGGCGGCATAGCTGAGCAGGTGTGGAACCGCCTGACTCCCCGGCGTGAGGTGGAAGCCTCGTTCGGCCAGTGCTGCGACGATCGCGGCCCGCTCGAGCGGACCTGCTGCCAGCACTTCTTTCAGGAACGGCAGGGCGGATTCGCAAAGCTCGTCAGGGATCTCGAGCTGGCGTCGCCGATGCGCGGTATCTGCCTGCAGGCGCGGACCCAGCAGCCGGCCGAGCCAGCGCACATCTGCGGCCGGGATCAGGTGCAAAGTGCCGCGCATGGCCCAGGTACGCACCAGGGTCGGCGCACCGATGGCCGCGCGGACGTCCCGCTCGGCGCAACCTTCCACGCGGGCGCGTACGGCCAACCGCATCGCGGGAATGTCCTGTGCTTGCAGGCCGAAAAGCTGCGTGACGGCGTCCACCGGATCGCGTGCTCGCTGTTCGAGGAGCGAGGACTGCGACCGTCGTCGAACCAGTTCGGTAGCATCCAGCCGGCTCATCGACAGGTACTACCCGAGGGTTGTTTCACGATCCCACGTACGTCCGAACCACTTCTGCACTCGCGAGGTGCCGAAGTCGTTCTTGTCACCCATCAGATCCACCGACGGACCTTGCAGGCTCCCTACCGGTCGCTCCCCACGCGTGAAGGTGACGTCGACCTTGGCGATCATGTCGTGACCGAATTCCATGTAGCAGATTCCGTGGCCGTCATAGGCGGCGGTGGTGGTAGCGCCGCGCACGTTCGCGATGATCCGGTCAGCGACAACCGCCGCCTGCCCCTCGGCGAACACACCCGCCTTAGGCGTACCGACGCTCGTCACGTCGCCCACCGCGTAGACCCCGGGAAAGCGCGTCTCGAGCGAGAGCGGGTCGACCGGGATCCAGCCGTCCTCCGCCATGCCCGAATCGAGCACGACCTGGGGCGCGCGGTGCATCGGCACCGCCAGCAGGAGGTCGTACGCGAGTTCCTCACCGTCGCTGAGGAGCACCACCTTGCGTGCCCCATCGACCTCGCGGACGAGCGCTCCCGGGTGCCACGTGATCCCCCGCTCGGCGAACGCGCCGAGGATGGCCGCCGACGCGTCAGGTGAGGGCGGGACGGGGACGGGCAGCGGCATCACGAGTGTCACCGATGAGGAGTCCCGAAGCCCGCGTTCGAGGAGAAAATCGTTGACCAGCAGGGCCGTTTCGCTCGGCGCCGGCGGGCACTTGAACGGCGTCGAGGTCACCCCGACGACGACGTCGCCGCCGGAGAAGGCAGCCAGTGCTTGCCCGCAGACGCCCGCCCCGGCGACGGTGTAGAACTCGTTGCCGCCCTCGACAAGACCCGGCGTGGCTTCGGGCACGAGATCGGCACCAAGGGCAACCACGAGGATGTCCGCCTCGTACGTCCCCGCCTCGGTGACGACGCGGCGGCTCTCCGGGTCGATCGACACGACGGTGGTCTGGACGAACTCGACGCCTGGCTTCACCACCCCCGCATACGGATGGGTGAGCACCCGGGAGTCGGCGCGCCCGAACATCAGGTCCAGCTTCGAGAAGCCGAAGACGAAGCCCTCGGACTTGTCGATGAGCACGATGTCGATGTCGTGAGCCGGATCGCTCCCGATTTCCTCCGATAGCCGCGAGGAGAGTTCCAGCCCACCGAAGCCCGCACCGAGAATGACAACGCGCATGATCGGGACCCTAGAGCAAGTGTCCGCCGGATTGAGAAGGAGTGTCATGAGCGCCGAGGCCGCCCCGGATCCGTTGCGTGAGCGCGTCCTGCAATGGCTGGGCAAGCCACTCAGCGGCTCGGGTAGCGCTATCGCCCCGGATGAGGTGAATGTGCCGATGATCCGGCACTGGGTGGATGCGCTCGACGACCAGAACCCGGTGTATCTCGACCACGAGACCGCGGGGAAGGGCCGGTTCGGCGCGATCGTCGCTCCCCCGGCGATGCTCCAGACCTGGACCATGGCGCGGCCGCGCATCGAGGGCATCGCCGAACGCGGCGGTGCGGCGATGGCGGTCGATGAGCAGAGCCCGCTCGGATTCCTTGCCGCAGCGGGACTGACCGGCACGCTCGCGACGAACTCCGAGCTCGAGTTCGTCCGTTACTTGCGGCCCGGGGATCTGCTCGAGGCCTCAACCAAGCTTGACTCGGTCAGCGAGCGCAAGACGACCGGGCTGGGGCGCGGCTTCTTCATCACGTGGGTGACGACCTACCGCTGCGTTGACGAGACGGGCAGGCCTGGTGAGGTCGTCGGCCGCCAGAGTTTCCGTATTTTCAAGTTCGACCCGACGGTGACTCCCGACCCACAGGAGCGTGGAGGTGGTGCCGCTGCCCGACCCGAGGAACCGCTCCCGGAGCCTCGCGAGCAGCTTCCCGACCTCAACCTCAACGTCACCGCGACCGTGGTCGTCGCAGGGGCGATCGCGTCGCGCGACTTCATGCCGGTGCATCACGACCGCGACTACGCGCAGGCGCAGGGAGCGCCGGACCTGTTCATGAACATCCTCACCAGCACCGGCTACGTGGCGCGATTCGTGACCGACTGGGCCGGACCCGAGGCGCGCCTGCAGCGCATCGCCATCCGGCTCGGCGCCCCGTGCGTGCCAGGTCACGTGCTGCGCTTCACCGGCCACGTCGAGCAAGACCGCGTCGAAGGCGATCTGCGGCACGTTCAGGTCCGGCTGAAAGCCGCCAACACGTTCGGCAATCACGTCACCGGGACCGTCGCCCTGGACCTGCCGGCCTAGACAGCACTGGCCGCGGCGTGGCTTTTTGATCGCTGTTCACATCGGGATCACATCCAGTGCCCGAATTCATCCCATCTTCACGACCAGCTCACAGCGGACTCCCAGCGACGCGCAAGCGAAACCGCATCTCATCGGCCGATCTTTAGAACACGCTCAGCCTGCCGGGGGACGGACCCGGCGCGCTCGTACAGCGTTGGCCGGCTCAGTCGTGAAGAATTGAGGGGACGTGGCAGTGCGCTCTCGCCTGCGCGAAAGAAGGGCTGAGACGGGGCAGCGGCTCTGGCGACGCATCTGGTCCGGGCACAAGGTGCTCAGCCCTGTCGTGATCGTGGTGCTGCTCGCCGCGATCGGTAGTGGGATCTGGGCCGGGACGTCCGGCGGCTCGAAGGCTCCGACCACGACGACCCTGACGGTCAGCACGACCACCATTCGCCAGACCGTCTCGGCCTCGGGCACCCTCGCCACAGCGAACGAAGCCGATCTCAGCTTCGCCGCCGCGGGCCAGGTCTCGGCAGTGCTGGTGCAACCGGGCTCCAAGGTCGCCAAGGGCCAGGCACTGGCCAAGATCACCAGCGCCTCGCTCGCTGCCCAGGTCGCAAACGCGCAGGTTTCCGTTGCCTCAGCGCAGAGCCGCTTGAGTTCGGATGAGACTGCCGCGGCTTCTGCGGCGCAGATCTCCGCTGACCAACAATCGCTGACCGTGGCGCAGAATTCGCTGAACGACGCGAACACCGCGCTTGCCGGCGCCACGATGATCGCACCGTTCGCCGGGGTCGTGGCGAGCGTCAACTTGATCGATGGTCAACAACTAGCCGGCTCCTCGTCCTCCTCGTCCTCTTCCGGCTCGGGCGGTTCCGGAGGCGCCGGAGGCGGCGGCTCCGGCAGCACGATCTCAGCGGCGAGCGTGAGCTCCTCCACCTCGTCCTCGTCGGCTCAGGTCGTCGTCATCGATCCCGACCACTTCACCGTGAGCGCGACCGCGGACGACACCCAGATCGCGTCGATCAAGCAGGGCCTGCAAGCGGTCATCACGCCGAACGGCTCGACCACGCCGGTCTACGGCACCGTCAGTTCGGTCGGGATGATCGCGTCGTCCACCTCGGGCGTGACGACATATCCGATCACCATCGCCGTCACCGGATCGCAGCCGACGCTGCACGACGGGGCCAGCGCCACCGTCTCGATCGTCGTGAAGCAACTCTCCGACGTACTCGCGGTTCCGACGACGGCTCTGCACTACAACGGTTCCAAGGCGTCCGTGATTCGGGTGGTCGACGGCCATGACGTCACCACGCCGGTGACGCTCGGCCAGGTGTCGGGAGCCGAAACCCAAATAACGGCAGGGCTTTCCTCGGGCCAGACGATCGTCATCCCGGTCACCCGGCGAGCCACCGGCTCCGGCCGGACCGGTACCGGGACGCGCACTGGCTTCGGCGGCGGCGGCGGGTTCGGCGGCGGTGGGTTCGGCGGCGGCGGCTTCAGCGGCGGCGGCCTTGGCGGCGGGGGCCTCGGCGGCGGGCGCGGCTGATGACCACCCTTTCGCAGGAGACATTGCAGTACGGCAACATCGCGCCGCCGGTCATTGCGCTCGAGGAAGTGCGCAAGACCTATTCCAGCGGCAGTCTCTCGGTCGAGGCGTTGCGCGGGGTGACGCTGTCGATCTCGACCGGCGAGTACGTCGCCATCATGGGCCCATCAGGCTCGGGCAAGTCGACCTTGATGCACATCATTGGCTGTCTCGACGTGCTGACCGAGGGCCGCTACGTCCTCGCCGGAGAAGACGTGAGCCGGCTATCGGAGGACGCGCTCGCCGAGATCCGCAACCGGCGGATCGGGTTCGTCTTCCAGCAGTTCAACCTGCTGCCGACGCTCAATGCCTGGCGCAACGTCGAACTTCCCTTGTGTTACGCCGGAATTGCTCGTCCGGTGCGCAAGGCGCGGTCCATCGAAGCGCTCGAACGCGTGGGCCTCGGTGACCGCACCGAACACCGCCCGACGGAGCTTTCCGGAGGGCAGCAGCAGCGCGTCGCCGTCGCGCGGGCACTGGTGACCGACCCGGCGCTGATCCTTGCGGATGAGCCCACCGGAAACCTGGACTCGGCATCGACCGCCGACGTCCTCGATCTGCTGGACGAACTGCACGCCGCGGGCCGCACGATCGTGCTCATCACCCACGAGGCCGACGTCGCCGCACGGGCTGGGCGGGTGGCTCGTATCCGCGACGGCATGCTGGTCGCCGACGCCAGCGATGCCGCTGGCGCCGAAGCCATGGCGCGGATGGCGAGGAACGCCCCGTGAGCTGGTGGGAGACCCTGCGCACGGGGCTGGAGGCGGTCCGCACGCACCGTTTACGTTCCTGCCTGACGATGCTGGGCATCCTGATCGGTATCGCTGCGGTAATCCTGACCGTCGGTCTGGGCGAGGGCGCGCAGGCGAAGGTCAGCGGCCAGATCAACGCCCTCGGCAGCAATCTGCTGATCGTCTCCCCTGGGAGTTCGACGAGCAGTTCGGGTGTGCGCGGCGGCTTCGGCTCGGCCTCGACGCTGACGGTGCGCGACGCGGCGGCACTGTCGAACAAGACGGTGGCGCCGGACATCAAGGCCGTCGCGCCGACCGTCAGCACGTCCGAATCCCTCACCGCAGGGTCGACGAACTGGACGACGTCAGTGGTCGGCAGCCAGCCGGACTGGCTGCCGGTGAGGGCCCGGACCCTGGCGGCGGGACGGTTCATCACCGCCGCCGACGTCTCCTCGCGAGCGGCCGTCGTCGTGCTCGGAACCACTACGGCGCAAGAGCTTTTCGGTGGCGCGAGCGCGGTCGGTCAGAGTGTCACCATCAACAGCATCCCGTTCCAGGTGATCGGTGAGCTCACTCCGATCGGCTCGTCGAGCACCGAGAATCAGGACGACACCGCGATCGTTCCGATCACCACCGCGCAGACCCGGCTCATCGGCGGCAGTTCGCGCTCTTCGGTGTCGACGATCTACCTGGAAGCCGGTTCTTCCAAAATGCTCTCGGCGGCCTACCAGGAAGCCAACAACGAGTTGCTCGCGACGCACGGCATCACGCTCGCCACGGCAGCTGACTTCTCGATCGCCACCCAACAATCGATCCTGTCGACGGCCACCTCCGTCGACAAGACGCTCACGATTCTGCTCGCCGGTATCGCGGCCATCTCGCTGCTCGTCGGCGGTATCGGGGTCATGAACATCATGCTGGTGTCCGTCACCGAACGGATCAAAGAGATCGGTCTACGCAAGGCCCTCGGCGCTCCCCCGCGCGTCATCCGCCGCCAGTTCCTGGTCGAGTCTTCGGTCCTCGGATTTGCCGGCGGGATTCTCGGCGTCGGGCTGGGGATCGTCGGGGCCGTGCTGCTGCCCAAGGTGATCTCGCAACCCATCGCCATCTCCGGCCTGGCCGCCGCGGGCGCCATCGCCGTCGCTGTGGCGATCGGCGTGGTGTTCGGCGTCTACCCGGCCAGCCGCGCGGCCAGGCTCGCCCCCATCGACGCCCTTCGCGGTGACTGACTGATGAGCCCCTCAAACCCCTTGACCTACCGGCACAATCTCAGCGAAAGCGAGTCCACGGTGAACGCTCCGTCCTCCGAGATCCAGCGCGGCATGAGCACGGTCCGGCGGCTGTCGTTGCCCGCCGTCGTGCTTGGCGTGGTCGTGCTCGCCGCCGCATGTGGTGGGGGTAGCAACTCCGCCTCGACCGGCGCCACCGCGGCTGCCTCTGGAGGCGCCGCGCCGACAGCCGCACCGACCACCCGACCCGGAACGTCCGGAAGCATCAGCGCGGTCAACCCGAGCAGCATCTTTGTCCAGAACACGCAAAACCAGAGTCAGGTCACCGTCAACTTCACCGGAACGACCACGTTCAGTCAGACCGTCACGACAACGGCCGCCGCCCTGAAGGTCGGCGATTGCGTCACAGCGACTGCCGCCTCGACCTCCTCCACCGGCGCCACGCCGAGCGCCCGACCCAGTGCAAGCACGAGTCGCGCGCCGGTGACCGCCTTGACGGCGACCGCCGTCGACATCACCTCATCGACCGGCAAATGCACGCTCGGTACGGGTGGCGGATTCGGAGGCAATCCGAGCGCCCGGCCGTCCGGCGGGTTCCGGCCATCCGGTGGCGCCCGCCCCAGCGGAGCGGCACGCGGCGGCGGTGGCGGGTTCGGGCAGGCGGCCTTCGGGACCGTCGCATCCGTCGGCAACGGCGACTTCGTGGTCACCAGCACGCGTAACAACGCCACCAGCAAGATCACCGTGACGACGACCTCCGCAACGACGTACCGGGCCCTGGAGACAGCCACCAAGGCCAACCTGAAGGTCGGCCTCTGCGCAACGGCCGTCGGCACGACTGACGACACCGGGGCAGTCGCTGCGCGCACGATCGCGCTCAGCCCGGCGACCTCGACCGGGTGCAGCCTCGGATTCGGCGGCGGCGGCTTCGGCCGCGGCCGGTTCGGTGCCGGAGGCGCCGGTGCGGGTGGCGGGACCGCCGGATGACAGGCGACACCGAGCTCGGGCTCCTGTTGCACGACCCCTTTCCGGAACCTGAACCGCCCGCCGAGCAGCTACCTGCACAGCGCCGCGCCCGCCGGCACCTGGGGCGTCCCCGCACCGTCACGGCCATCGTGATCGTCGTGGTGCTGGTCGCCGCCGCCGGCGGGATCTGGGCCGCGACGGGTTCAAGCGCAGCCACCTATCGCTGGACCACGGTGACGAAGGCCGACGTCGACCAGACGCTCGATTCCTACGGCACCGTGACTCCGATCCATCAGGCCAACGTGACGTTTCCGGTGAGCGGCACAGTCGCGACCGTCCCCGTGACGGTCGGCCAGCACGTCACCACGGGACAGACGCTCGCCACCCTCGACGTGAGCAGCCTGCAGTCCAAGCTCGACTCGGCCAAGGCGAGCTACACGACCGCCGTGGCCAAGCTCGTCGCCGACCAGGAGGCCCAGGCGACCGGCACGACGGTCTCGGCCACGAATACGTCGGCGACGTTGAGCGGAGCGGACACTGGTCAGGCCACACCGCTCGAAACGCGGCCGTCTTCGGGCGGCTCGACTGGCTCCGGCGGTGGCGGCGGTGGCGGAACCGGCGGAACCGGCGGCAGTTCCAGCGCACAGGAAGCCGTGACGGCAGCGCAGGCCAAGCTGCTCACCGACCAGCACACCGTCGACACCCTCACCGACGGGGTCGCCGCCGATCTTCGGCTCGGCACTTCAACCTGCGCCTCGCTGATCGCTTCTCTCCAGAACCTGACGTTGACGCCGCAGTCCGCGACCCCGTCCGCCCCAGCGTCACCGTCAGCTCAAAACCCGGCAGGAGCAGGCTCGCCGCAGGTGCCGGACACCTCCGCATGCACCACGCTGCTCAACAAGATCCTGGCCGACCAACAGGCCGTGACCGCCGCCCAGACGGTGGTGAGCAACGACGAGACCGCCCTGACCACCGCCGTCGAAGCGCTGGCGGCAGCAGCCAAGTCCGGCGGTTCCACGGGAGGTTCCACCAGTGGCGGTTCCACCAGCGGCGGTTCCACGAGCGGCTCGACGTCGAGCGGTCGCAGTTCCGGTTCTGGCTCGGGCGGATCGGGTAGCAGTGACAGCAGCTCGTCCGGCTCATCGGGTTCGTCGTTCAGCGGGTCGGGACGCACGTCTTCGGGCGGCGGAGGCGGGACCACCGTCACCGCCGAACAGCTCGTCGTCGATCAGACGACGGTGGACGCCGACGCCGCCAACGCCTTCGTGGCCGCCGAAGCCCTGAACCAGGCGACGCTCGTCAGCCCGCTGGCCGGGACCGTCGCAGCGGTGAACGTCTCGGCCGGCTCGACCGCCGGCACCTCGTCAGCGGCCGTGACGGTCATCGGCCCAGGCGCCGATCAGGTCTCGACCACCGTCTCCGACCTGGATCTGAAGCAGATCCGTGTCGGGTCCGACGCGAGCATCACGACCGACGGCAGCAACACACCCCTGCACGGCACTGTGACGGCAATCGGTCTGCTGCCGGTGTCGACGTCGTCGAGCAGCTCCTCGAACTCCTCCCGCACCGGAAGTGCCGCAGCCGCCAGCAGCTCGAGCGGTTCATCGAGCAGCAGCACGACAAGCACGTCGTCGTCAGCCACCTACCCGGTCACGATCAGCCTCGACACCGGCGGCTTGTACTCCGGCTCGGGCGCCGACGTCTCGATCGTGGTGAAGAAGCTCACGAACGTCGTCGCCGTACCGACCTCGGCCGTCACGTCGCTCGGGACCCTGCACACCGTCACGGTGCAGTCGGGCGGTAAGGCGACCCGTCGCGTGGTGGTCGTCGGGGCCAGCGACGCGACCTTCACCCAGATCACCTCCGGACTGAGTCAGGGCCAGCACATCGCCTTGGCTCAGGTCAACCTGCCGGTGCCGAGCAGCGGCAGCACCAACCTGGCCCGGCTCGCCGGGGGCGGTGGTATCGGCGGGGCCGGCGGCGCGGGCGGTCGCTTCACCCGGACCGGCACGGCGGGAGCGACGCGAACCGGCGGCTAACGCCACAAACATGACAGGCTGATCGGATGGGCGAAAAGATGCTGCATTGAGCTTCAGCATCATCGCCACCGTCTTCGGTGTGGTCTTCGTCGGCGAGCTGCCGGACAAGACCGCTGTCGCGTCACTGATCCTGGGAGCGCGGTACCGGCCGCTGCCCGTGCTCGCCGGGGTGTGGGCGGCGTTCGCCCTTCACGTCACGCTGGCCTGCACCGCCGGCGGTCTCATCGCGAAGCTGCCGCACCGGCCAGTCGAGCTCGTCACCGCTGCGCTCTTTTTCATCGGCGCCGTCCTGCTGCTGCGTTCCAGCCCGAGCGAGGCCGCGGAAGAAGCCGAGGAGAACACTGCCAAGTTCACGGGTGAGCGCACCACGCGGCAGGTCGCCACGGCGTCGTTCGTGATCGTGCTGATCGCCGAATTCGGGGACCTGACGCAGATCCTCACGGCGACCCTCGCCGCCCGCTACCGCGACCCGCTTTCGGTCGGCATCGGCGCCCTTCTTGCGCTGTGGGCGGTGGCAGGGCTTGCGGTCACGTTCGGGCGCAGCCTGCTGCGCGTGATCTCCCTGCGCCGCGTCCAGCAGCTCGCCGCCATCGCCCTCGCGGTGCTCGCGGCGCTCTCGCTCATCAGCGCGCTGCGCTGACATCGCCGACCCCGGCTTGCCGTTTGGTACGCGAACCGCGGCGTGTCGCGTACCAAAGGGCGAGCGACGGCTTGCTGCTAACCTTCTCCGGTACGGGACGTGGCGCAGCTTGGTAGCGCACTTGACTGGGGGTCAAGGGGTCGCAGGTTCAAATCCTGTCGTCCCGACAGAGCTTTCTTGCCTGATGAGCGGCGCTGACCGCCGCCTCCGGAAATCAGCGGTCGCGCGGACACCGGCAATTTCGCACCTGCTTCGCCGCTGCAGGCATATAACGGACACATGCGACGAAAGCCGTCGGTGACGGGCGAGGAGTTGCTGACGCCGCACGAGGTCTCTTCGCTGCTGGGCGTGCCGGCTACAGCGGTGCGGGGCTGGGCGGACATCGGCCGGCTTACGGTCATCGCGACGCCCGGCGGTCACCGGCGATACCGCGCCAGCGAGGTCCTCATGTTCCTCGCTGCCATGCCGCTGACCGGACCCGAAGTGGACGAGCCAGCCTTCTGAAGTCAATTGCCGACGGCGAGCGACGTCACGTTCCGTAGCTAGCGTCGGGGGCGCAGCTGACACCTGAACCATCTGCGGGCTAACACAAACCGGTGGCCAATTAGCCATCGTGATGATTTTTGCCCAACGAACACCCAAATCTCATCCTGGTCTCGATCACGCAGGGTTGCGTGTGCTGTCCGGATGATTACGGGGGAACACGCGATGGTTCGCAAACGCAGGCTGATGACGCGCGCGCTGGTAGCCGTGGCATCCGTGGTGGCCGTAGCAATGGCGGCGCTGCCCGCCTTGCCGGCCAGCGCGGCCAGCCCGGGAGTTGACGACCACGGAGTCGTGGCCAACGTCGTCCCCTTCAAGTTCACCCCGAACTTCGCCAACGGCGCGGTCAAGTCCGTCCTCCAGGTCACCCACGGCGGGACGACGCGCATCTTCGCGGGCGGGACGTTCACCTCGGTGAGCCAGGTGACCTCTGCCGGTACCGCTGCCGGCAAGACGCGCAACTACCTGCTCTCGTTCGACCCGGCGACGGGAACCCTGGACACCACGTTTCTCCCCGTCGTCAATGGCGAGGTCGATGCGATCGTGGCTACCCCGGACGGTTCGGGCATCTACGTCGCCGGCCGCTTTTCCACCGCGGGCGGGGTGACGACCAAGCTCGCGCTGTTGAACACCACGACCGGCGCTGTGGTCACCACGTTCAAGGCCTCGGTCAACGCCGCGATCAACGACCTCGCGCTGGTGGGTAATCACCTGCTGGTCGGCGGGAATTTCACGGCGATCGGCGGCCTGGTCCGCGACGGGCTCGGCTCGGTCAACGCCACGACGGGTGCGGTCGACGCGAACTATTTCGCGTTCCAGCTCACCGGCCACCACGCGTTCGGCCGCTTTCCGAACTCGATCAACGGCCCGGTCGGCGTGCAGAACCTCGCCGTCTCCCCCGACGGCACGCGAGCGATCGTCGACGGCAACTTCATCAACGCCGCAGACACCGTCGGCAGCTACGCGCGTGACCAGATCGTCAGCATCAACCTGACGACGCCGACCGCCACGATCGACCCGAACTGGAACACCAACGCCTACACGAACGCGTGCTTCAACGGCGCGTACGACGGCTACATGCGTGACATCAGCTGGTCGCCGGACGGCAAGTACTTCGTGGTGACCGCGACCGGTGGTTACGACGCCGGCAGCTTCGAAGACTGTGACTCCGCCAGCCGGTTCGAGAACTCCGCGAGCGGTCTTGATGTGAAGCCCACCTGGGTCGACCTGACCGGCACCGACTCGCTGTACTCGGTGGCCGTCACGACGTCTGCCGTCTACGTCGGCGGTCACAACCGCTGGCTGAACAACCCTTACGGCCAGGACAGCCCCGGCCCCGGCGCCGTCGCACGGCCCGGCCTTGGCGCCCTCGACCCGATCACCGGCGTGCCGCTGTCGTGGAACCCGGGGCGCAACGCGCGCGGTCACGGCGCCGAGGTCGTCTACGCGACGCAGTCCGGCATCTGGGTCGGCAGCGACACCGACTCGATCGGCTACAACACCTACAAACACCAGAAGCTGGCGTACTTCCCGTTCGCCGGCGGCAAGGCCGCAACGACGGACAACACAGGCGTAGCGAACTCTGTCTTCGTCGCCGGAACGCGTCCGACCGCCAGCACGAGCAACGTGCTGTACCGGGTCAATGCCGCCGGCGGTGCGATTCAATCCAGCGACTCCGGGCCCGACTGGGCAGGAGACACCGACAGCAACCCGAGCCCGCTTCACAACCCTGGCAGCGCGGTTTCGCTGTCAGGTCCCGTCGCGCACGTAGCGGCGACCGTGCCCGCCTACGTGCCGAAAGCCATCTTCAGCAGCGAGCGCTGGGATCCGGGAACCAACGGCGACGGCGGCGAGATGACGTGGACGTTCCCGGTTCCGGCATCGGACAACCTGACCCTCAACCTGTTCTTCGCCAACCGCTATGACGGCACCAGTCAGGTCGGGCAGCGTCAGTTCGACGTCACCGTCGACGGTCAGCAGGTGCTGTCCAAGTACGACATCGTGGCCGACGTCGGAGACCAGACCGCCACCATGAAGAGCTTCCCGGTGCCCAGCGGCAGCAGCACGCTGACCGTCTCGTTCAGCCACGAGACGGAGAACCCGCTCGTCGACGGCATCGAGGTCGTCGACTCCTCGCAACCGGCCGCCACCCCGCAGGCCCTGGACACCTTCTCGGCCAACACGTTCGACGCGAGCACAGGGGCCGGCGGCGCGGCCGCAGTGCAGCCATCGGGCGGCGGCATCCCGTGGGGCTCCGTCCGCGGAGCCTTCGTGCTCAACGGCCGGATCTGGTACGGCATGAGCGACGGCAACTTCTACTACCGCACCTGGGACGGCGCCAATGCCTTCGGCCCGGCGATGCTCGTCGACCCGTACAACGACCCGTACTGGGACCAGTTCCAGACCGGCTCGGGCCAGACGTACCGCGGCACGGCGACAAGCTTCTACGACGAAATCCCCAACGTCACCGGCATGTTTTACGCCAACCGCTCGATCTACTACACGCTCTACGGCGACAGCCGGCTCTTCCGGCGCGACTTCTCGCCGGACACCGCCGCGTCCTCGGTCGCGACCCAGGTGACCGGCGGCGTCATCAGCCCGGTCGAGAATGTCGTGACCGACCCGAGCCAGGGCAATGTCCCGGACTTCAGCCAGGCCACGGGGATGTTCGTGGCCAACGGAACGCTGTGGTTCTCGCGTAAGGACGGCAACCTGTACCAGGCCACGTGGAGCGGAAGCACCGTGACGTCGAGCGACACGCTGGACGCGAACGCCTCCGGTACCAACTGGTCGGGACGCGGCCTGTTCGTCTCGCCCGGTGGCAACGCGCCCCCGCCGCCGCAGCAGCCCGTGGCGAGTTTCAACTCGTCGTGCTCGAACCTCGCGTGCACGTTCAACGGCAGCGCGTCGACCGCGCCCGGCTCGTCGATCACCTCCTATGCCTGGACGTTCGGCGATGGTGCTACCGCCACCGGTGCAACCCCCAACCACACCTACCTGGCGGGCAACACCTACACGGTCTCGCTCACGGTGACGAACGCCGCCACCGCCACCAACACGACGAGCCAGCAGATCACTGTCAGTACCGCGCCGCCGCCGCCCCCCGGCTCCATCACCTACGTCGGGTCAGCGACGGCGAACGGCAACGCGACCTCGGAGTCGGTCACGACGCCGGCGTCAGTCAAGGCCGGCAATGGGCTGCTGCTGATCGCGACCGCTGCGAATGCCAGCACGCTGACCGCTCCGGCGGGCTGGACCAAGGTGGACACGGCGACCAGTTCGGCTGTCACCACAACGGTCTGGCGGAAAGTGGCGACGGCAACCGATCACGGCACCGCCGTCAAGGTGGGCTTCCCGAGCGTCGTCCACGGGACCGTCCAGCTACTGGCGTACGCAGGCACCAACACCACCAACCCGGTCGTCGCCTACCAGAAGAAGATCACGTCGGGCACGGCGACGACCTACACCAGCCCGACCGTGACCGTGCCGGCCGGCGGCGACGTTGTGGTCTCCTACTGGACGGCGAAGTCCTCGGCCGTGACCGCCTGGACCGCTCCCGGGGGCCAGACCACGCGGTCGGTGGCGAACGGTTCCGGCGGGGGTCATGTGAACTCACTCGCCACCGACGGCGGTTCGGCGCCAGCGGGTGCGGCGGGTGGCCTCACTGCGACCGCCAACACCGCCGGATCTGCCTTCACGGCCTGGACGATCGTTCTGGGATAGCTGCTCCAGCCGCCTGGCCATGGCCGACCCGATGACCGTCACGTGGATGGTTCTGCCCACGCCTTCCACGTAGTTCCACCGAGCCGAAAACCGGCAGTTGTGCCCCTGCCGGCGGGCGAATCTCGCTGCGAGTGTCGATGACGTCATGCACGTCAGGCGCCGGATAGGCGCGTCGCAGAAGGGCACACCCATGATCACCCAGGCCATACGGCGATCTCGCCGCCCCTCCCGCGGAGGCCGGCGATGAGACGCCGTGCTGCGACCGCCGCCGCGACCATGTGTGCCGGGATCCTCGCCGGGGGACTGGCACTCGCGTCGCCGTCCGCCGCCGCCGCGCCGCCCGCCGCCAAGACGCCGGGCATCGTTCTCAAGGGATGTAGCGGAAACGGAACTTCCAAGTCATCCAAGGGCGCCGCGATTCAGACGGCGACGGCGCCGAACCCGCCGTCCTCTGAGCAGCGCCCGCTCGTCGTCGACCCCAAAGGCACCTTGGCCTACAGCGGGCGCTCCAGCAGCGTCATCCGTCACCACACCTGGCGGGTCAAGGTCGACGGCATCACCGTCAAAACGGGCGGCTCGGCCAACGCGTCAGGCAAGGTCGTCAGCCAGGGAACCGTCAACGTCAAGGACTACCTGCCGTTCAAGATCACCGGCCTGTTCTACGTCAGCGGCAGCATCACAGGCTCCGCCGCCGGTTGCAGTGGCTCGTTCTGGGTCAAGGTCACGGGCAGCCCGGTCGGCACCGTCCCATGGTTCCTCGGCATCGTCCTCGCGATCGCCGGCGTCGGCGGGCTGTTCTTGTCCCGACCCTCGTATACCCGTCTGAAGGTGACAGCATGAGCATCGACGACCGTCTCACCGCCACCGGCGATGACCCCGCCCCCGTTGCAGCTCGCAAGCGACGGCCGATCCGCGGCGCCCTCTCCGGACTCCTGCTGGGCCTTGGCGTCCTGCTGCTCTTACTCATCTATTCGGCGGCCACGTTCACGTCGCTGCTTCCCTTCGTCCTGATCCTGGTGGCATTCCTCGTCCTCGGGACCATGGTCGGCCTGTTCGCCCCGGCGCGAGGCCGCCGAGCCTAGTTTCTGCTCGCGCCCGGGCGTGGTCGCCGGAGGAGCTCGCGGCGATCACGTCCAGGTTCTGCCAGCTGCCCGCGACGCCTACGATGATCGGGGTGAAGGCTTTCAGGGACAAGGCAAGCAACGGGAACCGCCGTGGCTTCACCGATTAAGGCCACGATCATCCTGTGCGACGCCGCTCAGGCCGATCCCTCGGGCAAGCTGCACATGCTCGGCGCCGGCTGGTCGGTCACCGGCTCACCGACCGGGGCTGCCGCCGTCGCGGTCCTGCTGAAGATTCCGTGGGATCTGGCTAACACCAAGCTCCCGTTCTCCTTGCAGCTGGAGGACGCCGACGGTCAGCCGGTGATCCTCGGGGGCGGCGCGGTCGACATGCGCAGCGAGTTCGAGGTCGGACGGCCGCCCGGGCTCGACCCGGGGAGCCCGATCGACGCCTCGTTCCAGCTCAGCGTGCAGCCGATGCCGCTCGCGCCAGGGCGCTACCAGTGGCGGCTGCAGGTCGGCGACGACGAATTTGCGGAGAGTTTTCAGGTTCGCGGGTAGGCGCGAAAAGAGGCACGGTCGCGCGTAGGCGCGAAAAGAAGCACGGTCGCGCGTAGGCGCGAAAAGTAGCGAAGGCTCAGCGGGGGCGCTTGTCCTTGTTCTTGACGCGCACGGAGACCTCGATCGGTGTCCCGACGAAGCCGAAGTCCTCTCGTAGCCGCCGCTCCAGGAAACGCCGGTAACCCGCTTCGAGGAATCCCGAGCTGAAGACGACGAAGCGCGGCGGCCGGATGTCAGCCTGCGTCGCGAAGAGCACCTTCGGAATCTTCCCGCTCCTCGAAGGCGGCGGGGTCGTCGCGACGACTTCGGCCAGCCAGCTGTTCAGCCGCCCGGTGGAGATGCGTGTCTCCCAGCCTTCCAGGGCGGTACGGATCGCGGTCGCCAGCTTCTCGACCGACCGTCCGGTGCGGGCCGACACGTTGACCCGCGGAGCCCATTGGATCCGGGCGAGGTCACGGTCGATCTCGCGCTCGAGGTCGTAGCGCCGGTCCTCGTCGACCAGGTCCCACTTGTTGAAGGCGATGACGATCGCGCGTCCGGCCTCGACCGCCATCGTCAGGATGCGCTGGTCCTGCTCCGACAGCGGCTCCCCCGCGTCCAGCAGCACCAGCGCCACTTCGGCCGAGCGCAGCGCGGTCTCGGTGCGTAGCGAGGAGTAGTACTCCGCTCCTGCCGCCTCGCGTACCCGGCGCCGCAGCCCGGCCGTGTCGACGAAGCGCCAGATCTGCCCGCCGAGCGGCACGAGCGAGTCGACGGGGTCGCGGGTGGTGCCGGCCACGGCGTCGACCACCGAGCGCTGCTCCCCTACGAGCTTGTTCAGCAGCGACGACTTGCCGACATTGGGACGCCCGAGCAGGGCCACCCGCCGGGGACCGCCCTCCTCACCCTCCAGCACCGGCGGCGCCGGCTCGGGCAGCGCGGCCAGGACGGCGTCGAGCAGGTCGCCGCTGCCGCGCCCGTGCAGCGCCGACACCGGCAAGGGCTCACCGAGCCCGAGCGACCACAAGCTCGCCGCGTCGGACTCCAGCCGCACATCATCGACCTTGTTGACAGCCAGGACGACGGGCCGGCCGGAACGCTGCAGGACGCGGGCGACCGCCTCGTCGGCGTCGGTCGCGCCGACGGTCGCGTCGAGCACGAAGAGCACCGCGTCTGCCAGCTCCACAGCAATCTGCGCCTGCTCGGCGACGGCTGCGGCGAGCCCGCGAGCCGACGGCTCCCACCCGCCCGTGTCGACCACCGTGAAGCGACGGCCGTTCCACGTCGCGTCGTAGGCAACCCGGTCGCGCGTGACACCGGGAACGTCTTCGACGACGGCGGCCCGGCGCCCCAGAATCCGGTTGACCAGTGTGGACTTGCCGACGTTCGGACGTCCGACAACTGCCACGATCGGGGCCGGGGCCGGCGCGGCCTCCTCCGAGACGTCGAACTCGTGAGCCCGGTCCTCAGCCATGACTCGCGCGGGCAGCTGCCAGATGCTCGACCAGATGCAGCCGGATCTCCTCGCTCACCCCCTTGAGGGCCGTCCGCGAGCGAGGATTGTCCGGCATCGTGATCGAGAACGGCTCGCCGAAGACGACCGTCACGGGAGTGCGCTTCGGGAACTTCGCGCCCTTCGGAAGGGCGACGGCCGTGCCCAGGCACGCGACGGGCAGGACCATCGCGCCGGAGCGCACCGCCAGCCACGCCACCCCGTCGTGCACCGAGTCGAGCTCACCGGTGCCGCGGGTACCTTCGGGAAACATGCCGATGGCGCCGCCGTTCTTCAACTCCTCGAGCGAGGCGTGCAGCGCGGTGCGGTCAGGGCGCCCTCGGTCGATCGGGATCTGACCGATCTTGCTCAAGAACCATCCGAGCGCGCCCTTGTAGAGCTCGACCTTCGTCAGGCAGCGCACGGGCCGCGGGCACTCGGCAACGACGAGGGGGCCGTCGAGCCAGCTCGCGTGGTTGCCGGCGAGGATCAGGGGTCCCGACGCGGGCACCCGATCCGTCCCTTCAGCACGCACCCGCATGATCACGTGATGGATCATGGGACGCACGACCGCCCGGGAATTCCACAGCACCCGCCGGCTGTACTCGGGAAGCTTGCGCTCCTTCTTCTCGCCGTTCATGGGGCCGTCCGCACATCGGCCAAACCTGCCGTGTCATGACGTTCGGTCAGCTCGGCGACGATCAGATCGACCACGGCATCCACTGACAGATCAGAGGAATCCACTACCAGCGCATCGGGTGCCTGGGTGAGCGGGCTGGCGACGCGTCCACTGTCGAGCGCGTCGCGGCGGCCCAGCTCGGCCATCGTCTGAGCGACGGCGTCGTCACCCGCCTCACCGATCTCGGCGCTGCGCCGGCGGGCCCGTACCGCCGTCGAGGCTGTCAGGAACACCTTAAGCGGCGCGTCCGGAGCGACGACGGTGCCGATGTCGCGGCCCTCGACGACGATGCCCGACGGGTCCGCGGCAATGATCGCGCGCTGCTGGTCGACGAGGCGCCGCCGCACCGCCTCGACCGCGGACACCGCGCTGACCGCGCTCGTCACCGGCCTGCTGCGGATCTGGCGGGAGACGTCCGTCCCGTCGACCGCGATGCCTGGCCCGTCGGGGTTGGTGGCCACCGTCAAAGCGGCTCGCTCCGCAAGCTCGGCCAGACCCTCGGCGTCTTCGATGTCGAGGCGACGCTGCAGCGCGAGCCACGTCACGGCGCGGTACATGGCGCCGGTGTCGAGGTAACGCACCCCGAGACGGCGCGCCAGGGCTCGGGCCACGGTGCTCTTCCCGGACCCGCCGGGACCGTCGACCGCGACGACCAGCGGGTCACCCACGGTCTCTCCTCGTTCGCATTTCGGTATCGCTCATGCCCACTCGCAATCGGGGCGGACGAGCCAGGCTATCCACCCAGCGAGCCTCGCCGCAGGCGCGCGCTCATTCCCGCTGGTAGGCACGCCATCCGGCCTCCCTCAGGAGCAGTGTCAGGGACTCTGCCGCGTGCTGGCGAACGGCGAGCTCGACCTCGCCGCGCTGCTCTTCGTGGCTGTGCTCGACGCGCACGTCCTCGACGTTGATGCCCCAGGCGCCGATCGCACCGAACAGCCGGGTGAGCTCGCCGGGCTGGTCGGGCACGACCACGCCGACCCAGCTCCAGTCGGGAGTGGGCTGCCCCACCTTGGCCGGCATGCGCTTCCTTCCCAGGGCTCCGGCGCCGAGCAACGTCGAGACGGCGGCAAAGACGTCGGCGGCCGTCCCTGCGCGCAGCGTCTGGGACAACGCTGTCAACGCCGCGACGAGGCCGTCGATCCGGTCGGCGACCGGCGCCCGGTTGCCTTCCAGGATCGACGCCCAGAGTCCGGCATCGCTGTCGGCGAGCCGGGTCGTGTCCCGCAGCCCGCTGCCGGCGAGGGCAAGCTCACCGTCCAGCAGCCCTCCTGCCGCTTCCGCTGCGAGCGCACTGGCGACGACCTGGGGCAAGTGCGACAGAGCCGCCATCAGCTCGTCATGGCGCTTGGCCTCCATGGTCACGACGGACGCGCCGCAGAAATGGGCAACGGCCGTCGCGGCCGCGATCGCCTTCGGGTCAGTTTCGGCAACCGGGCAGAGCGCCCAGGTGCGATCGCGGAAGAGGTCCCCCTGCGCCGACACCGCGCCCGCCCGCTCGCGGCCGGCGATCGGGTGCGCCGGGCAGAACGTCGTCAGATCGCATCCCAGCGCGATCGCCTCGGCGACAACCTGGGCCTTCACGCTCGCGACGTCGCTGATCGTGTCGGCCGCATCGCTCTTCTGGAGGTCACGCAGCACGGCCGCGACGGCATGCGGAGGAACGGCGATGAGCGCGTGGGAAACCTGCTCGCCCTCATGCCAGACCCGTCCGGCGCGCCGCGCGGCCGCCAACCGCGCCTGCTCCGGATCGCTGTCGCGCAGGAGCACGTCGACCCCGGCCGAGGTCAGCGCCATGCCGATGCTGGCGCCGATCAGGCCGGCGCCGACGATGCCCACCGTCCCCAGCCGGGCGAGCTCTGCGGGGTCGCCGCCGGGCTGCGGGCTGCCGGTGCTGGTCACGGCATTCCAACCTACCGGCCAAAGGACCTGGGCCGGGCAAACCGA
The DNA here is from genome assembly GCA_036267695.1 of Frankiaceae bacterium. Taxonomy (GTDB): domain Bacteria; phylum Actinomycetota; class Actinomycetes; order Frankiales; family Frankiaceae; genus DATAZK01. The sequence continues at coordinate 32,453 of DATAVO010000204.1, forward strand.
TCGGGTGACGGTGGCAGGTCGGGTGCTACAGATCGACGAGCTTGTAGAGCGCGGCGACCTCGTGGCGGGTCAGGTGACGCACCCTCCCCGCTTTCAGGCTGCCGAGCTGCACCGGACCGAGCTGCGTACGCACGAGGCGGCTGACCGGTCGGTTGACCGCGTCCATCATCCGGCGCACCACTCGATTGCGTCCCTCGTGGATGACGATCTCGAGCAGGACGCGCTGGCCGGCGGCGTCGAGTACCCGGACCTCATCGACCTTGGCGAGACCGTCGTCGAGCTCGACCCCGCGCCGCAGCTGGCGCAGGATGTCGCGCCCGACAGGGCCAGGCACGTCGACCAAGTACGTCTTCGGAACCTCATAGGACGGGTGAGCGAGACGGTGGCCGAGCTCCCCGTCGTTGGTCAGCAAGAGCAGGCCTTCGCTGTCGAGGTCGAGACGCCCGACGTGAAAGAGCCGCTCACCGCGTTCCAGCCGATCCTCGACGAGGTCGGCGAGCGTCGGGCGGGGCGGCGGGCGGCCGGCCTTGGTGTCGCCCGCGTTGGGATCGTCGCTCATCGCCGAGATCATTCCGCGCGGCTTGTGGCACGCCAGGTACACCAGGTCGACCCGGGTGACGATGCGCTCGCCGTCGACGGTGATGACGACGGTGTCGGGGTCGACGCGTATCCCCTGCTCGCGTACGCGCTTGCCGTCGATCGCGACCCGGCCCTCGGCGATCAGCTCCTCGCAGTGGCGGCGCGATCCCAAGCCCGCGGCCGCCAGCACCTTCTGCAACCGGACACCGCCTGGGTCGTGCGGGTCAGGTGAGCTCAATCTCATCGGCCTCCGGCAATAGGGGCGCGAGCGGCGGCAGCTCCGACAGGTCGCGCAGGCCGAGCCGCTCGAGGAAGTACGGGGTGGTGCGGTAGGTCATCGCGCCACCTTCGGGATCAACGCCGCTCTCCTCGATGAGGCGGCGGGTCAGCAGCGTGCGCACGACGCCGTCGACGTTCACCCCGCGAACGGCGGCAATACGTCCCCGGCTGACCGGCTGCTGGTAGGCGACGACTGCCAGCGTCTCGAGCGCGGCCTGCGAAAGCCGCGCCGTCTGGCCCGACAGGACGAACCGTTCGACATAGTCGCCGGCGGCCGCGGCGGTGTAGTAGCGCCAGCCCCCACCGACC
>DATAVO010000205.1:0-27109 GCA_036267695.1 Frankiaceae bacterium
GAGGCCGGTGGCGGTGAACGGCTGGCGGACTGCGTCGAGCAGCCCGGGCACGCGCGGGAAGCCGTACTTCGCCGTCGCGTTGTCCGCGGTCTTGCCGGCCGGAGGGCCATCCGGATGCCAGTAGTGCACGTCGTAGTACGTCGGGTCGCTGTCGGCGACGCCCTCCCATTTCGAGACGTCGCCGGAATCGGCCCGCACCATGGCGCCGCCGTCGAGCAGGTCGATCATCCAGCGCAGCTCGTTCTGCTGGCAGTTGTCGACCGCGTCGCCGGTGCTGATAGCGAACGATGGCTTCTGCTTGCTGACCGGTCCGGGTCCGATCGAGCGCACCGTCGCGGCCATCGCGTCCGCGACATGGGCGGTGAGGAACTCGTGCGGGCGATACGCCGCGGTCAGGATCCCGTTGGGGGTCGCGTCGTCGGCGCGGTCGAGGAATTCGACGCGGGCCGGAGACTGCGCGTCGACGACATGCATGTCGGTCAGGTGGGAGAACGTGAGCAGCGCCGAACGGCTCGTCTCGCGTCCGGCCTTCGCAGCGACGCCGAGGTCGGTACGTGTGAGGTGCGGCTCGCCCGCCCCGGTCACCAACTGGACGAAGCCGCTGGTGCCAGGCGCGCCGCGCAGCAGCGTCTGGTCGAGGGTCGTGATCGACGTCGTGGCCGGGGTCGCCGATGCAGAGGCCGACGCGCTCGGGGTCGCCGTCGGGAGCGGCGGCTTCGACTTGGAGCTGCTGCACGCGTCGACGACCGCGACCGCCGGCACGACCAGCCCGGCCTTGATGAGTGAACGTCGGGTGAACGGCACGCGCGCCATCATGCCCCGGTTGGCTGAGGCTGCGCTGCAACGCCGCTGTCAAAGCTGCCAACGCTGCTAGGGCGCCTTCACGTCGTCGTTGCCGTAGCCGGGCTGATCGCCCAGCAGGCCCGTGGGAGTGGGAGCGTTGCGGGCTCCGCGCACGAGCTGGTTGGCGTTGGTCGGCAGCTTGCAGGTCATGTTGTACGGGAACGCGTTGGTCGTCGTGTAGTTGCTGGCGTCGCGGTCGTAGCTGGTGTCGTAGCCCTGGGTGCAGGCCGACGGCTGCAGCGTGAAGGGCGTGGGCACGCCGAAGCGGGTCTGGCCATTGCTGAAGACGCCGAACGACGTCGCGATCACGTACGGGTAGAGGATCAGCGCCATCCGCAGCTCCTCGATGCGAGGCTGGGCGACCTGGCCGAGGGCGATGCCGTTGTTGATGAGCGTCGTCAGCGGGACATCGAGGCGGTTGATCAGATCGGTGACCTGGGTGCTGGCCGGCACCCCCTTGTCGATGACCCCGCGCAGGTCGGAATCGCTCTTTCGAAGCTGATCGGAGAACGACGCGAAGGAGCTCGTGAAGTCCAGCGTCTGCTGGCTGAGATCGTTCTGGGTGTCGAGCACCTTGCCGCCGTCGTTGATCAGGCTGAGGGTCTGCGGCAGGTTCGCGGTCGCGGTCGTCACCAGCGAGTTGGTGGCGTCGAGCAGCCGGGAGAGCGACGGGCCGCTGTCACGGAAAGCGTTGCCGAGCTCGGTGACGGTCGTCTTCAGTGCCGGCTTGGGCAGCGAGTTGACCAGCTTGTCGAGATTGACCAGCAGCTCCTGCGTCGACACCGGAAGCGACGTGTCTTGCTGCGGGATGACCATGCCGCCGTGCAGGTACGTGGTCGTCGGCGTGATCGGGTGCTGTGGCTGCAGATCGATGAACTGCTCGCCGATCGCCGAACCATTGCCGACGATCGCCTTCAGACCCGTGGGGATCGGGATGTTGCCGTCGATCTTCAGCGCGACCCGGATGCCGCTCGGAGTCAGCTTGATCTGCCCGACGCGTCCGACATCGACGCCGCGATAGGTCACGCTCGCGGTGGTGAAGAGCCCACCGGAATCGCGCATGTCGACGTAGGCGGTGTAGCCGTTGCCGAACAGTGCCTTCCCGACCCCGATGTAGTGCAGCAGTACGTAGCTGACACCGACGATGGTGATGACGGCGAAGGCTGTCACCTTCAGCATGATCGTGCGCCCGATCATTGCAGCGGCTCCAACATGATCTGGTCCAGCCGGGTGGTGATCTTCACGGGCAGCGCCCCGTTCAGGACGACCGGCTCGGTGGCCCCGTTGGAGCCCAGCAAGCCGGAGACGCCGCCGAGCAGGCCGCCCCTGGACCCCCCGCTGCCGCTCGTCCCGGTCTTGCCCGTGCTGCCGACCTTGGGTAGCGGGAGCGTCGGCAGCTTCGGAATCGTCAGAGATGGCAGGGGAATCGGCAGTTTCGGAGTGGTCGTCGGAGTTGGCGTCGGGGTGGTGGTCGTGCCCTTGCTCGTGCCGCCGGTCGCGCCGAGACTGCCGAGCCCGAAGTTCTTCATCAGCTGCGTGGTCGACAGGTCGATCTGCAGGTCGACGTTCGTGTAGTCGCCGCGGTAGACGTCCTGCGTGCCGTCGGCTTCGGGGAAAGTCACGAGGATCTGCAGCGATGGCGGGATCTGGTCGCCCGCCTTGGCCAGCTCGGTCAGCGTCGGCTCGAGGTTGCGCAGGTTGGCCAGCAGGTCATCACGCGAACCGTTGATGACGTTCACCGCGACATCGCCGAGGTGGGAGAGTTCGGTCAGCATCTTGGTCAGCTGGACCCGGTTGTCAGCGAGGATCTGGATCGCGGTGGGCAGCCGGTCAAGCGCGTTGGTGACGGACGATTCCTGCGCGCGGACGGTCGTCGCGAGTTGATCGACGCCCTTCAGCGCCGAGAGGATGTCGTCCTTCTGGCTGTTGAGCCCGGTCGCGAAGGTCTTGAGCTGCTCGAGCAGATCGCGCGTGTTGCCCTCTCGCCCCGAGAGCGCCTGATTGATCTCGGTGCTGATGGTCTGGATCTGCTCCAGCCCGCCGCCGTTCAACACCAGCGAGAGCGCGCCGAGCACCTCCTCGACCGTCGCATCGGAGTCGGTCTCCTCCAGCCCGATCGTCATGCCCTTGGTGAGCCGGCCGCGCCATTGCGCGTGATCCTGCGGCGGTTGGAGGGCGACGAACTTCTCACCGAGCAGGCTGGTCTGCGAGATGAGCGCCGTGGTGTTGACCGGCAGCACTACCGAGTCCTTGATCTGCACGACGACGAGTGCGTGAGTCCCTTGCACCGCAACGGATTTCACGTGCCCGACCGTCGCGTCGTCGACCTTGACGGCGGAGTATGGCACCAGGTCCTGCACGTCGGCGAACTGCACGTTGAGCGTGTACGTATGGGCGCCGTTGGCGACCGCGCCGGGTAGCGGGAAGGAGTAGATACCGTTGAACTTGCAGCCGGTCGACGCGACCACGACGAGGCCGATGACGGCGGCGAAACGCCTGACTCGCTTCGCATTCACTGGCCCACCCCCAGCAGCCCGTTGAGCGACGGGGTGCCGGCCGGGACGCCGGACGGGATCTGGATCTTGTCCAGCCCGAGGCCCTTCAGGATGCTCAGGCAGTTGTTCGCGTCGACGCCGACCGAGCCGAGCACCGAGCAGGCGAAAAGTGCTGGCGTGGAAAGGATGTTGTTCTCGGAGAAGCGGCCGTCGAAGGATTGCGAGCCCGGGTCGTAGACGTGGGTGTAGTTGGTCGCACCGAGAGCGCCGATGTCGATGAGCTTGCCGAGGGTGTCCTTGTCCTTCACGAGAACGTTGGTGACGCGGGCAAGCGCGGCCACGTTGCTCTGCAGATCGGCCTTGTTGTTCTGCACGAAGGAGGTGACATCGCCGAGGGCGCTGTTGAGGTTGGACAGCGCCGATGCGAGCGCGGTGCGGTCACCGTTCAGCTCGTTGCCGACCTTGGCCAGATCGTCGGTGAACGCTCGGGTATCCGAGTCGTGCTGGGCCAGCAAGGTCGTGAACGACTGCAGGTTCCTGATGGTCTGGAAGAGCGCGCCCTTGTTGTCATCGAGCGTGCCGGCCAGCTGGGAGACCGAGGTGATGGTCGAGTGGATGTCCTTGCCCTGACCGTCGAGGTTGTCCGCCGCGACGTTGAACAGGTTCGACAGCGCACCGTTCTTGTTCGCGCCGTTCGGGCCGACGTCCTTGGCGAGCTCGTTGAGGTTGGCGAAGACCTGGTCGAGCTCGAGCGGGACGCCCGTCTTCTGCAGCGGGATCGTCGCCTTGTTGGCCAGCAAAGGGCCGCCGGTGTAGGCCGGAGTCAGCTGGACGACGCGGTCAGCGACGAGCGTCGGCGTGAGGATCACCGCGGAGGCGCTGGCCGGGATGCGCTGGCTCGCGTTGTACTTGATGGTCACCTTCACCCGATCGCCGTCAGGGTGCACGCCGGTGATGGTGCCGACCTTGACGCCGAGGATGTCGACGTCACCGTCCTTGTAGATGTGGACGGTGCGCGAGAAGTAGATGGTCGCGCTCTTCTGCGCCTTGGACGGCCAGGCGAGAAGGACGATGGCCAGCAACAGCAGCGGCACCAGCACCTTGGAGATGCGGCGCAAGCTCTCCGGGCTCAGGAAGCGTGGGGTCATGGTTACTTCCCACCCGTCGGGGTGAGAGCGGTGACACCGAGCAGGTCGCCGAGCGTGCTCGGCAGCGGCAAGGTCGGGATGCCTTTGCCTCCGAGCAGCTGGAACGGGTTCGTGGCATTGACGACCGAGGCGTCATACCAGCCGCCGGAGCCCACGACGTCGATCAGGTTGCGGGTGGTCGGGTAGAGCAGAGTGACGGTGTCGTCGAGGGATTTCTGGTTGTTGTCCAGGATCGCGACGACGTTGTGCAGATGGTCGAGCGCCGGCTTCAAAGTCGCCTGGCTGTCCTTGGTGAGCCCTTCGAGTTGGACTGCCAGCGTTGACGTATTCGTCAGCAGCTGGTTGATGACATCGCGGCGCGCGTCGAGCTCCTGCAGCAGCTTGTCGCCATCCTGCAGGATCTGGACGAACTGGGTGCGGCGCTGGGCGAGGACCCCCGTGACCCCGGCGAGATGTTGGAGGAGCTCGCTGATCTGGTCGTCGCGGGAGGCGATCGTGTTGGACAGGTTCGTCAGCCCGCTGAGCGTCGACTTCAGCGGCGCCGGCGAGTTCTTGAACGTGTCGGCGATCGTGGTGAACGCGTCAGCCAGCTGTTTCTTGTTGATGCTGCCCACGGTCGACGCGAGGTCCTGGAAGGCCGGGCTCACGTCATAGGGCGACGTGGTGTGGTTCAACGGGATCTCCCGGCTGGTCGGCCAGCTACCCGCACCGGCGGGGGCCAGGCCGAGGTACTTGTTGCCGAGCAACGTGAAAATCTGAATGCTTGCAGTGGTTTGCATGCCCAGGCGCACCGAGCCGTTGCGCACGCTGAAGCGCACCCGCACGTGCGAGCCTTCCAGCTTGACCTGATCCACCTGACCGACATCGAGCCCGGCTACGCGCACCTTGTCGCCCTTGCGCAGTCCGGCCGCCTCCGCGAAAGCCGCCGTGTAGCTCTTGCCGCGGATGAAGGGCAGGTTCTGAATCGTGAAGGCGAAGTAGAGCAGGGTCAGCATGCCGACGATGAAGAGTGCCCCGACCACTGACGGGTTGAACGAGCGGAACGACGGGATGTTGATCCGCAGCAGGCCGCGCCTGCCCCGGCGGGCCATCAGCTGCACCTGGGCGCGGTGTTGGTGTACTTCTGCGTCGTCGAACCGTCCGGAAGGACGAACGACACTGCGCACAAGTACTCGTTGAAGATCGAGGCGTAGGCCGCGGCGGGCGCGATGTTGCGCAGCTTCGCCGGGGTGTTCACCACGAAATTCGTCAAGTATTGCCGCGCCTGAGCGGTGTCGAGCTTGCTGACCAGCTGGCCGAGCTGAGCCACGTCCGTCTTCAGCGCCGGACGAGCCTGGGTGAGCAGATCGGCCGTCGTGCCGGCGAGCGCGTTGATGCTTGTCAGCGAGTTGCCGATGGCGACCCGGTCCTGCGCCAGGCCACTGATGAAGGTCTGCAGGTTCCCGAGCAGCTTGCTCAGCTGCTGGTCCCGCTGGTCGATCGGACCGAGCACGGAGTTGAGCTTGTTGATGACGTCGCCGATCAGCTGGTCATTGCTGGCGAGCGTGGTGGTCGCGCTTCCCACCTGGCTCAGCAACGTGTCGACCGTGCCGCCCTCGCCCTGCAGCACCTGCACCAGTTCGTACGACAGCTGGTTGACGTCGTCGGGGCTCAGCGCCTGCAGCAGCGGGCGGAAGCCATTGAACAGCGCGTTGAGATTCAACGCCGGCGACGTGCGCGTCAGCGGGATCGTCGAGCCCGCAGGCAGCGCCAGCCCGGTGCTCGGCTGCGCGGCCGAGGCGGTCGTCAGCTGCGTCGGTACGGCGCCGCGCTTCGCCGGGGTTTGGTTCGAGGTGGAGCTGGTCAGCTCACCGAGCGCGAGGTAGCGCTGCCCGATCAGGTTGCGGTAGTTGATCGATGCAGTTGTCTGCGTCGTCAGCGGAACGTTCTTGTCGACGTTGAACGACACCAGCGCCTGGGTGCCGTTCACCAGCTTGACCCCGGTGACGCTGCCGACCTGCACGCCCGCGTAACGCACTTCGTCACCACTGTTGAGGTTCACCGCGTCAGTGAAAAGCGCCTTGTAGCCGGCGGTGCTGCGGAAGGTGACGTTGCCGATCGTCAATGCCAGCAGGCCGGTGGCGAGCAGCGTGACGACGGTGAAGATGGCGAACTTGATGGCCGCCGGGGTCGTGGAAATCATCCGACGTCCACCTGCGTCCCGCGCGCCATCGGCCCCCAGAGCAGGCTCGCGATACCCGGCACCTTGTTGGCCGGCTTGCCGACCATCGGTCCGAGGATCTGGTCCATCCACGCGCGTTCGGTCGCCGTGCCGGCGTCGCCCATCGCCGGGCTGCCTGCCGCGGTGACGCTCGAGGGAGAAAGCAGCTTGGACAGCGGGTCGGTCAGCGGCGCGATCGGGCTGGTGCCGTTGGCGTTCGGCGGGATCGTGTCGTCGAGCTTCTGTAGCGGGTTCGGGTCCGTGGTCGTGCCGTTGCGGCTGGCGAAGCGCGGGTCGTCCTGGGTGCCGTCGTCGAACTGGATGGTCGGCAGCACCTGCGGCGGGTTGGGCAGGCCGTAGCAGTTCGGGCCGCGGGTGTCGGTGTACTCCGGGGAATCCAGCGGGTAGACGTACGCCGGCTTCGGGCTGTGGAATTCCACCCGCACCGACGCCGTGTGCTTGGTGTCCTTCGTCGCCTTGATCCTCGGCAGCAGGTTGGCGGTGCCCTTGAAAAGGCAGTCGTATTCGGGCGAGTACTGGGCGAGCAGGCTGAGGAAGTCCTTGTTGACGACATTGACCTGGACGATGCTCTGCGCGTTCTGGGCGAGGAAGTCGCGGGTGGTCTCCGCGGTGCCGGTGAGGTCCTTCAGCAGCGCGCTGAACTGCGCCGACTTCGCGGTGAACGTATCGCCGGTGGTGGTGAAGTTGCGCAGCAGTTTGAGCAGGGCGGGGGCGGCCTCGTCGTAGGTCGTCGCCACCTTCGAAAGTGCCTGGAAATCATGCTGAATCTGCGGCAACGCCGGGTTCAGCTGCTTGAGGTAGTTGTCGAGCGCCACCGACGTCTGGCCGAGCTCGTTGCCGCGTCCGGACAGTGCCGAGGCCATCGCCGAGAGCGTGCTGTTGAGGTCCTGCGGCCGCACGGTACGCAGCAGCGGCAACAGGTCGTTGAGGGCCTGGTCGATCTCGAGCGCCGGGGTCGTCTGGTCCTGACCGATCACATCCCCTGCAGCGATGGGGGTTTTCGACGGCGCTGACGGCGGGACGAGGTTGATGTACTTTTCGCCGAACACCGTCTTCGGGATCAGCTCGGCGTGCACGTTCTTCGGGATGTCCTTGACGTACTTGGGGTTGAGCTGCAGCTGGATGACGGCGCCATTTCCGTTGCTGCTGATGGATTTCACGTCACCGACGATGAGCCCGCGCATCTTCACGTCGGAGCCCTTGAGCAGCTGCAGGCCCGCCCGCTGGATGTGCATCGAGACCGGCACCGTGGTGGTGAAGACCTGCTTGAAGGCCATGATGCAGATCGTTGCCAGCAGCGTGATGACGCCGAGCATCGCTACGCCGTAGAGGACGTAGGGCTGGCGCTTGGGCCGCGGCATGAACATGCGGTCAGCCCGCGATCCGGACGCTCACCGAGCTGCCGTAGAGCGCGAGGTCGAGGAACAGGTCCACGGCGACGACGGAGGTGATCGCGAGCCGTACCGCGCGGCCGACCGCGACGCCCACCCCGGCAGGGCCGCCGGCCGCCTTGTAGCCGTAGTAGCAGTGCGTCAGGATCACGATCCCCGCAAAGACCATGACTTTGACGAACGAGATCATGATGTCGGTCGGCGGCAGGAACTGGTTGAAGTAGTGGTCGTATGTGCCGGATGACTGCCCGAAGAGCTTGGTCGTGATGAGCCGGGTCGAGAGGTAGGAGGCCAGTAACCCCAGCACGTACAGCGGGATGACGGCGAGGGCGCCGGCGATGAGCCGGGTGGTGACCAGGTAGGGCACCGACGGCACCGCGATGGCCTCGAGCGCGTCGATCTCCTCGTTCACGCGCATCGCACCGAGCTGCGCGGTGAAGCCGCATCCGACCGTTGCCGAAAGGGCGATTCCCGCAATGATGGGAGCGATTTCGCGGGTGTTGAAGTAGGCGGAGATGAAGCCGGTGTAGACGGCCGCGCCGAGCGAGTTCAGCGACGTGTAGCCCTGCTGCCCGACTTCGAGCCCGGTGAAGAACGTCATGAAGATGACGATCACGACCGTGCCGCCGATGACGGCGAGCGCGCCGGTGCCGAAGGCGACCTCAGCGAGCAGCCGCAGGACCTCCTTCTTGTAGCGCACGACGACCTTGTAGGACCAGCCGATCGTGCGCACGTAGAACGAGCCGGAGCGACCTAGCTCGTCGAGGCTGCCGGTGATGCGGCCGCCGGCCGACCCGAGCTTGCGCAGGGGAGCCGGCAGGAGCGGGCGGGGCGGCCGCGCGTGGGTGGCCATTTAGAGCGCCTTCTGCGGCACGATTTGCTGGTAGAGGGTGCTCGCCGCGAAGTTGATGGCGAAAAGCAGCATGAAGGTGAAGACCACCGTTTGATTGACGGCATCACCGACCCCTTTGGGCCCGCCCTTCGCCGTCAAACCCTTGTAGGACGCCATCAATCCGGCGACGAGCCCGAAGACGAGCGCTTTCGCTTCCGCTTGATAGAGGTCGGGTAACTGGGCGAGTTCGGTGAACGAGGCGAAGTACGGTCCGGGCGTGCCCTGCTGGATCACGACGCTGAAGAAGTAGCCACCCGCGACGCCGACCACCGAGACCAGACCGTTCAGCAGGACTGAAACGAGCGTGATGGCCGCGACGCGGGGGACCACCAGACGCTGGAGCGGGCTGATGCCCAGTACCTCCATCGCGTCGATCTCCTCGCGGATCTTGCGGGCCCCGAGGTCGGCGCAGATCGCCGAGCCGGCGGCCCCCGAGATGATGAGCGCGGTGACGATCGGCCCGGCCTCGCGCACGACCGCGATGACCGACGCGCCGCCGTTCAGCGACACGGCGCCGAGCTGGCGGATCAGCGCACCGGTCTGCAGCGCGATGATGGCGCCGAAGGGGATGGACGTGAGCGTCGTCGGCAGGATGGAGACGCTCGCGACGAACCAGCACTGCTGGATGAACTCACGCCACTGAAAAGGCGCCTTGAACACCGCGCGGAGGGTGTCCAGCGACATCGCCGCGAAGCTGCCGGTCTCCCGCAGGAAGGCATTGCCGGCCCTGGTGCCCGCGTAAGCCACCCGGTCTCCTCCTTGAAGCATTCGCGCCAGCTGGGGTCTTTGCAGAACGTGGCGTCGAACACACGGAACGACCGGTCGGCGGGAAAGTGACGGACCGTCAGGAACTCTGCGGGCACCCGCAACCTTTCGGGCGCGCCGGCGTTGGTGAGGGGTGTCATCCCTTCCCAGCCAGCAGGAGAGGCCGCATGGCATCGACTGATCTCTTGGAGGCACCGTCGTCGCCGACGCGGCCCCCGCGCCCACAGCAGGCGCGCGGGGCGCGCGTGTCGGTGGCCGTGCTGTGTCTGCTCTGCGTGGCCGGCGTCGCGTGGCTCGTCGTCGAGCTCACCCAGCGCTCGGGCTCGAAGCCGCCGGGCAGTGCTGAGGATGCCGTGATGGCCGCGCAGAAGCAGGCGCTTGCGATCATGACGCTCGACTACCGCACCGCTAAGGCTGACCTGCAGCGCGTCGTCAACGCGTCGACCGGAACCATGAAAACCCAATACAGCCAGAGCGAATCGGGCACCGCTTCGACCGCCGCGAGTACCAAGTCGGTCTCGACCGGCACGGTCGCTTCCGCCGGACTCTCCTATCCCAAGGGCCAGTCGTCGTTCACCGGCAGCAAGGCTGAGGTGCTCGTCGTGGGAGATGCGACGGTCGCCTTCCCGAAGACCGCGACGAGCGCCGCCAGCAAAGTCCAGGTCCATTACCGCTTCGCCTTCGAAATGCAGAAGGTCGGCGGGGTCTGGAAGTCAGCGCAGCTGAACTTCGCCGGACTTCCCTCCTACTCGCAGGTGGGCTCATGAGCACGATCACCAGGGAGCCGGAGGTTGGCGGCAAGCATCGCCCCGGCAAGCCAGCCAAGCCGAACAAGCCGGCCAAGCCGGCGAAGGCCGCCAAGCCCGTCAGGCCGAGCAAGGTATCGAAGCCGGCGAAGTCGAGCACGGCGAGTGCGCCCGTCAGTCTCCTCAAGGCGGCGCCCGTCGCTGCCCGCGTGCGCACGCCTCATCCGAAGGTGCGCCTGCTCGCGTTGCTCATTCTCGTCGGCGTGACGATCGCATCCGCGATGGTCGCGTTTCTCGTGCATCGGAGCAATTCCCATGCCCGCTCGCTGCAGGTGGTGGAATCGGCCCGCAAGGGTGCCGTGGCCGCGGCGGCCACCGACGTCCCGAAGATCCTCGGCTACGACTACCGCCACCTGATGGATGACATCAAGGCGGCCAAGGCGATGTCGACCGGGCAGTTCCTCGGCGACTACACGTCGACCGCGCAGAAGGTGCTCGCGTCAGCCCCGTCCATCAAGGCGATGGTGACGGCCACGGTCTCGGGTCAGTCTGTCGTGCAGGCCCAGAGCGATCGCGTGACGCTCCTGCTCTTCGTCGACCAGGAATCGGTCAAGCAGCTCAAAGGCCAGAAGACGGCGACCACGCGCATCGATCCGTTCCGCGTGCAGGTGACCATGTCGAAGGTGGGCGGCCACTGGATGGTCTCGGACCTCCAGCCGATCTGACGGCAGCCAAGCTAAGGGCGACCCAGAGGCGCGCTACAGCTCCCGGCGCGGCTGCGTCTCACCTATGTAAACCTCGGTCGGCACGTGACGCTCGGGCTCGCCGACGTAGACCTGGCGCGGACGGCCGATCTTCGTCGCCGGATCCTGGATCATTTCGCGCCACTGGGCGATCCAGCCGGGGAGGCGGCCGAGCGCGAAGAGCACGGTGAACATCTTCGGCGGGAAGCCCATCGCCTCGTAGATGACGCCGGTGTAGAAGTCGACGTTGGGGTAGAGCTTGCGCTCGGTGAAGTAGTCGTCGGCGAGCGCGATCTCTTCGAGTTTCATGGCGATGTCGAGCAGCGGGTCGGGCTTGCCGAGGCGCTCGAGCACCTGGCGGGTCGCCTTCTTCACGATCGCGGCGCGCGGGTCGTAGTTCTTGTAGACGCGGTGGCCGAAGCCCATCAGCTTCACGCCTGGCTCGCGGTTCTTGACGCGCTCGACGAAGCCGTGGACGTCACCGCCGTCGGCGCGAATCTCCTCGAGCATTTCCAGCACGGCCTGATTCGCACCGCCGTGCAGCGGACCGAAGAGCGCGTTGACGCCGGCGGAGACGGAGGCAAAGAGGTTGGCGTGGCTGGAGCCGACCAGCCGCACGGTCGAGGTCGAGCAGTTCTGCTCGTGGTCGGCGTGCAGCAGGAAGAGCATGTCGAGCACCTGGGCCGTCACCGGGTCGACCTCGTAGGGCTGCGCCGGTACGCCGAAGGTCATGCGCAGGAAGTTCTCCGCGTAGCCAAGCGTGTTGTCCGGGTACAGGAACGGCTGGCCGATCGACTTCTTGAACGCGTAGGCCGCGATGGTCGGCAGCTTCGCGAGCAGCCGGACCGTGGAGATCTCGACGTGCTCGTCGTCGAACGGATCGAGACTGTCCTGGTAGAAGGTCGAGAGCGCGCTGACGGCGGAGGAGAGCACGGCCATCGGGTGCGCGTCGCGCGGGAAGCCGGCGAAGAACTCCTTGAGGTCCTCGTGCAGCATCGTGTGCTCGCGGATGCGTGACTGGAAGCTGCTCTCCTGCTCGGCGGTCGGCAGCTCGCCGTAAATCAGCAGGTACGCGACCTGCAAGAATGAGCGCCGCTCGGCCAGCTCGTCGATCGGATAGCCGCGATAGCGCAGGATGCCGGCGTCGCCATCGATGAAGGTGATGGCTGATGTGCAGGCCGCGGTGTTCACGAAACCCGGATCCAGCGTCACGTGGCCGGTATCGGAAAGCAGCTTGCCGATACCGAGGCCGGAGGGGCTCTCCGTGCCGACGGTCGTAGGCAGGTCCATCGAGTGGTGGTCGTACTGAAGCGTGAATTCTGGTGCTGCGGAAAGCGAATCGTCCGACATGAGAAGGCCCCTTTGAGGTGCATCAGCGCATAGCTGCGAGCTTCAGAGTTTGTCAGAGAAGCGGGGCTCCGGTGCAGGCAGGAGGGGAACGGCAGCTCACATTCCACCGGCTGTCCGTTGGCTGGGAGAATGGGCGCCATGACCACCCGTTCGCCGGACGGCGAATCCGGCCCGAGTGCCGATGAGCGCGATGTCGGCTGGGGCGGGCGAGACTGGGAGCACGACGACCCCGACGGTGACGAGGCGGATCTGGAGCGGCTGCGCGCCGAACGCCCGCCGCACCACGAGGAACGCGAGCGCTAACCCGCTTCGAGCGTCACCGACAGCCGCCCGCCGGCCTCGGCGCCGGCCAGTGCCTGCGCGTCGGCCGGGCTGACGGCAAGCACGACGAGCGTGCCGAGGTTGGCGTCGCTGGTGCTCGGAGCGCCGACCGAGAGCACGCGTACGTGCTTGGTAATGACGCGGGCCAGGGCCGCCGTCGAGGTGCCATCGGCGGAGTCGGGAGCGGCGAGCACGTCGACACTCACGCCGGGCTGCAGCAGCGGCGCGACGCCCGGGTCGACCAGCCGGATCGGTGCAGCGACCTGACCAGGATGAAGGCCGGCGAGCAGCGCTTGCGAGGGCGAGGCGGCGCCGGAGTGTGCGGCGGCGGGCGCGCTGGGCCGGTGCAGCGACGAGAGGCCGATCAATACCGCCGCAGCGGCCATTGCCGCGGCCAGCAGGCGGCGGCGGAGATGGCCGGGCACCCACGATCCGCGCCAGCCCCGCGCGAGCAGCGTGGTGTGCATGCGAATGTCCCTCCCAAGGTCAGGAGGTCACGCTAGCCAGCGTCGGGCCACCCCGTGGACGGCCTGTGGATAGCCCGGATCAGGCGGCGCTGGACGCCTTCGAGCTGCTGGCGGAGGAGCTGGACGAGCCACTCGAGCCGGATCCGGAGGAGCCGCCCTTGGCTGACGCGTCCGACTTGCTTTCCGACTTCGTCTCGGACTTGCTCTCGGTCTTCGTCTCGCTCTTGGTCTCAGCCTTGGTCTCCGAGGACGACTTCTCGCCGTCACCCTTGTGCTCGCCGGACACGCCGCGGCCGTCGCTACGGCTGTCGTTGCGGTAGAAGCCCGAGCCCTTGAACACCACGCCGACCGCGCCGAAACGCTTGCGCAGCTTGCCGCCGCAGCTGGGGCATTCGCTCAGCGACGGCTCACTGAAGCTCTGCACGGCCTCCAGATCGTTCTGGCAGTCGGTGCAGACGTACTGGTAGGTCGGCACGTGGTCCTCCGCAATGGGTGCCCTGGATTAGCACTCGGCAGTCAAGACTGCCAAGTGTAGTTCCTGGGCCCGGGTAGTTCAGGGCGAGGTGGAATCTCGCACCGTGCAACCACGCGGTGCCCCCATCTCAATCCCGACCATGATCAACGCTGCCATGATCTTGCTCTCAGCCGGATGGTCATGCGTTTTCCATGATCGTGGCAGCGTTGATCATGGGGACGTGTGTCGGTGACGTTTCCAGAGCGGCGGGGTTTTTAACGTGGCTTTGTTCCGTCCGGAACCAGGCCGACGCGGCTAGTGCTTTGACTTGCGCATATGGGCACAGCGCAGCGCCTCGCGGTTCGGGTCGACGCGTGACGCCGGTCCGCGTCGCGGGTGCGGCGGCCCATTTCGGGCGCGACCTCGACGCGGCCATGCACCGGATCGAAGCGATCGTCCGGCACTCCCGGCGCGCGGGCGTCCGGCTGATCGTCCTTCCGCACGGCACGCTCGGCGGGAGCGGCGCCGACGCTCCTCCTGATGATCTGCCGCAGAGCTTCCCGACGGGCGATGCGATCTTCGACGAGCTGCGCGCCCTGGCAGGCGAGCTGATCCTCTGCTTCGGCTACAGCGAACGCGACGGATCACGACGCTTCCACTCGGCGGTCTGCCTGACCGGTGACGGCGTGCTCGGCCGCCAGCGCAAGGTGCACCTGCGCAAGCACGAAGTCCCCTGGTACTCGGCGGGCGACTCGTTCAACGCGTTCGACACCCCGATCGGGCGCATCGGCATGCTGATCGACTACGACAAGACGTTCCCGGAGGCCGCCCGCAGCCTGGCGGTCGACGGTGCGTCGGTCATCGCGTCGCTCTCGGCCTGGCCGGCGAGCGTCACCCAGCGCACCAGCCAGCTCACGTCGGACCGCCAGACCCGGCTGTTCGACCTCTACGACGTCGCCCGAGCAGCAGAGAACCAGCTCTTCGTCGTCTCCGCGAACCAGACCGGGGGCCTCGGGGAGCTGCGATTCCTCGGCCACGCGAAGGTGGTCGATCCGGCGGGGCAGCAACTCGCCCGCACCGGACCAAAGGCGGGGCTCGCCACGACCGAGATCGACATCGAGGGCGAGCTCAGCCGGGCTCGGCACCCGGACAGCCACCTCGAAGAGCGGCGCCTCAACGCGTATCGCCAGACCGTGGGACCTCGGAAGGCCCCGCGGCCCAGCGAATTCGCCGCGCCGGGAGCGAACTAGCGTCCGACCGACACCGGCTCGCGCTCGTCGAGTGCGTCGGGCTCGTGCCGCGCGGCCGGCAGCGCGACAGCCGGACTCGGGGCGACCCGTAGCACCTTGGCCAGGCCCGCCGGGAGCCACCAGTTCCAGCGACCGAAGAGCTCGACCAGTGCCGGCAGCAGCAGCGCCCGCACGACCGTCGCGTCGAGCAGGATGCCCGCTCCGAGTCCCGTCGCCAGCACCTTGAGGTCGGTGTCGGGCGCGCTCGCCAGCGACGCAAAAGCGAGGAAGAGGATCAGCGCCGCGCTCGTGACCAGCCGTCCGGTGCGCGCCAGCCCTTCCACGACCGCCTTCGAGGTGGAGCCGGTGCGGTCGTAGCCCTCCCGCATCCGGGCCAGGATGAAGACCTCGTAGTCCATCGAGAGCCCGAACAGGAACGCGAACACCATCAGCGGCAGCCAGAACGTGATCGCTCCAGTCGCCGGGATGCCGAAGATGGCGTTGGAGCCGTGCCCCTCCTGCCAGAACCAGGTCATCAGACCGAACGTCGCCGACAGCGAGATCAGGTTCAGCACGAGCGCCTTCGCGGCGAGCACCACCGAGCGGAAGGCGCGTGCCAGCAGCAAGAAGGTCAGCACCGCGATGATCGCGAACATGACCGGGAAGCTGCCGAACACGGCGTGCGAGTAGTCGAGAGCCACGGCGCCGTCACCGGTCACGCCAACGACCCCCGGATCGCCCTTCACAGCCGCGCGTGCGGCCTTGACCGGGGCCAGCGTCTTGCCGTTCAGCGTGCCCTTGGTCGGGATGGCGACGACGATCGACGTGCCGCCGCGGTTGTTCTCCGCCCCGGTCGGGACGACGACCCGGTCGATGCCCTGGACCGACCGCAGCTTCTGCGCCGTCTCCTGCGCAGCGGCCTGTTTGGTGAGCACCTCGAGAGGTGTCAGCACGCCCTCGGGCACCCCACCCGTCACCAGGCGGTCATAGGCGGCGCGGGCCGGTCCGCCCTTGGAGAGCGCGTCGGCGCTGGTCTGCCCGACGGTGAGGGAGAACACCGGGATGATCAGGATCGCGAGGATGACCAGGGCGACGCCGGCGGCCAGCCACGGGCGGCGAACCACCCCTCGTCCCCACGCGCCCCAGAGCCGCCCGACCGGGCGCGGCTTGCGGCGCGGCCACTCCATCCGCGGGCCGATGCCGGCCAGCAACGCGGGCAGCAGGGTCAGGCTGACGAGCGTCGAGATGAGCGGGATCAGGATGCCGCCGTAGCCGACGCTGCGCAGGCCCGGCACCGGCAGCACGACGAGGGCGACCAGACCGACCGCGACCGTCAGCCCCGAGAGCAGCACCGCGCGTCCGGCCGTGCTCATGGCGACAAGGATCGCGTCGTTGTTCTCGCGTCCGGCATCACGCTCTTCGCGCCAGCGGGTGACGATCAGCAGCGAGTAGTCGATCGCGACGCCGAGGCCGATCAGTGAGACGAGGAACTGCACGATGAACGAGACGTCAGCGATGTAGGTCAGGCCGAGCACGATCAGCAGGGTCGTCAGGATGGAGACGGCAGCGATCAGCAGCGGCATCAGCGCCAGCAGTGAGGCGAAGACGAACGCCAGCACCGCGAGCGCGCCCAGCCCGCCGAGAAGGGTCTCCGCGAAGACGCCTGAGCCGCCCTTGGACGAGTCCTGCGAGAGCTCCTGCAGGCCGGTGACGCCGACCGAGTAGCCCTGAGGAAGGTCGGGGCCGATCGCGCTGCCGAAGTTCTTCAGCTGCGGTGAGCTGGAAAAGCCCTTGCCCTGCGGGCCGAAAACGAGCGCGAACGTCGTGCGCCCGTCCTTGGTGAAGAACGACGGGTCTCCGGTGGAGCCCGCGTCGACGATCCGCAGGGTCGGACGCTCCTGGCGCAGCGCGTTGAAGGCAGCGGTGAGCTTGGTGCTGTCGGCCTTGGCGCTGCCCCCGGCCGGCGCGGTGAGCACGAGGATCGTCGGAGGCTGGCCGATGCCGCTGCCGTAGATCTGCTGGACCGTCTTCGCGGTCTCGTAGCCGGGCTGGCCAGGCAGCGAGAAGTCGACCTTCAACCGGTTCGACACCGAGCCGGCGCCGGCCATCCCGGCGATGAAAAGCACCAGCCAGATGACCAGCACGCGGCGGCGATGGCGCAGCACGGCACGTCCCAAACGCGGGATCGCTCCGCTGGAGTGCTGGGGGTCGTGCTCGTCGGGAGATCTCGGGGCGGCCGGGTGTACGGCGGTCTCGGACATCAGAAGCCTTCCGTTCGGACTCGTTCCGTTCGGAAGCATTCATAGCAGAATCATTACGCGTGGGTCTAGTCTGTTTCCCGTGCCACCTCAGGACGGTCTGTCGACCCCGCCGTTTCGGGCGGTCGGCTTCCTGCTCTCCTCGCTCGGTTACGCGACCTCGCGGGGCTTTCACCGCAAGCTCGCTCACCTGGGGCTGGACCCGCGCGGCTTCTCCGTGCTCCGCGCGGTCGGCTTCAACGAGGGCCAGTCCCAGCAAGCCCTCGCGTCAGCCCTCTCCATCCCCGCGAGCCGCATGGTCGCGATACTCGACGCGCTCGAAAGCAAGGGACTGCTCCAACGCCGCCTCCGAGACGACGACCGTCGCAGCCGCGCCGTGCACCTGACCGAGGCCGGAAACGCCTTGCTGCGTAAGGCTTTCGAGATCGCCAAGGCGCACGAGGAGTGGATCTGCGAGCCGCTCTCTCCTTTGGATCGTGACCAGCTGATCGGCCTGCTCGACCGTATCGGCGATCACCTCGGCCTCTCGCCCGGCGCCCACTCGGCCATGGGCGACAAGGGTCACCACGACGAGGACTGACCCGAGCCGTCTCCCTGGCCCTCGCCTCCCTGGTTTCCGCTGCGCGTCGCCTCCCTGGTTCCCGCTGCGCGACGCCCGCCGAACTGGGATCGCGGGGTTGTGAGCGCTCATAACCCCGCGATCCCAGAAGCGCGTGGAACCGGCGATCCCAGAAGCGGGTGGCCTCGAGCGCGCGGGCGCGGCGGCGCGGGAGGGACGACGGCTCAGGCAGCAGGGCCGAGCAGCACCTCGACGGTGACGATGTCGCGCCAGACGCCGTCCAGACGCCCGTGGCGCAGGTGGACGCCGACCTCCCGGAAGCCGACGGCGGCGCAGAGGGCACGGGATGCCTCGTTGTGACGGAAGACGCGGCTGGTCACCTTGTAGATCCCGGCCGACTCGGCTTCGGCGAGCAAGGCCGTCAGCACCAGCCGCCCGGCGCCGCGGCCCTGATGCGCGCCGGAGACGTAGATCGAGAACTCCGCGACGCCCTCGTAGCAGGCGCGGTTCGCGTACGGCATCGTGGCGGCCCAGGCGATGATCTCGCCGCTCTCGCCATCGTGGCTGTTCTCGACCACGAGCCAGGTGTGGCGGGCAAGCGCGGTATCGATGCGGCGAGCCACCTCCTCGACGGTGCGCAGCTCGGTCTCGAAGGTGGCGCGGTGAGAGGCGATGCCCTCGTTGTAGATGGCCGTGATCGCGGTGGCGTCGGCTCCCGTTGCGGGCCGGATCCTCACGCGTCCACCCGCATCAGCTCGGCGCCGGCCAGGATCGCACCGACCCGGATGTCGTGCGCTTCCACCGGTACGGACGCGACCAGTTCCTCGGGATGCACGATCGCGACGAGCAGCGCCCCGGGCCGTACGCGGGGCAGCGCCCGGTCGTAAGAACCGCCGCCGCGACCCAGCCGATGCCCGGCCCGATCTACCGCGAGAGCCGGAACCAGCACGACGTCCGCCTGCTCCAGCGCCGCCGCGTCACCGGTGCCGTCGACCCGGAATTCCAGATCCCGATCGGCGAGGACGACGGGCAGCAGCACCCGAATCCCGCGGCCGCGCAGAGCCTCCAGCGCGGGACCGATATCGGGCTCGCCGCGCAGCGCCGAATAGCCCGCGACGACGCGAGCCTCGGCAATTTCCGGGATGGAAAGCACCCCCCGGCTCGCCTCACCCTCGCCTTTCGGCCGTTCCCTCCGGGCAGCCAGCAGCGCCTTGCGCAGCGCGGCCTTCGCCGTCTCACCCGCCATGCCGAATAGTCTCACCGACATGCCCGTCACCAAGGCTGTCATCCCCGCGGCGGGACTCGGCACCCGTTTTCTTCCGGCCACCAAGGCCATTCCCAAAGAATTGCTGCCCGTCGTCGACAAGCCCGCCCTCGAATACATCGTGGAAGAGGCCGCTCGCGCCGGGCTGAACGACGTCCTCATCATCACCGCCCGCGGTAAGGAGGCGATCGAGAATCACTTCGACAGCGCCCCCGAGGTCGAGGCGGCGCTGGAGAAGAAGGGCGACCTCGAACGCCTCGCCCGGGTACGCAATTCGGCATCCCTTGCGCGCTTCCATTTCGTACGCCAAGGCGTCGCCGCCGGGCTCGGTCATGCCGTGCTCGTGGCGGCCGAGCACGTGGGCAACGAGCCGTTTCTGGTGATGCTCGGCGATGACGTCGTCGACGAGCGTGACCCGCTGCTCGAGCAGATGCTCGCCGAGCGCGAGAAGCACGGCGGCAGCGTCATCGCGCTGATGGAAGTGCCGCCGGAGATGGTGTCGATGTATGGCGTCGCGACGGTCGAACCGGCGCAGGCGAGCGGGAAGTACGACCTCGTGCGGGTACGCGATCTGGTCGAGAAGCCGCCGCTTGAAGAGGCGCCGAGCAACCTCGCCATCATCGGCCGATACCTGCTCTCGCCGGCGATTTTCGACATCCTGCGCGAGACCAAGCCGGGCCGCGGCGGGGAGATCCAGCTGACCGACGCCATCAAGACTCTGGCGGGCATCGAACCGGTCCACGGCGTCGTCTTCTCCGGCCGCCGCTACGACACCGGCGACCGGGTGGACTACGTGAAAGCCGTGGTGCGCCTCGCCGTTGAGCGTGAGGACATCGGGGCCGAACTCTGGTCGTGGCTCAAGGAATTCGTGGCATCGGGCGGCCCTGACGCAGTGACGTCATGAAGGCAGCGACCCTATGAAGGCAGTGACGCGATGAAGACCGTCGATCAGCACCTGGCCGACGTGCTGGGAGCGGTGCGCCCGCTGCCGCCGCTTCCGCTTCCGCTGGTCGACGCGCATGGCTGCACCCTCGGCGAAGACGTCGTCGCCACGACCCCGCTGCCCGGGTTCGACAATTCGGCGATGGACGGCTACGCGGTGCGGCTGGCCGACGTCGCCTCGGCGACCCCGGCCACCCCCGTGAGGCTTCCGGTCGTCGGCGACATCGCCGCCGGCAGCAACACCGGCATCACCATCCAGCCGGGCTTCACCGCGCGCATCATGACCGGCGCGGCCATCCCTCCCGGGGCCGACTCGATCGTTCAGCTCGAGTGGACCGACGGCGGCAAGGACTCCGTCGTCATCTCCCAGGCGCCCCGGCCGGGTCAGCACATTCGTCATGCCGGCGAAGACCTGGCGGCCGGCGCTCTCGTGCTTCCGGCGGGCACCTATCTCGGTGCCGCGCAGATCGGTCTGCTCGCCGCGTCCGGCCGGGCCTCCGCGATGTGTCGGCCGCGTCCACGCGTGGTCATCGTCTCGACCGGCACCGAACTGGTCGACGTCGGTGATCCGCTCGGCCCGGGACAGCTGCCCGACTCCAACAGCCACATGCTGGCCGCGGCGGTCCGCGAGGCCGGGGGGATCGCGTACCGGGTGGGGCTGGTGCGCGACGATCCGGCGCTGTTGCTGGAGACGCTCGAGGACCATCTGATCCGCGCCGACCTGCTGCTGACGACGGGCGGGGTGAGCGTCGGCGCGTACGACGTCGTCAAGGAGGTGCTGACCCGCCTCGGGACGGTCGCCTTCGACAAGGTCGCGATGCAGCCCGGCATGCCGCAGGGTTTCGGAACCCTCGGCGCCGAGCAGATTCCGATCCTCACGCTGCCGGGCAATCCGGTGAGCGCCATGGTCTCGTTCGAGGTGTTCGTGCGTCCTGCGCTGCGTCGCATGCTCGGTGCCGACGTCCTGCTGCGGCCTCAGGTGACCGCCCAGGCGGGTGAGGATCTGACGTCACCGGCGGGCCGGCGCTCGTTCCTGCGCGGGATCGTCGAGCGGCATCCGAGCGGACGGTTGACGGCACGCCTGGCAGGCGCGCAGGGTTCCCACCAGATGGCGGCGCTGGCAGCATGCAACGCGCTGCTGATGATCCCGGAGGATCAGACGAGAGTGGAGTCCGGAGGTTCGGTGCTCGCCCTGCTGCTGGAGCGGAGGGGCCGGTGACGGAAGGGACGGCCGGCCGGCTCACGCATGTCGATGAGCGCGGCGCCGCGCGGATGGTCGACGTCGGCGACAAAGAGGTCACGACTCGGGTCGCGGTCGCTGCCGGACGGCTGCTCGTCTCGCCTGCGGTCATCGCGCTCCTGCGCGGCGATGGCGTACCGAAGGGTGATGCGCTCGGGGTCGCCCGGGTAGCGGGGATCCTCGCCGCCAAGCGCACACCCGACCTGGTGCCGCTGTGTCATCCGCTGCCCATCTCCGGGGTGACGGTCGACCTCGAACTGTCCGAGGGCGCCATTGAAATCAGGGCGCGGGTGAAGACGACCGGGCGTACCGGCGTCGAGATGGAAGCGCTCACGTCGGTCGCCGTGGCCGGCCTGACGCTGCACGACATGGTGAAAGCCGTGGACCCGCAAGCGGTGCTGACCGACGTCCGTGTGCTGAGCAAATCCGGCGGCCGCTCCGGGGATTGGGAGCGCGGGGATACCGCCGTCACGCCCGTGCACCACCACGCCGAGCCCGCGTCGACCGCGGCCGCTCACGTCGCCGGTGTCTCACCCGGCCTTCCGAATGGTGCGTTGGCGCGCGTGTTCACGGTGTCCGACCGCTCGCACGGCGGGGTGCGCAGTGACACGTCGGGTCCGCTGCTCGCGTCATTGCTCGCCGACATCGGATTCATCGTCGACGGGGTGACGGTCGTTCCCGATGAGGCCGATGTCGTCGCCGAGGCTTTACGCGAGGCCGTCGCTGCGGGCATCGATCTCGTCGTGACGACTGGCGGCACTGGGTTTTCGCCCCGCGACGTGACGCCGGAGGCCACCCTTCGCGTCATCACGCGGGAGGCGCCGGGTCTGGTCGAGATGTTGCGCGCCGCCGATCGTGAGCGGGTGCCGACATCGATTCTCTCGCGCGCCGTCGCCGGGATCGCGGGCGGCAGTGTCATCGTGAACCTGCCCGGGTCCACGGGTGGTGTCCGGGATGGGGTCGCCGTGCTGGCTCCGGTGATCGGACACGCGATAGCGCAAGTGCGCGGCGGGGGTGACCACGGCTGAGCGCTCCGGGCTGGCCGGCCAGACTCGCCGACGGGCCGGTGGGCATCCGCCCGCTCCGGCTGCGTGACGGTGCGTCCTGGGTCGAGGTGCGGACGCGTAACGAACAGTGGCTGGTGCGCTGGGAAGCGACCCCTCCGGGCTTCGACAATCCCCGTCTTTCCTGGAATGACCGGCAGTCCATCGGCATCTACACGGCGATGCTCCGCAGCCTGCGCAAGCAAGGGCGCGAGGGCAGCGCCCTTCCCTTCGCCATTACGTACGAAGGCCGGTTCTGCGGCCAATTGACGGTAGGCAATGTCGTACGGGGCGCCTTCAACAGTGCGTACGTGGGCTACTGGGTCGATGAGGCCGTGGCGGGTCGCGGCGTGATGCCGACCGCGCTCGCGCTCGTGGTCGACCACTGCTTCGGCCCGGCGAGGCTGCACCGCATCGAGGCGAACATCAGGCCGGAAAACGTTGCCAGCAAAAGGGTTGTGGAGAAGCTCGGGTTTCGCGACGAAGGATTGCACCGCAAATACCTCGCGATCGACGGCGCTTACCGCGACCACATCGGCTACGCGGTGACGGTCGAAGACGTTCCGGAGGGCATGTTGCGCAGGTGGCATCGGGTCCGCCAGCAACAGTCTTGATCGCGACACGCCGTCCAGCGTGCAAGTAATCGCGCCACCAGCGACTTAGCGTTAAACGCAGACTCCGTCAACTGATGGACTCTTGCCGCCGGAGGGACGATGAGCGCAGTCATCTGGTGCGGCATCGTGGCTGTTTGGATCTTCGTGCTGATACCCACCTGGGTACGCCGCGGGGATCTGCACTGGCACCGCGGCAACGTTGGGCCCACCGTCGGCACCGCTGTCGTTGCCGAGGGCCTGGATGAGAAAAGTTCCGGAAGGGCGGGCCATTCCGAGCGCGCCACCGGTCGGCGGCTGCTGCGCCGCTCCCGTGATGTTTCGTCCATCGAGGTGGAGGCCATGGCCGAGCAGGATGCGCAATCCCCAGAGCAAACCCCTGTCTATGCTTCCGCGCCCCGCGCCCGTGTCGCCGCCGCGCCGAGCTCCGGTCGGCTCGGTAGCAGCGTTCGCGCCAGTTTCGGCACCGGACCCAAAGGCTCCGGTCGCAAGAAGCCGGCGCTGCGGGTCCGTCGCGCGCGCCGGCTCGTCGGGCTTGCGGCGCTCGCGCTCGGCACGCTCATCGCAGCGATCGCCGGCGGCGGTCTGTTCATCGCGCTGAACATCGTGTGCGACATCGCGCTGATCCTGTACGTGCGTCACCTCCGTAACGCCGCCCGCGCCCGTTCCGCCCGCGCCGCGCGTGAGAAGCGGGCCCGCGTCGCGCGTCAGGCGTGGGAAGAGGCGTCGTCGCAGGACCGGGCGAGCCACCTCGACGGCTGGAGCGCCGCGTCAGCTCCCGTGCTGCCGGGGACCGAGCCCTACGAGGCCCCCGACGTGCCTTACGTCGACGAGCAGCTCGAGTACGCCGACGGCGAGCTCGAGTACGCCGAGAGCGAGTATGCCGACGGGGAGTACGCCGAGGCCGGCGCGCCCGCAGAGATCGATCTGAACGCCGTCGAGCAGCCCGCCCTCATCGACCTCACTGACGCCCCCACCGAGGAGCTCGCCGCCGCGCAGGCCAGCTGAGCGTCTGACCTGCAGTCTTGGGCCTCTCCGGGAGCCCTCGTGGTACGTTCGTCTGGCTTTCCTGGGGGTGTAGCTCAGCCTGGTAGAGCGCCTCCCTCGCACGGAGGAGGCCAGGGGTTCGAGTCCCCTCACCTCCACCCATGGTCAGGAGAGGTAACTCTTCACTGTCGCCAGGTTCTGCGGCCCGCAGTTGTAGACGCCGTTGTTAGGGTTCGTGACCTTCTGGTCATAGACGAACCCGTCGGTCGTCAGCCGCATCATCACGACGCAGCTGCTCGGGACCTTTACGCTCGGGCTCGTGTTGACCGGGGCGAACAGCCCGCCTGCATCCCAGTTCGGGTGCGCTCCGGCTTTCTGCAGGATGCAGTCCTGCGTCAGGGTGCTGCCGCACGCCGTGGCTGACTGCGCCCACAGCGACCAGGAGTTGAAGGCGAGGTCGGTGAAGCTGTCGTAATTGCTGCTCGAGGTGCCGGCCTTCATGATGTCGATGACCTGCTGGACGACCGGGAACTTGCCGGCCAGCTCGAAGGGCAGGTTCGAAAGGTCGATGAAACTGTTCGGCAGGTACTTGGCAGCCTTCGCGGCCTGGACTGACTTCGAGGAGTAGAACGTTTGCCCGAACAGCACCCATTGCGGCTTGAAACCGGTGTCGTTCATGCCCGTGAAGATG
Source organism: Frankiaceae bacterium (assembly GCA_036267695.1). GTDB lineage: Bacteria > Actinomycetota > Actinomycetes > Frankiales > Frankiaceae > DATAZK01. The sequence continues at coordinate 24,661 of DATAVO010000205.1, forward strand.
GGCGACGGGTCCTGCGCGGTGACCTCGAAGTCAGCCTTAGCGCCTGATTGCTTCAGCTGCTCCATCCACGGCCGGTAGTTGTCGACGAGCGCCGGCCGCGGCTGCACCGTCGTCACCTTGAAACCGAGCTTCTGGTAGGCTTCTTGGGCGCGCAGCCCTTGCGGGGCAAGGGACGCCAGGTTGCTGCCCGCGATGCCGAGCCCCTGTTTGGTGTCAGGAAAGGCCTCGGCCAGCAGCCGGAGCGGCGCGACCGTGTACGTGGTCGGAACGCTTGCGACCGGTGTGACTTGCAGCCCGGCTCCCGTCGCCTCCGGTGAGACGGTGTAGGCCGGGATCTGCCCGAGCTTGCACCCCAGGCGTGGCTTCACGTCGGACGCGTCGAGCGCATTGCCCCCGCCGACCAGCATGAAGTCCTTCTGGCAAGCCTGCACGACCTGCTGGCCCCCGTTGAAGAGCTTGGCGTCCAGATGATCGACGACGAGCTGGTATCCGTTGATGCCGCCGGCCGCGTTGCACCACTTGGAGAAGGCGTCGGCTGCGTCGAAGAACTCCTGCTCCAGACCCGGCGCGGCGGCGGCACCCGGATCGCCCAGGACTCCGAGGTGGATGGTCTTGCCGACGATGCCTCGTCCGGAGGCGCCCGTTGCGGGGCCGGGCGCGCACACCTTCTTCAGCGTCCCGAACTGGCCGGCCGCCGCTGCCGTGCTGCTGGCGGACGGCTTCGCCGACGCCGAACCGCTGCTGGCACCGCTCGGAGCCGACGACCCGGAGCGCCCGCACGAGGTGGCGACGAGCGCGAGAGTCGCGCCGACCGTGACCAGACCGAGGAGCTTCGAACGCTGGAACCGCGAGTTCGGCAAGGCTCTCTCCACTCAGTGGGCGGCGCCGTTGCCGTGGTGCGCCGATCGTGCACGCAACCTCGGCAGAACGTGACCGGAGTCACGTTCGGCGGATGCGATGTTTATACAACATCCAAATCGAGACGGCGAGAGGCAGTTCGCTGGGTGCGATCTACGCCTATCGCCACGTGTTCTGGCGGGGCCGTCGGCCGCGACCGACCGCGGTGACAGAATGCGAGACCATGTCCTACACCGTGGATTTCGTCAACGTCTCGACTGTCGGGCTCGAGTCGTCGCCCGTTGCTGACGCGCTCGCCGGGCTACGGGCCAACGAGGCGCGGTACTTCAAGAACAAGTACGACCACGTCTTCACCGTCGAGCCAGCCAGCAAGGCGAAGACGATCGTCGAGTGGGTGCATCACATCCTGAAGGACGAACGCGACCTCGTCATCGAATCTCCGCCCCTGGAAGCGACGGCCTTTCAGGTCGAGGGCATCAAGATGGCGTACGTCTTCTACGAGAGCGGCCTGTCGATCAACGTGATGTACACCGTTGACGACGGGGGCAAGCGGGCTGTCGGGTTCAAGCTCTCCGACGGGATGGAAGTCCCCGAAGAGCTCGCCTCGCGTTTCAAGTTCGCCCGCCAGAAATCGAAACTGGCCGGCACCATTCGCGGTTCCTTCTTCGTCATCAAGAACGAACATTGATCCCCGGCTGGCGCGCCTAGCCCCGGGCTCAGCCTCCCGAGAGGGACCTCGACGGCTTGTCGTAGCCCAGCAGCCCGCGGAAGTAGCGGCGCGCCAGATGGGCGTTCCAGTCGTCGTGATCGGCGCCGTGGCCGGTGAGCCCGCCAGCGAACTCGTAGTGCATCAGCGAGTCGATCGACAGCAGGTTGGGGTTGAGCTGGATCGCGCAGCCGTTGAGCGCATTGCCCTCGACGTGCAGGTTGCGCCCGAGCTCGTCGGTGCCGTCGATGGTGATCTTGATGGGGAAGCCGGTCTCCGGGCTACGTTCGAGCACCTTGCGGTGCGCGTCGACCAGCTTGGACCAGGTGCCGTCCTTGAGGAAATGCCCGTGGTAGAAGGCTTCCTGATCGGCCTGCTCGATGAGGTGGAAGCCGTTGCCGTCGTCGGCCGCCCCGTACGTGTAGCCGATGTGGCCGAAGCTCTCGCCGAACTGACTGCGCACGCTCCATGAACGATCGCGAAAACCATAGGAATCAACAGGGATTTCCTCGCCGTAGAGGGTGATCGTGCCCTGCACGTGGCCAGGCTGGTCGATGTGTGAGCCGGCCATGTAATTGGGCGGCGCGACTGCCGTGAAGGTGAGCCGGACGGTGAGCTCGTCGCCGCCATCAGGGTCGTCGAAGTTCACCTCCCACTTCTTCTGCGGCTCAAGGCACTTGTAGCGGATCCCGTTCGGGACCGTGATGTCGGTCAGCGGCTGCTGCGGCATCGGCAGGTGCCAGAACATCTTGGCGTAGAGCGCGGTGTAGGGATGCGAGCCGTGCTCGTCCCACACGAAGGCACCCGCCGCGCACGTCCCCTGGTTGGCGCTGAAGTACGGATAGAGCTGCCCGGAGATCCGGCGCTCCGGCACGTGGAAGGTGA
>DATAVO010000206.1:0-29801 GCA_036267695.1 Frankiaceae bacterium
GCCGGCCCGAGCCCTGCCACTCGCGTAGCAGCAGCGAGGTGATCAGGTAGCCGGAGAGGACGAAGAAGACATCGACGCCGAGGAATCCACCGGGGACGCTCTTCCAATCGGCGTGGTAGAACAACACCGCCACGACAGCAAGCGCGCGCAGACCATCGAGGCCTCGAACGCGTTGCATCAGAACACTTTCGTCTCTTTAAGCCGATGACCTTTTGGCGAGGCGCGGCGTGTCAGCTGTGAATTGTTCGCCTTGCCAAATCGTTACCTCTGCGTTGAACATTGAGTCGAACATACGTTCGCGCTGTGACACGATGGGACGATGGCCGGCGGAATGGGAGCCCGCGAGCGCGGGCTAACCCTCGCCGAGCGTAGCGGCGGCGCGGCAGCCGAGCGTCCACCTGCAGGCGCGTGTCATTGCTGGGTTATCGAGTCGGGCGAGCGCCGGCCGGGGCTGCTGCTCGAGTGGAGGCGCCGCGAGGGCCGGTGGGAGGGGCTCGTCAGCTACCTGACGCCCGATCCGCAGGGCGCGCATTCGCTCGTCCAGCAATGGCTCGACAGCGAGCGGCTGCGCTCCGCCGGCCGCCGCTCCTGATCACGTCTCAAGATCAGGGGTGCACGGCGATGGGCCGGCCGGCGGAGCCTTCGAAGACCAGACGCTTGCCCAGCGGCGCGTTCAGAGTGACGGTCGTGGTGGAGTCGAAGCCGGCGCCGTCGGCGCAGCCGGTGAGCGCGTTCGGCTCGCGTCCACTCGCGACCGCAGGGGTGATCCGGGCCAGCACCTCGACGCGGACGGCGCGCACGTTCTGGCGCACGAACACCTGGGCGAGCTCGGCCTGAACGACGTCACCGCAGCGGTCGTTCGCCCACCTGATCGTCAGCCGGCGGCCATTGGCGCTCACGCTGTGCACCCCCGCAATGAACTCGTGGTTGGAGAAGGTGCCGCCGCGCTGCTGCGCGGTGAGCGCGTCAGTCACTGCGGTCAGGTCGGTTTGGCTGACCCCGCCGATGAACCGCGCGGCAATGAGACCATCCCCGTCCACCACATACGTGACGGGGACGCCCGTGCCTGGATGCCACTGCTGCCCAAGCGACCCCGAGGCGTCGAACACGAACGTCCCGTCGATGCCGGACGTGCGCGCGAACTCGCGGGCGTTCGCCAGGCTGTCCCGTTCATCGACAACCACATAGCGGACGCTGCCGAGCACGTCAGGAACCGGCGACAGATGCGGAGGACGACGTAGCGCGGGCACCTCAGCACGGCACACCGCGCTCCACGAACCGCAGAAGTTCACGATGGTGTACGCCTCGGGCAGGTTCGCGATCGGCTGCTTGGCGAAGTCAGCCGTGAATGCCTTGCCATCGACCGTCGTGCCGGCCAGTGCGGGCGCCGGTACCCGCTGCGCTTCCGGAATGAGTTCGCCCGAGGCCGGTGCTGGAGTGGCGGGTTCGATGGTGGCGCGGCCGGCGTGTGGACTCGTGTCCAGCGCCGCCCAGGCCGCGACGACCGCTGCCGCGGTGAGCACGGCCGCGCATACCCCGCTGGAGATACGGCGCCGGCGGCGGGTGCGCGCAGAGCGCGCGACGACGCGCTCGGCGAGATCGGCCGGTGCCGCCAGGTCCCGCAGCGAGCGATCCAGCAGATCCTTGACGTCGGCAGTCGGACCAGCCATCACGCCTCCAGCACGGGGTCGGCCACAGGGAGCAGGTAGCCCGCGAGCATGGGCTCCTGCCGAAGGCGCCGCAGCGCCCGGTGGGCATGCGTCTTCACCGTGCCGACGGAGCAGCCGAGGATCGACGCCGTCTCGGCTTCGCTGCGGTCTTCGAGGTAGCGCAGCGCAATGACCGCCCGCTGGCGCAGCGGCAGCGTCCCGATCACGTGCAGGAGCGCGACGCGCAGCAGCGCGCCGCCCGCCGCATCGTCGTAGCCCATGGCGGTCTCGGGCGGCTCGGAGACCAGGAATTCGCGATCTGCAGAACGCCGCCTCCACAGCCGGCGTGCGGCATGGACCATGGCCTTGCGGGTGTACGCGTCAGGATTGTCCGGAGGGTGACCCACGGACCAACGCGCGTAGACCTTTTCGAGCGTCGCCTGAAGCAGGTCTTCTCCAGCAGTCACGTCACCGGTGAGCAGGACCGCCATATGCAGCAAGCCGGTCGCACTCTCGCGTACGAACTGCTCGAAATCGCCGGCCGGCAGGTCCACGCCTATACAGACTCCTAGCACCACCAAAAGGTTGACCGCCGCCGGAAATTGCCTCCGGTGAACGAGTCACGCATCGCCTCCGGTGACCGAGTCACGCATCGCCTCCGGCAATAGGGTCACGCATCGCCTCCGGCAATAGGGTCACGTATGGCCTACGACGAGGACCTCGCCTACCGCGTCCGCGACCTGCTCGAGCCCGAGAAGGGACTCCGCGAGAAGAAGATGTTCGGCGGCATCACGTTCATGATCAATGGACATATGGCGGTCACCGTGAGCGGGCGGGGCGGTCTGATGCTGCGCGTCGATCCGGAGCAGACCGAGGCCTTGCTACGCGACGAGCACGCCCAGCCGTTCGAGATGCGCGGCCGGCCGATGAACGGTTGGCTGCGGATCGACCCGGCTGGCATCAAGAAGGAAGCGGACTTGGAACGTTGGGCTGCGCTCGGCGTCAGCTACGCGAGGTCGCTGAAACCCAAGCCGTCCAAACGCTGACCAGGAACTTCGGGTTACGCACGCCGGCGGGGAAGAAAAGCCTGCGCGACTCGAAGTATTCGGTGGTCAGTACGCGTGATGGCCGCCGCTTGAGGTGTGCAGCACCTGACCACTGCTCGCCCGGGCGAACGCGACGCTCACGCCCGTCCCCGGCTGTACTGCTGGCTTTGGGCATCGACGTGAGATTGCCGCCCCTCGAGCCATTCGGCTCATTCGTGACGCTGCGTGACGCCGTGTCGGGAATCTAACGAAGTTGCCTACGGCATCTGGCGACTTGTCTAATTTGTTTGCCACACCCTCGTCCGCACCTTTCACAGTGCGCTCATAGGGCTCCCAAAGGAGTGGCAATGACTTTGAGTCGGCCTTTCAATCGGATCCGTTCCGCGATGATCGTCTCCGCAGTGGCCGCGGCGGTCGCGCTACCCGCGGCTTCGGCTTCAGCGGTTCCTCCCGCGAGCACCGACTGGCCGTCGTACGAGCGCAACATCCAGCACTCGTCCGCCTCCTTCACCGACGCCGCGATCACGAAGACCAACGCCGCCCACCTGAAGGCGAAGTGGACGTTCAACCTCCCGGCGCCGACAAAGACCGGCCAGCCCAAGGCAACGCTCTGGGGCAGCCCGACAGTCGTCGGCGGGAAGGTCTACATCGGCTCGGGCACCGGCGTCTTCTATGCCCTCAACGCGACGACCGGCAAGATCATCTGGCAGCGGCTCCTAGACTACGGGCTCATGCTCAACTGCGCGTCGCGCGGCATCGCCTCGACGGCCACCGTCGTCCCTGATCCGGTCAGCGGCAAGCTCACCGTCTACATCGCCGGGTCACATCTGCTCTACGCGCTCGATGCCGCCACCGGGGCCGTCGTCTGGAAGAACTCCGTCGGGCCATCGGGTGGGCAGACCGCGGGCATGTACTACAACTGGTCTTCGCCGACGGTCGCCGGCGGGCGGGTTTTCATGGGCGTCTCCTCGGACTGCGAGGCCTTCCATGTGCGGGCCGGCGCGGTCTCGTACAACCAGCACACGGGCGCGCTGCAGCACACCTACTACGACATGCCGGCGGGCAGCTTCGGCGGCAGCATCTGGAGCAGTCCCGCCACCGACGGCACCTCGGTGTGGCTCACCACCGGCGACCCTCAGGTGACGAGCCCGACCGTCGGCGACTCCTACTCCGTGGTGCGCCTGTCCGCATCGACGTTGGTCAAGCAGGACCGCTGGCGCACATCCGACACCGCTGCGGAGGACACCGACTTCGGCAGCACGCCGGTGCTCTTCCCGGCAACCATCGGCGGCAAGGCCGTCTCGCTCGTCGGCGCGTGCAACAAGAACGGCATGTTCTACGCGTGGAACCGCAACAACCTGGCAGCCGGTCCGGTCTGGGCCAAACAGGTGGGCAATAGCGCAGGCAACAACTTCAGCATCTGCCTGGGCTCCGGCGCGTACGACTACGTCCAGAAGGTGCTGTACATCGCGAGCAACACGACGACCGTCAACGGTGTCAGCGTCCCCGGAGCGCTGCGGGCCGTGAACCCCAGCACCGGCGCGTACCTCTGGCAGCAGCCGCTCGACTGCAGCCCGCTCGGCACCCCGACGCTCAACGGCACCACCGGTCTCGTGGCGGTCCCGACCTACGGCTGCGCGAGCGGCAAGAAGCCGTCGGTGCAGATCTACAACGAGACGACTGGAGCGAAATTGGCGACGCTGCCGGCCAGCAGCTCGGTCTTCAGCCAGCCGGTCTTCGCCGAGGGTCTGATCTTCGTGGGTGCCGGTGGCTCCACCTCATCGGGAGGCGGAAAGCTCACGGCCTACGGCCCGTGACACCATCACCTCCACGGCGTGCGGAGAGGTAGTCCCGAGGGTCAGGAGGACGGCATGGATCCCGTTGTAGGCGTAGCGCAGGGCCAGGTGCGCGGAGCCGAGAAGAACGGCGTGCTGTCGTTCAAGGGAATCCCTTATGCAGCAGCACCTTTCGGAGCGAACCGGTTCGCGGCACCGCAGCCCGCTCCTTCCTGGGACGGTGTCCGTGACGCGCTCGAGTACGGGCCGACCTGCCCCGCCGGGCCATATCCCCCTGCGCTGGAGGCGCTGCTCCCCGAGCCACGCATTCCGGGCGAGGAGTGCCTGAACCTGAACGTCTGGACCCCCGCGCTCGATGGGGAGCTGCGCCCGGTGCTCGTCTGGATTCACGGCGGCGGCTTCACCAACGGCAGCAATGCGGTCAGCGGCTACGACGGCACCCGCTTCGCCCGCGACGGCCTGGTCTGCGTCAGCATCAATTACCGTCTGGGCGCCGACGGTTTCCTGTTCCTCGAGGACGCTCCCGCCAACCGCGGGAGCCTCGACCAGATCGCCGCGCTGCGCTGGGTGCAGGAGAACATCACCGCTTTCGGCGGGGATCCGAACGCCGTCACCATCGCCGGTGAATCGGCCGGTGCCATGAGCGTCACCACCCTGCTGTCGATGCCGGCAGCCGAGGGTTTGTTCCAGAGGTTGATCGGGCAGAGCGGTGCCGGCCACCATGTGCTCACGGCCGAGACGGCGGCCAAGGTGACGGCGGCACTGGCCGAGCAGCTCGGTGTCGAGGCGAGCGTCGAGGGCTTTTCGAGCGTGCCGTTGGACGCGTTGATCCAAGCCCAGGGCACGCTTTCGGCCACCATCTCCGCCCAGCCCGATCCGGCGAAGTGGGGCGAGCTGACCCGCAACCTCATGCTCTTCGAGCCGGTCATCGACGGCGCGATCCTCCCGTCGCGTCCGATCGACGGGATCGCCGCGGGCGCCGGGTCCGGCGTTGACGTGCTCACCGGAAGCAATGCGCAGGAACACGCGCTCTTCCTGGTGCCGATGGGGGTAGCGGGCTTCATCGACGACACGATGCTTGCCGGTGCGGTCGCGCTGGTCAACGGAGATCCGGAGAAGGTCGTCGGTACTTATCGCGCCGCCCAGCCCGACGCGACCCCCGGCGAGCTGATGATTGCCGCCGTCGGCGACTGGTTCTTCCGCATCCCAGCCATCCGCGTCGCCGAGGCCCGTAAAGCCAATGGCGCCGACACGTACGTCTACGAATTCCTGTGGCCATCACCGCAATTCGACGGCAAGCTCGGCGCCTGCCACGCGCTGGAAATCGCCTTCACGTTCGACAATCTCGACGATCCGCTCGGTGAGCCGATGGTGGGCTCGGCTCCCCCGCAGGCGCTCGCGGACGAGATGCACGGCGCGTGGGTGTCGTTCGTCAAGACCGGCTCGCCTGGATGGGCGCCTTATGGAAGCGCACGCACGGTACGCCAGTTCGACGCGACGAGCGCGACCGTCAACGACCCGAACGCACCCCAGCGCCAGGTGTGGGAGGGCGTGCGCTGAGCGCTCGCTTGACGGAAGCCTCGATCAGACCAACGACCGCCGCCGGGTCGTCGCTCATTGGGACGTGCCCGCAGCCCGCGAGCGTCGCGAGTCGGGTGTGCCCCGGCAGCTCCTCGAGCTGACGGGATTGGCGGGGGCGCAGCAGCCAGTCGCGTGAGCCGAAGGCCAGTGTCACCGGACAGCCGATAGGTGCGTGGCCCACGTATCTGATGCGTGCGGTGGCGCGCAACCCGGGTGCGAATCCTGGGCTGGTCGCCATGTCGCGGATGGCGCGGCGGGCGGTGTCAGGCGAAAGTCGTCCGGGCCGGCCATGCGTCTGACCGAGCACCAGGATCCGTCCCAGCCGCCACGAGACGAGCCGGGCGAGGGGACGGCCCAGCCGGTGAGCAAGCCAGCGCGACGCCTGCAGGCTGACCCGGCAGTACAGCGGCGTGTCCTTGCGCCACAGGCCCGCGGGCGAGAGAAGAGTGACGGACGCGGCGGGCCGCCGCGCGGCGAGCTCCAGCGCGGTCCAGCCGCCGAGCGAGTTACCGGCCAGATGCGGCGAGGTGACTCCCAGCTCATCAAGCAGCTCGCCGACGGCTGCGGCGATCGCCGCTGGTGCGAGCTCTGGCGGCAGCGCCATCGCCGAGGACTCGCCGAACCCCGGAAGGTCGACGGCGATGACGTCGAACGACGCGGCAAGAGCAGGCAGCACCGGATCCCACGCCTGCCGTGACATTCCGACACCGTGCAGCAACACCAGTGGCTCGCCCGTACCGGTACGCGAGTACGCCAGCGGGCTCATGCCGTCATTCCTAATTCCCGAATGTCCCTCGAACCGTGGACCTGCAGCGCGGGCACGCTCGACCAGCCGCCGCCCGTCGCGTCATAGCGCGCACGCCAACCGGTCGCGTCGTGAAAAGCAGCGCAGCTGACGCGATGTGAGCGCGTGAGCGGCTCGGCGCGAGGCCCCGCGAGACGTTGCAGCAGCGCCGGGTAGAACCTCGCCGACCTTCCGCTCGGATCGCCTGAAGCGCGCTGGATCGCGTACGCCCATGCGCTGCGCCGCACCGGCGACTCCCCCACGTTGTAGACGCCCGAGCCACACGCGAGCGCTGCGGCGACGGCAAGAGCCGCATCGTCAGGATGCAGCGGAGTAAGCCAGCCGTCGGGCTTGCCGAGCACCACCGGTTTCCTCGCCCGCGTCCGTCGCAGGATCTCGGCGCTTGCCCGGTCAGGGCCGTAGAGCTGGCCGAAACGCAACACGACCCCGACGCCCTGGTGGCCGGCGAAGAGGATGGCGTTGGTCGCCGCCTCCGTGGTCGGCCGCTGCGAGCGCGGGTTCGGCGTGGGCGTCGTGGCTGCTTCGGTGATCCACGTCTCGCCGGAGTCCGGGTAGACGAACGACACCGACTCCTGGATGAAGCGGGCAACCCCGGCGTCCATCGCAGCGCGCGCGAGAACCTTGCTGCCCTCGGTGCGGATGAGATCGTCCTCGCGCCAGGCCTTCGCCCTGATGGCCGCCGACCCGATCGGGATGCGCGTCGCGAGATTGATGACGACGTCGTGCCCGGCGACCGAATGCCTCATCGCCGCCGGGTCGAAGAGGTTGCCGCGGGCCAGGCGCGCGCCCATCGCCTCGAGGGTGGCGGCGCTCTCGGAGGAGTGAACGAGCGCCGTCACGTCGTGACCGCGTCTCAGGAGTGCCGGGACTGCCCGGCGTCCGATCGCACCTGATGCTCCGGCGACGAAGATCTTCATGGGGGATCCGTTTCCTTTTAGGCCGTCAGGTTGCCGGCGCAGGCGCTCAGCCAGCGCCGAAGCCGCGCCTCGTCCGCGGCACTGAACGAGCCGGTCATGCGCTCCTCGACCGCGTGTACAACCGGGCGGGCGCGGGCGATGAGTGTGCGTCCGGCCGGGGTCGGGTGCAGCCGCCGTAGCCGCTTGTCGCGCTTGTCGGGCCGGCGCTCCAGCAGTTCGGCGCCGACGAGAAGGGTGATGATCTCGTTCGTTGTCTGCGGGGTGAGCATGCTGTCGCGCGCCAGCTCGGCGCCCGACAAGCCCGGCTCGGCGTCGGCCACGCTGAGCACGGAGTACTGCGGAAATGTCAGCCCGAGGACTGCCAGATCCGCCTGTGCCGCAGCTCGAAACGCCTGGTGCGCTTGGCGAAGCAGGTATCCGACGCGTCCATCCGGACCGCGGAATCCCTCTCCCATGCCTGTGGGCATATCGTCAGGCTCCTGATGTGATTGACAGGACCCTGATGACTTTAGCAGAGGCCTCAGGGACAGGGAGCCAATAAATCGGCACGCCCCTGCATGGGCACCGCGACGGTGTCCGGGAGGGTCAGCGCGATGTCGACTTCCGGCCCGGAGCGTGTCACCGTTGCCGGCCACTGCGAGTTGCGCACCATCGCGAGCACGCCCGTGTTCTCCAGCGAGGCGGTCGCCTGGAATTCACTGATCCCCCGCCCACGAGCGACCTTGGCAAGGTCGTTCAGGAGTCGCTGGCCGACGCCGCGGCGTTGGTGGCTGTCCGCCACCTCGACGCTGATCTCGGCCCGCGCAGGCTGCACGGGATCGCGAAAGTAGTGGGCGACGGCGACGAGTTCGACCCCGTCGAATGCGCCCAGCGCTTCGTGCCGGTCGTGGTCGATGGCCGCGAGCCGGCGCAGCATCGGCTCGGACACCGAGCGCAGCGGGGCGAGATATCGCATCCAGCGCGAGCGCATCGACAGGCGCCCGAACAGCGCCCGCAAGTGTCCGGCGTCAGCAGGTTCGAGAACTCTGACGCACAAGCGCTCGGCAAGGCGGACGTCCTCCTTCCGGCGTAGGGCGCGCTCGCGGCGGAAGCTCGCGGCCGCGCGGGCCGATTCGGCATCGGCCAGGTACTCGGCTCGGCGGGCCCACACCATGTCGGCGCCGAGATGCTGTGCGTGCATCGGATCCTCTTTCCAGGTGGCTCGCCGTTGCTGCTGAAGAGGTGCAGCCGAGCCCGAAGGGCACGCTAGAAAGCGGTGCGTTCGCCGAGCGTTCGGATCCTCCGGACCTCCTGCGGTGATCACCGAACGCCGGTCGGGTGTGCCAGGATGCACCGACCGGATCACACCTCAGGGGGCCCTGCGATGACCAGCGAATTACCAGCAGCCGACGTGCCGGAAGGCACCGTCATGGGTTCAGCGGGATATGCGGTCGGCAACAACGGCGACTACTTCGCCGTGAGCCGTCGCTGCCGCCACCTACGTGCCGACCTCGCCGGTGGCAGCATCGATGCCGACGGCTGCCTGGTCTGCCCCTGGCACCAGGCCAAGTACGACGTCGCCTCCGGACGCATGGTGCGCGGCCCGCAGGGCGTCTTCGCGAAGGTCCCAGGATTGGGCGCCGGATTCATCGCGCTCACCAAGGCCTGGCCGCTGCGCCGCGGCAAGGTGACGGTCGACGGCGACCAGCTTCAGATCGACTGACGGTCCGGGACGGAAGGCAGGTGGCTGTGGAGCAGGTCCGCATCGGCATCCTCGGTGCCGCCAAGATTGCCGCGTCGGCGATGGTGAAGCCGGCGCGCGCGGTCGACGAGGCCGAGGTGGTCGCGATCGCCGCCCGCGATCCGCAGCGTGCCCAGTCGTATGCGACCAAGCACGGCATCGCGCGCGTCCATCCGTCCTACGAGGCACTCATCGCCGACCCCGAGATCGACGCGATCTACAACCCGCTACCCAACGGCCTGCACGCCGCGTGGACGCTGCGCGCCATCGAGGCGGGCAAGCATGTGCTGTGCGAGAAGCCTTTCACGGCCAACGCCGCCGAGGCGCGGGAGGTCGCCGACGCCGCTGCACGGGCGGGGGTCGTCGTCACCGAGGCCTTCCACTACCGCTATCACCCGCTCGCCGAACGGATGCGTGCCATCAGCCACGGCGACGAGCTCGGGACCATTCGCGAGATCCGCACGTCGATGTGCTTCCCGCTGCCCAAATTCAGCGACATCCGTTACAACTACGACCTCGCCGGCGGCGCCATGATGGACGCGGGCTGCTACGCCCTGCATTGCCTGCGGCTGCTGGGAACCGGCGAGCCTGAGGTTGTCTCCGCGGCCGCGCTCCTGCGTTCGCCGAAAGTCGACCGGGCGATGAGCGCCGAGCTCCGGTTCCCCGATGGCGTAAGGGGTTTTGTCGAGACCTCGATGTGGTCGCGCAAGGTGCTGAAGATGTCGGCGAAGGTCATCGGCGATCGCGGCTCGATGAACGTCTTCGGTTTCGTCGCGCCGCAGTACTACCACCGGCTGACGCTGAAGGCCGGCGGCAAGGCCCGCCACGAGCGCGTGCGCGGAGAGGCGACGTACACAGCGCAGCTACGCGGTTTCGCCGCCTCGGTGCTGCGCGGTGAACCGAGCCTCACGCCAGCCGAAGACGCCGTCACGACGATGCGGATCATCGACTCGATCTACACCGCCGCCGGGCTGCCGCTTCGGGGGGTCGCGGCCTAGGGCGCTCCGTTTGCTGCCGGAGGGCCAGGCCGTCGCGCAAACGATCTGAGGCCACGAAGGAGCAGACACGTTTTCGGTGAGGCAAACGATCCGGTGCAGCTGGATCCAGGCCTACTGCAGATCGATCTTCGGTACCGAGACCGGGCCATCGCGGTTCGTGTATAAGGCGTCCAATAGTTCCCGCAGCAGGACCCCCAACCCCGGTGGCTTGATGGCCTGCGATGCGGCCGCAAGTTCGCCCAACGACCACCACTGCATCTCAGCGATCGCCGATCGTTCCTCGACGGACCAGCCGCGGTCGTTGAACGTCGAGCTGCTACACCGGGCGAGGACGAAAGTCTCCTTCAGCAACCGAGGCGTCCCGTTGATCTTCAAGACCTGCTCGCCGTACCACACCACCGGGCCGACGATGGCGTCACCGATGCCCGTCTCTTCTCGGAGCTCTCTTTCGGCCGCCGTCAACACGCTCTCGCCCGGCTCGATGCGACCGCCCAACGTAACCCACAGCGCCTGATCACCGTCACCCGATCCTGACGCGGCTTGCGGTCCGACGGCGAGGCGCATCAAGAGGATGCGATCGTCGGGATCCAACAGAACGACTCGTGACGTACGACGTGGTTCAGCCCTCGACAGTTCCTCGGTGATCGATCCGGTGGCCTCGCCGTCGTCGTCGATATGAATCGTTGTTTCGCCCTCGCCATGCGGCTCTTCGAAGGCGCTGATGTAAGCGGCGAGCAGCTCGTCGGTGATGGGGAAACGCGGCGTTCGCATCGAAGCGTTGCGCGCGGTCTTCGAGCCGTCGGCGTAACCGCTCCGGTGTGGCTTGAAGATAGACCAGTCGCCATTGGCCACCAGACGCTGTGACCAGCTCCTTGTATTCGTCGCGGATCGCGCGACTCCAGAAGGAGTTGTCGACCACGACGCGATTCCCCTGGCGGATCAGAAACCGAACGCGTTGGCGCAACGCACCGTCGGCGAGGCGCGACTTGTCGCCGTAATCGGCAGCGGCGTAGTCCAGTCCGTAGCGGCCGAACTGGGCCCAGACCGCTTCATCGATGGATAGCCGGATGTACCCGGCCTCCTCGAGCCGCCGCGAATACGTCGTCTTACCTGAACCGGCGATGCCGCACATCAGGACGACTTCAGGGCCGGGCATCCGCTCGATTGTCACCGCCTCCAGCAATGCTTGACGCGTCTCGGGCCAGCCGTGCTCAGCCGATTCGGGAGCCAGGGCCGCGTGGGCTAGACCATCTCGAAGATCTCGTGGGCGACAGCGCGGCCTTCAACCACCGAGCCCCGCGAGACCAGCGGCAGGTGGTTGACCCAGCGGTACTTCTCATCGCCCGATTCGAAGCGGGCGGTCGAGTAGATCGTTCCGCGGCCAAGCTGCTCGGGCCAGTGGGCGCGGCCGTCGAGGGTGACGAACACGTGCGCGCCGTCGCCGGTCAGGAGGACAACCTTGATGTCCATCGTGGCGTGGCCTTCGGCGTCGATGGTCAGCCAGTCGGCGCCGGCGCGCCCGGTCATGACGCCCTGCAAACGCTCGCCTTCGAAGGTGACCGAGAGGAATTCCTGGATGATCCGCCGCCCGACCGACGTTTCGCCGAGCATGAAGAGCCCGTCCGGATCGGTCTTGATGGTCAGGGTGCCGAAGGGTCGCAATTGCATGGCGGGATCCTGGCACAGCGCATCGGGCAATCCGGACGGCGCCTAGACTCCTGCCATGCCTGAGCTCGCCGCGGCAATGGATCCTTCGCTGCTCTCACCCAGCATGCGCCGGCAGTACGAGCAGGCCGAGCGCGCCGGACGGCCGGGCCTGGCCGAGTTCACCCGCGTCATGGCCAACGCCGAACCGATCTTCGAGCAGTACAACAGCGCCTACCTGGCCTCGCGGATGGACAACCATCTCGGCGCCCGCGTCACCGAGCTCGTGCGCCTTGCCATCGCCAACACCACGCGCTGCCAGGTGTGCCTGGCCGGGCGCCATCCCGCCGCCGTCGCGGAGGGCATGGACGAAGCGCTAGTCGAGTCGATCCCGCGGCTACTGACGGAGGATCTGAGCGACGTGCCCTTCACTCCTGCGGAGCGGGCGGCCGTGCGCTTCGCGCTGAAGTTCGGCACCGACCACCTGAGCGTCGACGAGAGCGACAGCCAAGCGCTGCGGGCGCACTTCGACGACCGGCAGATCGTCGAGCTGGCGCTGCTGTGCACCATGAGCCTGATGGGCCGCTTCTCCGCGATGCTCGGCCTCGACGAGATGTCCTGCCCGGTCGCCTGACGCGTCAGGCAGCGGCGCGGCTTCGCGATTCAGCGAACGGCCGCAGCAGCAGATAGACGATCGCGCTGACGGCGAAGCCGACCTCGAAGGTGATGTCGCCCAGCGCCGGATGATGCTTCGCGACCACGCCGACGAACTCGGTCTGGTTGCTGAACAGCGGGATCGAGACGGCCATCCCGACGACGATCGCGATCCACCCGGCGAACGGGTTGCGGTGACGGTCGAAGAGCAGGGCCGCCGGCTGCTGACCACGCCGCAGTAACTGGTCGATGAGCACGACCGCGAGCCACGGCGCGATCCAGTACGCGATGATCAGCAAGAAGTTTTCGTACTTGGTACCGGCGTCGTGCAGGCCGAAGAGCGCGAGCACGAAGCCGATGAGCCCGAAGCCCAGCGCTGAGATCGCCCGGCGAAGGCGCAAAGGCAGGTTGAAACCCAGCGCCAGGAACGACATCGCCCCCGAGTAGACGTTCATCGCGTTGGCGCACACCGCCCCCACCGCAATGGCCAGCAGGGTGAAGTCGGCGATCCCGGTCGGCAGGTGGCTGGTGAACGCCACGGTCGGATTGGCCGGCGAGCCACCGGCGACCGTCGCCGATGCCGATGCCGATGCCGCGCCCACGATCTCCAGCGCCGCGCACGAGACAAAGACGCCGAGCCCGGCGAACAGACCCGTGCGCACCTTGCTCACCGTCGCGGGCAGGTAGCGCGTGTAGTCGCTGGCGAAGGGATTCCAGCCGACCGCGTAACCGAATGCCGCGCCGAACGTCAGCAGGAAGCCGCCGCTGCCACCGATGGCCGAGCCACCCCTCGACGGGCCGACCTTGGTGAAGATCTCGATGGCGGCGAGCAGGAACGCGATGCCGAGCACGGGGAAGAGCCAGCGCTCGAAAGCCTGAAGCAGGTTGTGACCGAAGAACGCGATCGCGATCTGCGCGACGACCACGATCGACAGGCAGATCACCTTGGGCCAATGCAGCAGGGCATTCAGCGCAAAGGCGCCGCTGACACTGTTGACGGCGAACCAGCCGATCCCAGCCGTCACCGAGTTCAGCCCAGCGGGAAGCACATTTCCCCACCAGCCAAAGGGAATCCGGCTGGCGACCATCTGCGGGACACCGCGGCTCGGGCCGTTCGCGGACAGCAGTCCATGGGTGAGGGACCCCGCTGCGGTGCCGAGGACCAGGGCCACGATGGCCGTCGTGAAGGTCAGGCCGAAGACCTGCACGCCGAGGACGCCGACGAAGACGGTCGCGAACTCCATGTTCGGTGAGAGCCAGGTCCAGAACAGCTGGCTCGGCCGCCCGTGACGTTCCGCCACCGGGACGAAGTCGGCTCCGCCAGGCTCAACGGCGAGGACCCTGGCGCCGTAGTCGGCGCCCCGCCGGTCGGACAGCGCCAGCGAATCGGCAGCGTCCGTATCAGTCGCGGTGTCAGTCACGAGCCCTCCTGACTGGTGGGCTCATCGTCGCGCCCGGCCGCATCGTGCCACGGCGGGTGCGCTCGGCGCTGCTCCGGCAATGGTGGTTTTACCCTCAGCTGGAGGCCGGCTCGGGCTCCTCGCCGGCGCCTAGATCGGCATCCAGCGCCGCATCCGAGTAGTCGGTCTCATGGTCGCCGTCCTGAGCCGGGATGGGCTTTTCGGCGCGCTTGCGGCGCAGCTTCTCCGCGTCGCCCTGCCTGATGACGTTGATGACGTGCTCGCGCTCTTCTGCGGGCAGGCCGTCGAGCAGCAACTCACTCAGATCTTCACGGTGCTCCACGAAATCCTCGCTCGGGTCGATCGGGTGCCAGAGCCTCAATCAACCACCCGAAAGGGGTTGGCGGCACACCCCTAAGTAGGTTTATTGTCACCGGGTATGACCCCAGCGGAATCCGGCGCGCCCATCAGAGTCGCGCTTGTCGACGACTACGACGTCGTCCTCACCGGGGTCGCGGCCATGTTCGACCGCTACCGCGAGCGCGTCGTCGTCACCGAGATCGATTCCAACACCCCGGTCGAAAACACGGTCGACATTGTGTTGTACGACTCCTTCGCCCAGGCCGAGGTCGACGAGGAGTCGATCGGGCTGCTGGTCGCCAATCCGCGCGCCCGCCGCGTCGTCATCTACACCTGGAACTTCCATCCCGATCTCGTGACTCGGGCCCGCGAACTCGGCGCGAGCGGCTACCTGTCCAAGACGCTGCCGGCCCGCGAACTCGTCGCCGCGCTCGAGGCGGTGCATGCCGGGGAGATCGTCGTGAGTGAGCCTCCGGGCAAGGACCGGCGAGTGGTCGGCCTCGATTGGCCGGGGCGTGGCGAAGGTCTCACCGATCGCGAGTCGGAGATCCTGGCGTTGATTACGCAAGGCCGGTCCAACGCCGAGGTGGTCGAGCTGACCTTCCTCAGCCCCAACACGGTGAAGTCCTACATTCGCAACGTTTACCGCAAGATCGGGGTTTCCAGCCGTACCCAAGCGGTGCTCTGGGGCGTGCGTCACGGCTTCACACCGGACCATCACCGCATCGAATACTGGCGCGGGCGGTCGTAGCCGCAAATGCGGTCGGTGACTGCCAGTTAGCTGGGAGCGTCACAAAATCCTCGCTCAACCCCTTTAGTTCTTGATGAACTGAACCGCGGCCAAGCGCGGCGTTATCACGGGGAGTAACGATGAAGGTCAGAAGTCTGGTCGCCACTGCTGCGACCGCTGCGACGATGGCAGGCGGGATGGCGACTCTCGCCAGCCCCGCTGGAGCCGCGACACCAACGGGTCCGGTGTCGTCCATCGCCGCGACGTGGACGCCGAGCATCGCCACCAGCGGTACCGACGGCACGATCGAAACGATCCGCCAGGTGGTCCCCTGCGGTTCGCTCATGTACGCGGTCGGGTCCTTCACCCAGATCGCCCAGGGCGGCACCACGTACACGCGTAACAACGTCTTCTCCTTCAACGCCTCCACCGGCGCCATGACGTCGTGGGCGCCCAACATCAACCCTGGCAACGTCGGCACCACCGGCAGCGGCGCGGTCAACTCGATCGCCCTCTCCTCGGACTGCTCGACTGCGTACCTGGGCGGCGTCTTCAACGCGGTCAACGGCACCAAGGTGAGCAACATCGCGGCGGTCAGCACCACCACCGGCGCGCTCATCACCACCTTCGGCCACACCGCCGCCGGCCAGGTCGCCACCGTCCTGCGCTCCGGCTCGCACCTGCTCGTGGGCGGCTACTTCAGCGGCGTGAACGGCTCCACCAAGCCCTACATGGTCAGCGTGAGCCTCACCTCCGGTCAGGACGACGGCTACGTGAACCTCGCCATCTCCGGCAATTACAACTACAAGGACCAGTCCAACCGCACCGTGGGCTCCAACCCCACGCGCGTCTGGAACACCACGCTCAGCCCCGACGGCACCAAGCTGCTCGTCATGGGCGACTTCACCTCGGTCGCCGGGCAGCAGCGCCAGCAGATCTTCATGCTCGACCTCGGCGCCGCCAGCGCGACGCTCGACCCCTGGTACTCCTCGGAGTTCAACCAGTTCTGCGACGTCTCCGAGCCGTTCTACCTCCAGGACGCCAGCTGGTCACCGGACATGTCGAAGATCTACACCGCCAGCACCGGCTACAAGCCGGCGAGCGGCCTCGGCTGGAAGACGTCCGACCCGCGGGCCGGACTGTGTGACGCGGCGGCGGCCTTCCCGGCCACCCCGGTGGGCAACAACACGCACCTGTGGGTCAACTACACCGGCTGCGACTCGCTTTTCTCCACGGCGGCTGACGCCACCACGGTCTACATCGGAGGTCACGAGCGTTTCGCCAACAACCCCAACGGTTGTGACGCGGCCGGCCCGGGCGCCATCAGCGCTCCCGGCGCGTCGGGTCTGAGCTCCTCCACCGGGCTGCTGAGCGCGAACCCCACCCGAGCCCGCGGCAACGGCGCCGATGACGAGCTCGTCACCGCCGCCGGCCTCTGGATCGCCAGCGACAACGCCGAAAACAGCAGCAACTGCGGGCAAACCGTCAGTGGCACTCCCGGTCTGAACCACGCCGGTCTGTGCTTCCTGCCTTATGCCAGCGCACCGATCGCGACCTACACGTCTACCTGCAACGGCCTCACGTGCTTCTTCGACGCCACCGCGTCGACCGCGCCGGGCTCGGCAATCGCCTCGTATTCCTGGAACTTCGGTGACGGAACCTCCGGCACCGGCGTCAACCCCAGCCACACGTACACGGTTGGCCAGACGTACACGGTGACGCTCACGGTGACGGACATCGCGTCCCAGGCCGGCACCAGCAGCCAGACGGTCAGCCCGGCCGGCACCACGGCCCCCGCCCTGGCCTTCGTCGGCGGCGCGTCGACCAACGGCAACGCCCTCACGGAGTCGGTGACGGTGCCTGCGGGCGTCAAGACCGGCAACGCACTGCTGCTCGTCGCCAACGGTGCCGCCGGCTCGGCGATGACCGCACCGGCGGGTTGGACCCAGGTCGACACCGTCGCCCCGGCCAACGCCACCATGACGAGCACGCTGTGGGAGCGCGTCGCCACGGCGACCGACGCCGGGACGACCGTCACGGTCAACTTCCCGACGGCCTACCACGGCACGGTCCAGCTGCTCGCCTACTCCGGCACCAGCACGGTCAACCCGATCGCCGCTTACGCCAAGAAGGCGACCGCCGGGAGCGCCACGAGCTACGTCACCCCGACGGCCACCGTGCCGGCGAACGGCGACCTCGTGGTCTCGCTGTGGTCGACCAAGTCCTCGGCGGTGAACGCCTGGACCGCCCCGGCGGGTCAGAGCGTTCGTTCCACCGCTTATGGATCGGGCACCGGGCGGGTCAACTCGCTCGCCGCCGACGGTGGGATCGCGACGGCCGGACCGGCCGGCGGCCTCACGGCCACGACCGACCTGGCGGGCTCGTCCTTCGCCGCCTGGACGATCGTGCTGACTCCCTGAACCCAGGCAGTCGCTAGCACATCAACAGACGATCCGCCCACCACAAAGGTGGGCGGATCGTCTGTTTCCGGACGTCACATGCGTCCTTCTCGGGACTGAGTGTCACGCTCGAGGTGCAATCAGTGTCATAGTCGATCCTCGACAGTGTCATAGTCCTTGCTCAGATGGGCCGGCGAGGGGGCGCCGCCCGGCGAGTGAGTCTCGCCGGGATGTGTGCAACGAGAGGCTGGTGTCGTGCTGGCTGATCTCGGGCCCAACGCCGGGCCGACCATCGCGCTCCGGCAAGCCGAGTCCATCTCTGAGCTGAGCCTGGAACTGGCTGCCCTCACCGGTACCGGCGGACACCTCGAGAGCGCCATCGTCGAGCGGGTCAGCGAGCTCGTCGGCGACGCGACCGTGCTGTGGCAAAAGGACGATGCAGGCGACATCCAGCTCACCGCGTTCCACCATCACAACCCGGTCGTGCGCGGGCACATGGCCGAGCTCGCCCGCACCGCGAGCCACAGTGACGAACGGGGCTTGCTGCCCTTCGTTTGGCAGATGGCCGAGCCGCTCGTCCTCGACGCGCAGGAGCTGCTGACCTGGCGCTCACAGATGCAGCCGGCGTATCAGGAGTACTTCCGGGTCCACGGGATGGTCAGCCTGGTCATCGTGCCGCTGCGGGTGCGCGGCGCTCCCGTGGCCATCCTCGGGGTCTCGCGTGACGAGCTTCCGGCGCACACCGAGCAGGACATCCGCTTCTGCGCCCAGGTCGGCGCGGTGGTCGCGGTCGCCTTGGACAACGAGCATCTGCTGGCGCAATTGCGGGATCAGCTCGCCGAGCAGAAGCGGGCTACGACGGCGGCGCATCGGGCGGCGGTGCACGATCCGCTGACCGGCCTGGCGAACCGGCGGGTACTGGTCGACCGGCTGCACTCGGCGTCCTCGCGCCAGTCCGGATCGACCGCCCTGCTGCTGATCGACCTCGACGGCTTCAAGTACGTCAACGACTTGCACGGCCACAGCTTCGGCGACATCGTCCTGACCGAGGTCGCGGATCGGTTGGCGACGACGGTGACAGCCAGCCCGCGCGCCGGCTGGGCGACGCTCGTGCGTCTGGGCGGCGACGAGTTCGCCGTGCTGCTGTCCGACGTCATTGATCCCGCCCAGCCCGGTGACATGGCAAGGGCGTTGCTCGCCTCGCTGGAGCTGCCGCTGACTCGCGTGGACCTTCCCGCACCGATCAGCGCCAGCATCGGGGTCGCGATCGGGCCGGCGAGTGCGGCGTCATTGCTGCTGCGCCACGCGGACATCGCGATGTACCGGGCCAAGCGTGAACGAGTTGGCTGGACGACGTTCGATTCGACCGTCGATGCGCCGGCGAAGATGAGGCTGCGGGACACGGCAAGGCTGCGCGACGCGATCCTCGGAGGTCAGTTGCGCGTGCTCTACCAGCCCTTGGTGCGCTCCCAACACGGTGGACACTGCGACAACGCGGCGCATCGGGTCGAGGCGCTCGTGCGCTGGCAGCATCCCGACGGGCAACTCCTGCTACCGGAGACGTTCCTGCTGCTGGCCAAGCAGGCCGAGCTCATGACGGAGCTGACCGACACGGTGCTCGACGTGGCGCTCGCCGACGTCGCCGACTGGCGCGAGCGCGATCTGGACGTGCAGGTGTCGGTCAACGTCACGGCTGACGTCATGGGACGCTCGGGCTTCCTCGTCGATCTGCGCGATCGCCTGCAGGAACACGATCTGCAGCCGTCGGCGCTCTGCCTCGAGCTCACCGAATCGGAGCTGCTCGCTGGTGGGACCGACCTCGTGCAGACGTTTCAGGACGACGGAATCTGCGTCGCCATCGATGATTTCGGGACCGGGTACTCCTCGCTCGCGTACCTGGCCGACCTCCCCCTGGACCGGCTCAAGCTCGATCAGTCATTCGTCGGGCGCGTCTTCGATCCGCGCATCGCCCGGCTGGTCGGCGGGCTCGTCGCGACCGTCCACGAGCTGGGGTATGAGGTGGTCGCCGAAGGTGTCGAGGATGCCCAGACCGCTCACGTGATGGACCGCATCGGCGTCGCGTGGCAGCAGGGATTCCTCTACAGCCGGCCCCTCGACGCGGAGGCGACGGAGCGCTGGATCCGCGCCGGCGCCTAACCGCCGAACATGGCCGCCATCAGCCGGCGTCCGGACTCCATGCCGCTCACCTTGCCGAGCGCGTAGTCGGCCTCGGGGTAGGTCGCCGGCGCGGGGGTGAGTGAGGTCACGAGTGACGCCAGCTCCGGACCGACCCGGTCGGCGTGGGGCTGCAGTGCGGCGAGGTCGAAACCGTAGACGTCCGCGGCGGTTTCGCTCGCCATCAGCCGGATCTCTTCGGAGGTGCAGCCGTTGCAGGCCTCGCGCAGCGCGTCCAGCGAGTGCGGCCAGGTGCCCTCGATGTGCGGGTAGTCGGCGCCCCACATGATGCGGCTGACCCCGATCTGGTCGCGGACCTCGCACTCGGCCCGGCTCATGAAAGATGCTCCCACGTAACAGTTTCTGGCCCAGTAGCCGCTCGGTGAGAGCGTCAGCTTCTCGGTGATGCCGCGCTCGAACGGCGACTCGTACTGCTCGTCGAGACGTTGCAGCAGCGAAGGAATCCAGTCGGCGCCCTGCTCGGTGAATGCGACCCGCAGCTCCGGAAAGCGCTCGAAGACCCCGCCGAGGATCAGCTCGTGCAGCGGCCGGCGGGCCCACCACATGAACTCGAACTTCGTCACCCACATCGAATAGGAGCCGTAGCCCTCCCACGGCGTGCCGCCGGAGTGGAAGGTGACCGGCATTCCGGTCTCGACGCAGGCCGCCCAGAGCGGGTCGTAGCGGGTGTCGTGATACGAGGGCAGCTGGAAGTCGCCGGTCGGCAGCATGGCGCTGGACAGCCCGCTCTTGCGCAGCTCGTACACATCGCTGACGGCCGCGTCGATGTCGTGGGGCTGCACGATCCCCACGCCGGCACGGCGTCCCGGAAGGCGACCGCAGAAGTCGGCGAGCCAGCGGTTGAAGATGCGGGCGCCGGCCTGGCGCAGCTGCGGGGTCGAGTCGGGGAACGGGAAGGCTGCACCCCACGGTGGTTCGTTGCTGTTCTGGAAGTCCGGGAAGAGGACCTCGGCGACGATGCCCTCACCCTCGAGTTCGCGATTGCGGACGTCGGAGTCGTAGACACCCTGCAGCCCCCCGCGGGCGATCGCCTCCTGGCCGGTGTACATGTCGACCATCGCCTCGCCGAAGAGGGCGTGCACCAGCTCACCGTCTTCGGGCAGCCCCATCGAACGGTTGCGTTCGGCGCGCCACTTCTCGCGGGCGACGACGAACCGGTCGAACTCCTCGAGCCAGGCCTGCTCGACGTAGGGCCGGAAGTCGGCGATGGGCGGGCCGGCATGGCCGTCGGCGGAGATGAGAACAAGACGCTCGCTCATGGAAAGACCTCTCAGCGTTGACGTTTCAGGAGCTGACGTCTTCAGGGACATACCGCTCGACGCCGCGCCAGTAGTCCGGCACGTCGTCGGCGGACATGATGGTCTGGATCCCTTCGATTTCCGGCGGCAGATGGCCGTCGTCCTCGGCGAACCCGTACTCGCGGGCCAGCCGGCTCGACCAGTACGAGCCGCCGGTCTTCTCCAGGATTTTCGGGTCCGACGCGAGTGCCACAACCGCCCGGCCGTTGAACGTGGGGGTCTCGCCGAAGCTGATGTCGAGACCGTGCAAGGTGCGCGTTCCATCGGCGGCGGTCTCGACGTTGGCCAGAAGGCCCTCGGTGAGAACCAGACCGGGCCAGAGCGAGACCACCGCGACACCATGCGTCCGGAGTTCGGTCGCGGCGTCCTGGGTCAGCTTGTCGATGGCACCCTTGCCGACCCCGTACGGGACGGAGAGCAAGTGCTGTTTCGCGCCGTGCGAGGAGATGTTGATGACGACGCCGGAGCCTTGGGGAACCATCATCCGCGCGGCGAGCGCGGTCGTCACGTAGTCCGAACGCGGGCCGATGTCGAGGCAAGCGCTGATGTGGCGGAAGGGGATCTCCCAGAACGGCACGCCGACCATCTCGGAGAAGTCCGGCGAGGCGACGTTCACCACCAGATCGAGGCGGCCCTCGTTGCGGCGGATGTGGTCGAAGACGGCCTCGACGTTGGCGTCGTCGGTGTGATCGCACGCCATCGCCACGGCTTTCCCGCCGGCCGCTTCGATCTCGGCGACGGTCTGCCGAAGGCTGCCGATCGCGCCTGGCACGTCATCCAGCGTGCGTGCGGTGACGTAGGTCAGCGCCCCGGCAGCGGCGACCTCGAGGGCCATGCCCTTGCCGATGTTCTTGCTGGCTCCGGTGACCAGGGCCACCCGTCCGTCCAGTGGTCCGGCCATGCTCAGGCTCCCGTGTGGGTGTTGGAAACGGTGACGACATTTGCGGGGTCGCAGTTGAAAATGTCCTTGTTGGGCTTGGTGATTTCGGGTGCGAGCACGAAGCCGGACGGGGTGGCCTTCAGCAGCGTGAAGCACTGCGAGAGTTCACCGGGGCCGACGTGCGTGTCGACGGGCGCGATGATCCCGCCGCCGGTCCAGCCCTTCTCACTGCCGGCATGCTGGATGACGCAGGCGCCGGTCAGGTTCGAGCCGCACGCCTTTGCCGACACCGCCCAGAGCAGCCAGGCGTCGAGCGCCTGCTGGTGGGCGAAATCCGGGGCCAGCTTGCTGGTCGTCTTGATCAGGGCGATCTCTTGGCGGACAGCGGCGCTCTGGCCGGCCGCCTCGAAGGGCCAGTACGTGGTGCTCACGTATGTCGGCGGGAGGATGCCGCTCTTGGCGAGGGCGATCGTGCTGGCGTTGTAGTTCTGCACGCCGAGCGGGAGGACCTGCGGCTTGTAGCCGATGTCATCCAGCGAGCGGACGAACGCGCTGATTTCGGGTGAGAGCGTGATCAGCGCCTTGGCGCCACTTTGCGATGCGTTCTCCGCGTACGGACGCCAGTTGGAGGGCCCCGTGATGGGAGCCTTCTGGAAGTTCACGACCTTGAAGCCGATCGAGGTCAGCGCATCTTGCTGGCGCTCGGCGAACGTGTCGAGCCCGCCGCCGTTGACCGTGATCATGGAGATCGCCTGGAACGCCGCGGGATACGCCTTCGCCAACGCCCGCCAGGCGCCGGCGGCGACCTGCGGCACCGAGCTGTCGATGACGACCTGCTGGCCTGCCGCGGCCGCCTCCGGAGAGCTCGCATAGGCCGGGATCTGCGCCAGGTTGCACGCGAGCCGCGGCTTGACCTCGGCGGAGTCGAGCGGGTTGGCGTTGCCGACGAGCATGAAGTCGCTCTGGCAAGCGTTGATCACCTGGGCCGCGACATTGAACAGCTTGGCGTCGCGCTTGGTCAGCACGATCTTGCGTCCGTTGATGCCGCCGGCGGCGTTGCACCAGTTGACGAAAGCTTGCCCGACGTCGAAGGACTCCTGCCCGGCGCCGGGGATCACAGTGTTGCCGGGATCGCCCATGGTGCTGACGTGGATCTCGGTGTCGGTCACGCCGCGCGCCGTCGCGCCGGTCGCGTCACCAGGCCCACAGATCGCCTTCAGGCTGCCGAAGTCACCTGGACCGGGCGCCGCCGCTGAACTGGCCGGCGCGCCGGCTGACGCACTTGTCGAGGGACCCGAGGACGCCACTGCCTTCGAGTCGCTGCTGCGACCGCAGGCCGCTGTACCACCCATTCCGACTACGAGTGCGAGTACTGCAATCGCAAGACAACGTCGTCTTGACACGAGCTCCGCCCTTCGAAAAACGTCCGTAGCCCTTGAGCTACGGGCCGTAGCAGCGCATCCTGCTACGATCCGTAGCAGATTTGCAAGGGGTCAGTCGCTGTGGCGTTTTCTGGGGAGGATCGGATGGTCACCGCCCGCGTCGAGCGGCTGGACCCGGATCAGGTGCTGGCCGCTGCTGAGCGTCTGGTGGCTGCGAACGGCTGGGAAAGCCTGACCATGGCGGCGCTCGCCGCCGACCTCGGAGTGCGCCCGCCGTCGCTCTATCGCCATGTCGAAAGCCTCGACGCGCTGCGCCGCGAGCTGCGGTCGCGGATGCTTGCCGAGCTGTCCGATGCGGTACGGGCCGCGGTCATGGGCAAGTCCGGCATCGAGGGGCTGCACGCGCTCACCAACGCCTATCGCTCCTTCGCCCAGGAGCATTCCGCCCGCTACCTCGCGCAGGGAACGCTGACCGGCGATGAGGACACTCGCCGCGAGGGCCGGCGCGTCGGCGAGGCCGGCTATGCGGTGCTGGCCTCCTTCGGGCTCACCGACGAGGAGTTGCCCGTCGCGACCGCGCAACTGGCCGCCCTGGTGCACGGATTCGTCAGTCTCGAGCTCGTCCAGACCATCGACTGGGTGGCCGATCCCGACGCGGCGTTTGATGGGCTCATCGAGCTGTTCGCTGCCGGGATCGCCGATCAGGTCGCCGGCAAGAAACTGGCCATGCGAAAGAAGAGCGGAAAGGGGACCCGGTCCTGATGCGAGGTCTGAGCGGCAAGGTCGTGCTGGTAGCGGGAGGTGCCGGCGGGATCGGCACGGCGACGTGCAAACGTCTCGGCGCGGAGGGTGCGTCGGTGGTGGTCGCGGATCTCAACGACGCATCGGCGGCCGAGGTCGCGGAGAGCATCCGCAGCGCCGGCGGGGCGGCCACGGCGACCGCGATCGACCTGCGCTCGGAGGAGTCGGTGTCCGCTGCGGTCGCGTTGACCCTTGAGCAGTACGGCGGCCTCGACGTGCTGCACGCCAACGCCGCGGACCTCTCGCCGGACACCATCGGTCAGGACAGCGATGCCGAAGCGATCCCGCTGGAGGTCTTCGACAGGACCATCGCCGTGAACCTGCGCGGCCATCTGCTGTGCGCCCGGCACGCCATCCCGAAGCTGCTCGAACGCGGCGGCGGCGCACTGGTCTTCACCAGCTCGGCGGCGGCCTTCGCCGGCGAGCCCGAGCGGCCCGCGTATGCCATGGCGAAGAGCGGTCTGGGCGGCCTCATCCGCCACATTGCG
The DNA here is from genome assembly GCA_036267695.1 of Frankiaceae bacterium. Lineage (GTDB taxonomy): Bacteria > Actinomycetota > Actinomycetes > Frankiales > Frankiaceae > DATAZK01. Next base: position 24,745 of record DATAVO010000206.1, read on the forward strand.
AGCCGCTGGGGCAAGCAAGGCATCCGGGCCAACGGGGTGGCTCCGGGCCTGGTGCTGACCGACACGATCCGGGATTCGCTCGACCCCAAGTTTCGCGACATGGCCCTCGGCGTCACCCGCAGCGCGCGCCTCGGCACCCCCGACGACATCGCCGCGGCCGTCGCGTTCCTGGCCTCCGACGACTCATCGTGGATCACCGGTCAGGTGATCAGCGTCGACGGCGGCGCGATGCTGCGCTGAGCCGGCTCAGCTTTCTAGTGCGAGCACCAGCTTGCCGGTGTTCTCCCCCTTGAAGAGCTTCAGCAGCGTCTGCGGGAACGCCCGGATGTCACCGATGACGACGTCTTCGCGCGAGATCAGGCGTCCGTCGGCCAGCCATCCGGCCATCTCCACCGCCGCCTCGCCGTAGCGATCGGCGTAGTCGAAGACGACCATGCCCTTCATCGAGGCCCGAAACACCAGCAACGACAGGTAGTTTGCCGGGCCCCGCACCGCCTCCGTCGCGTTGTATTGCGACACCGCGCCGCAGATCACGATGCGCGCGCCACGCGCCAGCCGGGTGAGAGCGGCGTCCAGGATCTCACCGCCGACGTTGTCGAAGTAGACGTCGATCCCCTGCGGGCAGAGGGCGCGCAGCTCCTTCGCGACGTTCTGCGCCTTGTAGTCGATGGCCGCATCGAAGCCCAGCTCGTCGGTCAGCCAGGCACACTTGGCCGCTCCCCCGGCGATGCCGACGACCCGGCAGCCCTTGAGCTTCGCGATCTGCCCGACCAGGCTGCCCACCGCACCGGCCGCACCGGAGACGACGACCGTCTCGCCGTCGGCGAGCTCACCGGTGTCCAGCAGGCCGAAGTAGGCGGTCATGCCCGGCAGGCCGAGCGCAGCGAGGTAGGTGGTGCGCGGCACCCGCGAGGCGTCGATCTTCTGCACACCGGTGCCGTCGGAGGTCGCATACTCCTGCACGCCCAGCGCGCCGTAGACGTCGTCGCCGACGGCGAACCGGGGATGGCGGGAGTGCACGACCTGGCCGACGGTCCCGCCGCGCATCACCTCACCCACCTCGACCGGCGGGATGTAGGAGCGGCCGGCGTTCATCCAGCCGCGCATCGCCGGATCGAGCGAGATGTGGCTGATCCTGACGACGAACTCGCCGTCGCCCGGATCGGCCACCTCTTCTTCGGTGAACTGCCAGTTCTCGTCGGTGGGTAGGCCTAGGGGCCGGGACGCCAAGCGCACCTGGTGGTTGATCATGTCGACTCCCTTGTCGCCGATGCGCCCGGCCGAGCGGCCCGCCCAACCGTAAGCCTGCAGCCGGGTACCGCACCTCAGCGAGATCGGAAGAATGCGGGCTCATGCATTGCTGACGACTACATGACCGCTGACCTGACCGCTGTGACCGACCGCAGTCTGACCGACCGCACCATCGAGGCGCTGCGCGCCGAGCACGACGCCCTCGCCGACATCGTCCGCGAACTGTCCGACGCCGAACTCTCCGGCCCGTCCGGCGCCTCGGAATGGACCGCCGCGCAGGTGCTCTCGCATCTGGGCAGCGGCGCGGAGATCGCCCTGGCCGGCTATCAGGCGACATTCGACGCCACCCCGCCGCCACCGGATGAGTTCAACCAGCAGGTCTGGGACCGCTGGAATGCGATGGCGCCGGCCGATCAGGCGAGCGGTTTCCTCGAGCATGACGAAGCCCTGGTGGCGGCCCTCGAAGCGCTGCCGTCCGAGCAGCGCGAGAGTCTCGTGATCGACCTCGGCTTCCTTCCCGATCCGCTCCCGCTTGGCCCGGTGCTGGCGATGCGGCTGAACGAGGCGGCACAGCACGGCTGGGACGTACGGGTGGGCCTGGATCCGGCGGCCGTCATCGGCGAGTCGACCGCGACGGTGCTCGCCGAGCATTTCGCGGGTGGCCTCGGCTTCCTGCTGGGCTTCACCGGCAAGGCCGACGCACTCGCGTCACCGGCGGTCATCAACCTGCGCGACGCCGGCTACGCCCTGCACGTCCAGGATCGGGTGCAACTGGTCAGCGGCCCCGGCGAGGCGACCGCGACCTTCACCGGGCCGCTGGAATCGGCGGTCCGGCTCTTCGGAGGCCGGCTCACGCCGCAGTACACGCCCGACGCCGTCGAGGTCTCCGGCAACCTCACCCTCGACGACCTGCGCCGCGTCTTCCCCGGCTACTAACAAGATCAACGCTGCCATGATCATGGAATAAGCATGATCATCCGACTCAGACCAACATCATGGCAGCGTTGATCTTGCGGGTTGGCATGATGAGGGAGATGGACGACGACAGGGCGCTCTACTTCCCGGACGGCGACGGGTATGTCGCGACGCTTCGCACCCAGGGCGGGTGGAACCCGGAGCATCAGCACGGCGGGCCCGTGCAGGCGCTGCTGACCCGCGCGATAGAGCAAACGCCCACGCTCGTCCCGATGAGCATCGCCCGGCTCACACACGACCTCTTCCGGCCCGTCCCGATCGGCCCGCGGCTGACGGTGAGCACCGAGATCGCGCGCGAGGGCAAGAAAATTCAGATCGTCGACGCGGTGCTGCGGGTCGGCGATGTGGAGCACGCCAGGACCCGCGCGCTGCGGCTGCGCGACGAGGATCTCACCGACCTTCCCGGCATGCTCGACGCGGCCGACCCGGGCCCGGAGCTGCCGTGGGCGGAGGATTTGGAAGCCACCTGGCTGCGCGGGATCGCCGGGCTCCCCGGCTTCCTCGACGCCATCGAGTTACGCCGTTTCCCCCGGCCGGGCGGACCCGAAGGCGTGCACGCGACGTGGGTCCGGCTGAACGAACCGGTCGTCCCCGGCGAGGTGCCGTCACCCCTCCAGAAGCTGAGCGTGGCCGCCGACTTCACCAATCTCATCGGGGCGACATTCGACGCCCACAAGATCACCGGCATCAACCCTGACCTCAACCTGCACCTGGTCCGGCCGCCGCGCGATGACTGGATCGCGGTCGTCGGTGAGAGCCGGCTCGGGCTCGTGACGGGCATCGGCGTCTCGCAGGCACAGCTGTATGACCGCAGCGGCGTCTGCGCCGTCTCCTCGAACAGCCAGCTGATCCAGCGCCGCTAGAGCAGGGCGCTGAGCGCCTGACGCGCGTTGGCCAGGAACGCGTTCGGATCCGCAGCTTTGGCGGCCGAGGTCTTCGCGTCGCGCTCGGTGGCATAGCTGACGAACTCGTCCCGCCCGACCGAGGCGACGAGTGCGGCGGCGACGTCCTGCGCCGAGGCCGCCTTCGGGTCGCGCCTCATCGCCGGTTCGTTGTCGGGCTTGTCGTCGCTGAATTCGGTACGCGTCGTGCCGGGAACGAACAAGCGCGCCCGCACGCGGGTCTTCGTGAGCTCCAGGTACAGCGACTCGGTGAACAGTTCCAGCGCGGCCTTGGACGCGGCGTAGGCGCCGACCCCGAACGCGGCCGAGTGCACGCCCATCGAGGAGACGTTGATGATCTCGCCGCTGCTGCGCGCAATCATCCGCGGCAGGAAGGCGAGCGTCAGGCGCACCGGTGAGAAGTAGTTCATCGCCATGACGCTCTCGGCATCCGCGCCGGCCATCGCCTGCGTGCGCCGGCGCTTGGGGACGCCTGCATTGTTCACCAGGACGTCGAGCCCGCCGAACGCGTCGTCCACCGTCTGCGCGAAAGCGTCGAGCGCATCGAGGTCGGACAGATCCGCAACCCAGCTCAGGGTGTCCGGCCCGCAGGCCTTCGCCACCTCCTCGAGCCGATCGGCGCGACGCGCGCAGACACCGACAGTGTGGCCGGCGGAGGCAAAAGCAAGAGCCGTCGCCGCACCGATGCCGGACGACGCTCCGGTCACGAGCACCTTCATGAAGCCACCCTAGGCAGACCCAAGGTAGGACCGAGGCACCGGCCCGCCGACCCGGCGCGGCCCCTTGCGCTCTCGATTAATCACACCGTAATCTGTGCCCGCCGATCACACCGTGATTTAAACGCGGCTCGGCGTCGTTCAGGGGCCGATCCCGGCCTCTCTGCTCTCCACTCGAGGAGTCAATGGTGAACGCTCGTCACCGGTCGGCCCGGATCGCAGCGGTGAGTGCCGCCGCGGTACTAGGGCTCGTCACCGCCGGCTGCGGCCGCTCCTCCTCCAGCGGCGGATCGAGCACGCCGTCGAGCAGCGCCCCGGCGACGAGCGCCTCCGCCTCGGCTGCTGCGGGCCCCGGAGACTTCGGCACGCTGAAAGCCATCTGCGGCCCGGGCACGCCGAGCGGACCAACCGCGCGTGGCCTGACCAACACCGAGATCCGCATCGGGGTGCTCGCCGACCCGGGCAACACTGTCGCTCCTGGACTCGAGCAGGAGTTCTTCGACGCTGCCGACGGATTCTCCAAGTGGTGCAACGCGGCCGGCGGAATCAACGGCCGCAAGATCGTGATCGACAAGTGGGACGCGAAGCTCTTCAACGTCGGCCAGGCCGTGACGAGCGCCTGCCAGAAGGACTTCATGCTCGTCGGTGGCGGCAACGCGATCGACGATGCGAGCGTCAAGCCGCGCCTGGCCTGCAAGCTGGCGCAGATTCCGGGCTACGACGTCTCCGTCGCCGCGGCCAACGCGCCGCTTCAGGTGAAGGCAGCCCCGTCCGATCCGACCCAGTTCGGCTACGGCCCGCTGCGGCTGCTGATCAACGCCTACCCCGATGCCAAGAAGGGCATCGGCGTCGGCAGCAGCAACATCGCGACGCTCGTCCCGATCGGCAAGCGCACCGCGCAGGCGCTGACCGACAACGGCGTGAAGGTCACGGCCATCCAGGAGAAGCCGGCCTCGGTCAACAACTACCGGCCCTACATGGAGCAGCTCAAGAGCACCGGCACCATCGGGCTGTATGAGTTCGAGGGCCAGAGCATCGCGCCGGAGATCCAGGCGATGAAGGACATCGGCTGGACCCCGCAGTTCATCTACTACACGTCGCAGTTCTACACGCCGCAGACCGTCGCCGCGGCCAAGTCGCTGGGCACGTATCCCCCGACGTACGTGGGCCTTTCGCACCTGCCGTTCGAGCTCAGCGACCAGTTCCCGATCCT